>SKQL01000101.1 GCA_007119035.1 Nitriliruptorales bacterium | reverse complement strand
CTCCCCCGAGGGCGAGCCAGACGAGCCCGCAGACGGTGGCGAGCACTGCGAGAAGCGGCGAGGGGCTGCGGGGGGGCTCCAGCGCGCGTTGGTCCCACACGCCCGCCTCGGCGGGCCGCCACGGCTCACCCTCCGCCTGCGGGAACGGGGCTGCCCACGGCCCCTCTGCGGGCTCCGGCTCGGCGGCGTCGGCCGGCCAGTCGTCCAACGACGGAAGGGCCGGCAGGAGATCCACGTCGATCTCCGTTCCCGCGTCGAGCACGGCACGGCACGAGCGGGGGCGGGCGGCGGGGTCGGGCGAGAGCGCACGACCCACCGTCACCGGGAGATCGAGGCCTGCCGGCTCCTCCAGCAGGCGCACGAGCCCCGGCCCGCGAGCGCCTGTCACGAGAGCGACGATGGTCACCGCGAACGAGTAGACGTCGGCGGGCGGCCCCATCCGCCCGGTCAGCACCTCGGGAGCGGCGAACACGGGGGTGCCGATCCGGGTGAGTTGCGACGAGTCCGTCCCCCGCAGCGTCGAGCAGTCGACGAGCACCACCTCGCCGTCGGGGCGTGCGATGAGGTTTGCCGGCTTGACGTCCCGGTGCACCAGGGGCACGCCGTCGGACCACTCACCCCGGTGGAGCGCATCGAGGCCATCCGCGAGCGGCGCGAGCCGCTCGAGCGCCTCGGGGTCGGCGGGCGCCTCGCCGAGGGGGCGACCATCGACGAAGTCCATCTCGAGGAAGCCCCACCCCTCGAGACTCGATCCCTGCAGGCGCCCGCTCCGGTGCACGCGCACGAGCGCGGGATGATCGATGCGCCGTAGGTACGTCCCCCGCCGGGCGAGCTCGTCCGCCGAGGGCAGGAACTCGGGACGGATGAGCTTGAGGGCGCGCCTCGCGCCGTCGGGAGTGCGGGCCTCCCATACCTCCCCCTCGCCTCCGCTTCCCACGCGCGTGAGCAGGCGGAGGCCGGCCACGACCCGGGGTCGGGCGTCGGAATCCTGGTCGGCGACCTCGCTCACACCCCGAGCATGCCACTGTCGATGTTCATTTCCGTGTCGTGCCCACGGCCGAGGAGCCGGCGGGTGGCCTCCGCCCCTCAGGTCGGCCGGGCGGTGTGGGCGGGATGGCCGCGGGTGCGCCTGCCTTCCTTCATCTCCGCCTCGAAGACGTGGCGGCGGCCGTCGGTGAGGTCCTCGCGGATCTCGCGCTCGACTGCACGGAACGGCTCCCAGTACCGGTCGTCGAACTCGTCGACGACCTGGAACGTCCAACGACCCTCGAGCACGTTGCGGCCCACGACCTCGTCACGCACCGTTCGAGCCTGCTTCGCGTGGCCCGCCGCATCGAGGGCGTCCGCTGCCTCACCCAGGAGGCCGTCGGCGTGCCCGACCAGCTGGTGGAAGTCATAGAGCCTGCCCCGCGCCCTCTCGATCCATTCGAAGGCCTCGGTGACCTTGCCGACCGCCTCCACGGTGGCATCGTCGGTCTGCTCAGGGCGAGCGTAGGGGTCATACGGTGGCAGAGCGGCCATGAGCGTCTCCTGTCGACGTGCCGTCCGATGGCGAATCCGAGCTACTCCGTTTGGTTCCCTGCGGGGCGGGGCGCCACGCACCGCACCTCAGCAGCCGACAGGCTCCGCACCGTTGTGCAGCAGCTCCTCACGCTCGATGCGCCAGCCGGTCGGGTTGGCCTCCGAGGTGCCCCCGTCGTAGACGAGCTCGACCACGGTGACCGCCTCGTCGGGCGGGTCGGGGCCCCGACCGGGGAAGTCGATGTCGACCTCGGCGAGCACGCAGTCGTGCCTCGCGACCGGCAGGGAGCGCACGGTGATGCTGCGGTCGCCGATGCGCTCGTCGACCGCGTCGCGATCGACGACGTTGCGCAGACCCGACTCGCGACGCTCCGCCTCTGCGTCGGTGTAGATCGCATTCAGGTCGTCGACGATGTCCGAGGTGACCTCGCCCTCGGCGCCCAGGCG
This sequence comes from Nitriliruptorales bacterium, assembly GCA_007119035.1. Classification (GTDB taxonomy): domain Bacteria; phylum Actinomycetota; class Nitriliruptoria; order Euzebyales; family Egibacteraceae; genus SKQL01. Next base: position 6,867 of record SKQL01000101.1, on the reverse strand, counting down.
GTCGAGCACGTCCTCCTGGGCGTCCACCAACGCGGCCAGCACCCGGGAGACGTAGGACTCGTGGGGACCGGGCTCGGGAGGATCCCACCCCTCCGACGCACACGCGGAGAGCGCGACCGCGAGCGCGAGGGCGACGGTCAGTGCCTGAAGTGGCGCTCCCCCGTGAACAGCATCGGAACGCCCCGCTCGTCGCACGCCGCGATCACCTCGTCGTCTCGCTTGCTGCCACCAGGCTGCACGATCGCTGTCACCCCTGCCTCGAGCGCGAGGTCGGGACCGTCGCGGAACGGGAAGAACGCGTCGCTTGCGAGGACCGCTCCCCGGACCCGTCCTCCCGACTTCTCCACGGCTATGCGAACACTGTCGACCCGGGACATCTGCCCAGCGCCCACGCCCACGACGGCGCGGTCTGCCGCGAGCACGATGCCGTTGGACTTCGTGTGCTTGGCGGCGGTCCACGCGAAGCCGAGCTCGGCGAGCAACGTCTCGTCGGGCTGCGCGTCGGTCGCGACCGTCCATCGTGAGGGGTCCACGCTCCCGTGGTCGAGGTCCTGGACGAGAACCCCCCCGCTCACGCTGCGCAGCACCCGGGCACCCGGCGGCGTCTCGGGCGAGGCGACCTCCAGCAGGCGAAGGGAAGCCTTCCCCGCGAACAGCTCGCGCGCCTCGTCGGTGAAGCCGGGCGCGACCACGACCTCGGTGAACACCTCGAGGATCTGGCGGGCGGTCGGCGCGTCGATCTCGCGGTTCGTCGCAACGATCCCACCGAACGCGCTGACCGGGTCTCCCGCGAGCGCTCGCGGGTAGGCCGCGGCGAGGCTCGGGCCGAGCGCGAGGCCCGCAGGATTGGTGTGCTTGATGATCGCGACACAGGGCTCCGCGAAGTCGCTCGCGGCGAGCCATGCCGCGTCGGTGTCGAGAAGGTTGTTGTACGAGAGCTCCTTGCCCTGCAGCTGCCGGGCCGAGCCGAGCCCCCAAGGCTCCCCGCGCTCGACGTAGTAGGCCGCCGCCTGGTGGGGGTTCTCGCCGTAGCGCAGGTCCTGCGCCTTCGTGTAGACGGGCCCGAAGCGCGGCGGGAAATGGTCGTCACGGTACAGCCAGTCCCGCACGTCCGCGTCGTAGGACGCGGTGTGGGCGAACGCGGCGGCGGCCATGTCCCGGCGGCTCCCCGCCGACAGCCCCCCGTCCTCCCGTAGAGCGTCGAGCAGGGGGAGATAGCGGGCCGGGTCGGTGACGACCCCGACGTGGGCATGGTTCTTCGCCGCCGCCCGGACCATGGTCGGCCCGCCGATGTCGATCATCTCGACGGCGCGGTCAGCGGTGACCCCGGGATCGGCGACGGTGTCCCGAAACGGGTAGAGGTTGACGACCACGAGATCGATGGGCTCGATGCCGTGCTCCGCGAGAGCCGCGCGGTGCGACTCCTTGGACCGGTCCGCGAGGATGGCGGCGTGGATGGCGGGGTGCAGGGTCTTCACCCGGCCATCGAGGATCTCAGGGAAGCCCGTCACCTCGCTGACCTCGGTGACCGCGACGCCCGCGTCGCGGACCGCCTGCGCGGTCGTGCCGGTGGAGACGATCTCCACACCGCCTTGCGCGAGGCCGCGCGCGAGCTCGGGCAGCCCGGACTTGTCGTAGACGCTGAGGAGCGCACGGCGTACGGGGAGGAACTCGTGGGTGCCGGTCATTGGAGAATCCTTACGTAGCGGCCTTCCACCCGCAGGCGGTCGGCGCAGAAGAGGGACACCGCGCGCGGCAGGAGCCGATGCTCGACCGTCTTGATGCGCTCGTGCAGGGACCCGGCGTCGTCGTCGGGCCTGACAGCGACGGCTTCCTGGAGGACGATCGGGCCGTGGTCGACCTCCTCATCGACGAGGTGGACCGTCGACCCCGTGACCTTGACGCCCCAGGCGAGGGCGGCCTCGACCGCCCGGGCCCCTGGAAACGCGGGCAGCAGTGACGGATGGACGTTGAGCGTGGGCCAGCGAGTCACGAACTCGGGTGGGAGGATGCGCATGAATCCCGCGAGCACCACGAGATCGGGCTCGTGCTCCGCGACGTTTCCCTCCAGCGCGCGGGCCCAGGCCGCCCGGTCGGGAAACGCCGGGTAGGGTATGGTATCTCCTGATATGCCCGCCTGTTCCGCACGCATCAAGGCGCCCGCGTCGGCCCGATCGGTGACGACCGCGACGATGCGGCCCCCCAGGTCCGCAGCGGTGAGCGCAGCCAGGTTCGAGCCCGCGCCGGACGCGAGCACGATGATGCGCTTGCCCACGAACTGCCTCCTCGGATCCGGTCGGGCCGCTGATCATGCCGACCAGCGCCCAGCCGGACAAGTCGATACCGTTGCAGCCATGCCACACTTGGAGCTGAGCTGATACCCGAGATCCGCAACACCGACGACCGTGCCGACAGGGGTGGCGGTCGTCCCAGGAGCCACCGATGAGTGTCGTAGCCGGTGCCCGGTCGGACGGACGTCCCCGCTTGCGCGGCCTCTTCCACGGCCTGGCCGTGCCTCTCGCCCTGCTCGGGGCCTGGGTGCTGCTCTCCACGGCGAGCAACGAGTTGCCGAGCCGGATGTCGGTCGCGGCGTTCGCAGGGACCATGGTCGGGCTCTACACGGTGTCGAGCGTCTACCACCTCGGGAGGTGGGACGACCGGGTGCGCGCGATTCTCGCGCGATGCGACGGGGCGATGATCCAGCTGTTCATCGTGGGTACGTTCACGCCCGTCGCGTTCCACACACTGGACGGCAGCTGGCGCACGTGGAGCCTCGTGGTCGCGTGGCTCGTCGGGCTCGTCGGCGCGGGCATCGCCGTCTCACCCCTGCAGGCTCCACGGTGGGTGGGCACGCTCGGCTACGTGGCGGTCGGTTGGCTCACCGTGCTGCCGTTCACGCAGATCCTCACCGCGCTGCCCTGGGAGGGCACCGGCCTGATCATGATCGGCGGCCTGCTCTACACGGTCGGGGGCGTGGTCTACGCGCGCCGGTGGCCGGACCCGTTCCCCGCCTGGTTCGGCTTCCACGAGGTGTTCCACCTCCTCGTGATCGCCGCGAGCACCGCGCACTACCTCGCCATCTGGCGCTACGTGCTGTAAAGGGCCTGCTCTTCAGAGCCTGCGCTCTGAGCCGTCACCGGCCGAGCGCCTCGATCATCCGTTGCGCGGTCTCGGTGGGGTTCGTCCCGACCGCTATGCCCATCTGCTCGAGGGCAGCCTTCTTGTCCGCCGCGGTCTCCCCGCCCTCCCCGCCCTCACGGACGATCGCGCCGGCATGGCCCATCTGCTTTCCGGGAGGCGCGGAGAAGCCCGCGACGTAGCCGACGACCGGCGTCTGCGGGATGTTCTCCGAGATCCACCGGCCGACCCTCTGCTCCTCCGTGCCGCCGATCTCGCCGACGAACACGATCGCGCCCGTGTCCTCATCCTCCGCGAAGCCCTGGATGATGTCGAGGAAGTTCGACCCGATGATCGGGTCTCCCCCGATCCCCACGCACGTGGAGATGCCGATGCCCGCCACGCTGAGCTCGTGCATGATCTGGTACGTCAACGTCCCCGAGCGGGAGACGAGCCCCACGTTGCCCGGCTTGGTGATCTCCCCCGGGATGATCCCGACGTTGGCCTTGCCCGGTGAGATGAGGCCGGGGCAGTTCGGGCCGATCAGCGTCGGGCGCCCCTCGCGCTGGAACGAGCCGTCGGGCTGGCGCGGGTAGAGGGTGTTGTAGACGACGGCCATGTCGTGGACGGGCACGCCCTCGGTGATGCAGACGATCGTCTCGATGCCCGCCTCGTGGGCCTCGAGGATCGCGTCCTTGGTGAACGGCCCGGGGACCATGATCATCGAGGTGTTCGCTCCGTCCTCGGCCACCGCCTCCCCGACCGTCGAGCGGATGGGGACGTCGAGCTCCGCCCACCGCTGGCCGCCCTTCTTCGGGTGCGTGCCCGCCACGATGTTCGTGCCGTACGCCTGGTTGCGCGACGCGTGGAAGGTGCCCTGCGCACCCGTCCCCTGGACGACCACACGGGTGTTCTTGTCGATGAGGATGCTCAAAGCTCTGCTCCTAAGGCGTCTTTGGCGAGTGCGACGGCCTGCTCGGCTGCCTCGTTCATCTTGGCGGCCGGCACGAGCTTGGGATGGTCGGCCTCCTCGAGGATGCGGCGGCCCTCCTCCGCGTTGGTCCCGTCGAGGCGCACGACGAGGTCCTGGCGGAGCTCGCCGATCTGCTCGATCGCACCGAGCACGCCCCTTGCCACGTCGTCGCAGCGGGTGATCCCGCCGAAGATGTTGATGAGCATCGCCTCAACGTCTGGGTCCGACAGAACGAACGCGATGCCCGCAGCCATTGACTCCGCGGAGGCGCCGCCGCCCGCGTCGAGGAAGTTGGCGGGATGCCCTCCCGCCTGGTTGACCACGTCGAGGGTGGACATGACGAGTCCCGCGCCGTTTCCCATGACCCCGATGTCGCCGTCGAGCTTCACGTACTGCAGGCCCTGCTTGCGGGCGGCCACCTCGAGGTCGTCGCCGCCGGCCACCTCACCCCAGCCCTCGAGCTCGGGATGGCGGAACAGCGCGGAGTCGTCGATGGTCACCTTGGAGTCGAGGGCGATGATGGAGCCGTCCTCCGTGCGGATGAGCGGGTTGACCTCGAACAGCGTGGCGTCGGCTCCCACGAAGCCCTCGTAGAGCTTGACGAGCAACTCGGCCGACTCCTCGACCACCTCGGCGGGGAACGCGGCCTCGCTGATGATCACCCGCGCGCGCTCGAGCCCGAATGGCTTGGTGGGGTCGAGGTCGGCCTTGACCACCTTCTCCGGCTGGGTCCGGTTGACCTCCTCTATCTCCACGCCGCCCTCGACCGAGGCGATGACCTTGTAGCCCTTGCTCACCCGGTCGTGCAGGACGGAGAGGTAGTACTCCTCCGCGATGTCGCTCGCTGGCTCGACGAGGACCCGCTTGACGAGGTGGCCCTTGATGTCGAGCCCGAGGATGGCCTTCGCGGCCTCTTCCGCGGCTTCCGCGTCCGCGCAGTACTTGACGCCGCCCGCCTTGCCCCGCCCCCCCGTGAGGACCTGTGCCTTGACCATCACCGGCACTCCCATGGCCGCCGCCTGTGAGCGCGCCTCCGGAGGGGTCTCCGCGATCTCGCCTCGAGGCGTGGTCGGTACCCCGTGCTGGCGGAAGAGCTCTTTGCCCTGGTACTCCATTAGGTCCATAGGTGCCTCGCTCCTGTCGAACGGGGTGCACCCGCCTACTCGGCGGTGCCGTTGCGGTCGGGCACGTTCGCCCGTACCCAGTCGACGATCTCGGTGGTTGGGGTGCCGGGGGTGAATATCTCCGCCACTCCCCGGCTCTTGAGTGCCTCGACGTCCTCGGAGGGCACGATGCCGCCGCCGAAGACGACGATGTCCGACGCGTCGCGCTGCTCGAGCAGATCGATGATCTTCGGGAACAGCGTCATGTGGGCACCGGAGTGGATGGAGAGGCCGACGACCGCGACGTCTTCCTGCAGCGCCGCCTCGACGATCTGCTCGGGTGTCTGGTGCAAGCCCGTGTACACGACCTCCATCCCGCCGTCGCGGAGGGCGCGTGCGACTATCTTGGCACCACGGTCGTGACCGTCCAGGCCTGGCTTGGCAATCAGTACGCGGATTGCCATGTCAAGCCTCCTCTCAAGTGTCAGCGCCTGGCAGCATAGCGGAGGAGCGGCTTCCCCGACCAAATGACCCGAGAAGGAGCCAGTCGAGTTGACGAGGACCAGCCGGGAGGACGAACTCGGCCATGGCGGCGCTGACGCGGAGTTCGGGCCGGGCGGCTACCTCCCTCCGAGAGCGGCCCATCGCGCCCGCAAGATCGTGCTCCGCGAGCCCCTCGGCCGCGGGTGGATCGTCGCGTCGGCCCTGGCCGCGCTTGCCATGCTCGCGGTCGGGATCGCCTACGTCGCCATCGCCACGGGACCGCCCGGCGAGCCGTACAGGGAAGTCGCCGCGGTCGCCGAGATCGACCCCCGCGGGGCGGAGACCGTCGCCGTCGACGGCGTTGACGCGCTCGTGGTGCGGGGCGGCGGTGGGGTCCGGGCCTTCGCCGCCCCGGGCCCCGGAGTGCAGTGGTGCCGGAGCTCCGCGCGCCTCGAATCCGACGAAGGCGACGTGTGGGAGCTGTCGGGGCGCGCGCGAAGCGACGGCACCATGTCGCTGCGGCCCCTGCGCGCGGAGGCCTACGACGGACGCCTGTACGTCGACCCGGAGACCGATGTCGGCACTCCTGCCCCCGCCTCCGCCGGCGAACGACCCTCGTGCGCGCAGACCTCGTAACCCCGCCCGCTTTGCACCCTTCTTGTCCTATCTTGTCCCATTCAGAGCGGAGGTTTGTAGAAAGTTGCCGCGTGAGCCGGCAGTTTTCTGCAGACCTTGCCTGGGCCCGCACCCCTGATCGACCGCCGGAGTCGGCGCACGCACGTATGCGCGTACGCTTAGGGCAAACTGGTGGGTGAGGACAGGCCGAGGCGGACGCCCGCGGCCACGAGACAGGCACCGAATGGGTCCGCACCGAACGAGAGAGCCACATGATCCCGTGACCGCGCTGCGCCGCCAGGCGGGAGCAGCTCTGCGCTTCGGGCTGCGTCCGCGCTCCTACGCGGGCCTTGCCCGCGAGGTGGGGCTGTCGGCGTTCCACCTCAGCACGTACCCGTTGGGGATCTTCCCTGGCTTCACGCCCTCCGCCCCTCCGAGCCGGCAGGACGCGGACAAGGTCGGAGCGGCTCTGCCCGCGGACGCGGAGTCGGCGCGCACCCCCGTGATCCTCGTGCACGGCTACGTCCACAACCGCAGCGCGTTCCTCGTGATGTCCCGGGCATTGCGTCGCGCGGG
>SKQL01000013.1 GCA_007119035.1 Nitriliruptorales bacterium | reverse complement strand
CGGCTCGCAGTATCCGAAGGAGTTATAGACGCCGGGGATCTCCCACTGCACCGAACCGTCGTCGGCATCCACACCGATCACCACTCGGGAGCCGGTGTCGTTGTTACGGGCACGCAGCACGAGCGTGCCGTCGTAGGCGATCGGCATCCCCTGCCCTCGGCGGCCGGCTGACAGCGAGTAGCCGTCCTCGGCGGCGGACGTCTCGATCTCGTCGTAGTCGACGAACCACTTGTAGCCGGGGGCGCCGGGACCGCTGGCACCCGACCGCCAGGTGTTGGCCTGATCGGCGAGGTACTGGGGCCACGCGGCCTCGGGCTCCTGGGCGTCGGCCGATCCGGTCGGGGCGGCCAGCCACGTGGCCGCAGCGAGGAGCGCGATCACACACGCGACAACGGCCGTTCGCCGCGCGCGACGCGCATCGTGGGCGGGGAGGACAAGATTTGGCATGAAGCTACTCCTTGGTGGGACGGCATGACCGTGCCCGCGCGGACCGGTCCCACGGCCGTCGACACGCGAGCGTGCAGCACTTTACAGCCTGGCGCCACGAACGCGACAGCATCATGTGAGCCAAGGTCCGGGGCGACCCAAGGGGCAGCGATGAGCGAGGCGATCCGCCGAGCTGCTCCCGCGCAGGCGGTGATGAGTCCCTCCGCCGACACAGCCGATCCCCGCGGGTCCCGCGTGCCCGTCTCGCTGCAGCCCAGGCGCCTCGGCGAGAACCGGCCTTGCGACCAGACTCGGGAGGCACGGTGAGTCCGGCATGATCGAGGGCGGCGATGTATGGGGAGTTCCGCAGCGAAGGGCAGCAGCCACGCACCTCGATCACTCGTCGAGTGATCTACCGGGGGGCGCTGCCGCGGCCCGGTTCGGCCCGACCCCTGGACCGAGGGTCCCGGCGATTCCGAGCCCTTCGGCGTGTCGCCGGTGTCCACCGCTGGGCACGATGGGCTCGACGCTGGCGGCGGACGCCGTGGGAACCGTCACGGAACGGAGGACGCGATGGTGCAGAAGAAGGCAAAGCTGGTCATCCGTGGACGACCCATCCGGGTCGCGCACCAGGGTGGGCACCGGTTCTCGGCGCGGGTCCGCGACCACGAGGTGATCGTGGACCAGCCTCGCGGCAGCGGCGGCGAGGACGCCGGGCCGACGGCCACCGAGCTGCTGGTGACGTCCCTGGTGGCGTGCGTGGCGCATTACGGACACACGTTCTGCAAACGGCATGAACTGCCCGACCACGTCGACGCCGAGGCTACCTGGTGGGCGGACCTGGGATCCGAGCGCCTGCAACGCGTGGAGATCCAGGTCGACGCCCCGCAGATCCCCGCCGAACTTGACGATGACTTCCGCGACGCTCTCGAGCACTGCCTGGTCCACAACTCCATGCAGGATCCACCCGAGATCTCCTTCGACGTCCGATCGTCCGAGCTTCCCGCGGACGTGCGCTGACCCGGATCGAAGTCTGCGGCAACCCTTCGAGCAGCTGGCGTTGTAGACCGTGAGCCGGTCGTCGAGGGGGCGTGGATCCGGGGTCAGGGCGCCGGCGAGCGGGATGCTGGGGCGTGGGTTGCTCGTCGGCTCACCCGCGCTGAGGATGCGGCGGCTGGCCACCCGCTCAGGTCGCGACCGCCGGCTGGGTCACGGCGAGCCGGCGCTGCTGGGCGATCCGCACGAGATGGTGAGCCCACAGGACGGTGAGAGCCGTGAACCCGGTGGCCATCGCGGATGGCGACCACCCGGCGTCCTGGTAGAGGAAGGAGACGCCGGCGACGAGCACGGCGACGTTCCAGACGGCGACCATCCAGCCATTGACCACCGACCCCGGAACCTTCCCGTACGGCAGGAGTCCGCACGGATCGGGGGGCGCAGGGCCCTGGCGGCGTGCCGGGGGCAGGTTCCGGGAGTACAGCGCGAGGCCCGCGAGGGCGACGGGCAGCGCCCAGCCCATGAAGAAGAAGTGCAGGGCCCCCATCTCGATCCAGCGCTCGGGGATGCCGAGGGGGACGCCGAAGAGGATGAAGGGTGCGAACCCGGCGGGACCGAGGATCCAGGCCTGCGCGACCAGCACCGACAGGGCGAGCCCCGAGCGCGACCCGGCGCGGTACGTCCGCACGAGGTTGTAGACGTAGAGCAGGTACCCGCTGGCGAACAGGACGAGGCCGGTGCCGGTCACGGCCCGCCCCATCCCCAGCACCGGACCGAACGCCAGCGGGCCGATGCCGGCGGCGAGGAGCCAGAACGACCAGCTCCTGAGCCGGCGGCTGTGCAGCGGCGCTTCCACCATCCGAGGGAGCACGTCGTAGAAGGTCCCGATCGCGGCCAGCCCGAGGAATCCCCAGGCGTTGGCGTGCACGTGGCCCTCCCGCAGGCCCCACCAGCCGCCCGGCACGTCGATCGCGAACGTGCTCGTGTACAGCGAGAAGGCGAACGCGAGCCCCACCAGGAGCATGAGCGGCGCGATGAGGTACAGGCCGACCGTCACGTCGCGGGCCATCGAGCGGTCGGCCTGCCGGAGGAAGGCCACGACGAGGGCGAACAGGCCGGCGGCGGTCAGCCACACGACCACGAGCCCCGCGTCGTACAGCCACGTCGGACCGAAGGCTCTCCCGACCCACGCCGCGACGAACCCGCCGTTCAGCGTGATGAACCCCGCCCACATCGTGCGGCGCGAAGGGGCCGCGACCCGGAGCCGGCGCGCGGCCAGCTGCGGGAGCATCCCGAACACGAGTTGGGTGAACGCCCCCACGGTCACGAAGTGGATGTGGCTCCACCGGACCCACGGCGCCGGCGGCACGGCATCGAAGGACTGCAGACCCTGGTGGACCGCCAGCAGCAGGCCGGCCACCAGGAACAGGTAGCCCGCCACGTGGAACGGGGTGAAGCGCAAAGCGGCAGGCGCGTGTTCTGGTGCGGTGTCCATGGGTCACTCCTTGCCGTCGTGGTCCCCGTCCGCGATCTGGTCACCGGGGTCCGCTCGGGTCGCCGCCGGACCCGGCCGCGTGACGTCGGGCGCCTCGCCTGTCGGAGCAGCGGGCGCGTCCTCGGCATCGAAGCCGCGCAGCCCCCGTTCCAACAGGTCGAGGTGCTCGACGAGGAGGGTCGGGAGGGGCGTGGCGCCCCCGGTCTCGAGCCAGCGTCGCTGGGCGACGCGCATGGCGCTCAGGGTCGCGGCCGCGAGGAGGCGCGGACGCGGGTCGGCGGCGACGTCCACCTGCAGCCGGTCGGCGACCGCACCAGCGACGACCTCCTCCCATTGGTGCTGCAGCGCCAGGCTGCGGGCGAGCACGGACGGGTTCCCTGCCGTGAGCCGGGCGCGGAGGAGCAGTCGCTCCCACTCGGCGGTGTAGTCCGCTGCCACCTCGAGCAGGGCGTTGCGGACCGCCGTCGCGGCAGACTCATGCGGCGGACGGTCCCCAAGCCCCTCGGTGAGGCGGCTGAGGCGCGCCTCGTAGTCGCCGTGGACCACGTCCTCCTTGGACGCGAAGTGATGGAAGAAGGTACGCGGGGAGACGTCCGCTTCCGCGGCGATCTGTTCCACCGTGGTCGCCTCGAACCCCGCCTCGGCGAACAGCCGCAGTGCGGCGTCCTCGAGTGCTCGGTGTGTGCGTTGCCGCTTGCGGGCCCTCAGCCCCAGCGCCTGGTCCATGGATGGCACGATAGCGAATGAATGCAGTCGCTGCAATAGTGCATTCACTGACAACAGTTCGGCGAGCTACCGCGATCCGGCCGCGGGGGGCGGTTGCCGCAGGCTCGGCAACGTCCTCACCGGCGTATCCGTCGAGCATCGCGAACACCATGAACTAGACGCTGGAGGTCATCGTGATCCCCGTCTTGGACGTGGATCGCGCATCGCGCACGCGTCGGCGATGTCGGTCCCGCCGATCCGCGAGGAGCGGGCCGTCACGCTGAGCCGGGTGCCGCCACAGTCGGGGCAGCCGAGCCGACCGACTCGGCGCAGCGGTTTCTCCAACCGCAGCGGCGTCAGTGCGCGAGGACGTCGGCCTTGCCGGTGTGGGCGATCGCCATCACCTCGTCGATCTTGTCACCGTCGACGCCGAGCTCGGCCAGTGTGTCGTGGAAGTGCCCCATGAACACCTCGTAGCCAGCTTCGTCGAGGCCTCGCTCGCGGGCTGACCGGTGCGCGGCTTCCAGGGTCCGGCCCTGGTAGGTGTCCGGCCCGCCGAAGGCCATGGCCAGGAACGCGCGCTGGTGACGCTTGACCCGGTCGACGTCGACGTCCTCGAAGTAGATGCTTACCTCGGGGTCGGCCAGGACCTTCTCGTAGAAGCGGTCGAGCGCCATCGTGATCGCCTCGTCTCCGCCCAGTTCCTCGTGAAGTGACATGATCCGGCCTCCTCGTCATGGAGATGCGGTGTCGACGCTAGGAGGGCGGGGCGGTGGACGGTTCCGTAGCGGGTCCGGACATTGCTACGGACTCTCGAGTGCGAGTTCCTCGGCCCGGCGGATGAGCTCACGCTTGGACGCGACACCGAGCTTCAGGTACGCGTGGGCGAGGTGGGATTCGACGGTTCGGCGGCCGATGAACAGTCGTTTGGCGATCTCCCGCGCGGTGAGGCCCTTGGCCGCCAGCCGGGCGACGTCGCGTTCCCGCTCGGTGAGCGCTCCGGGACCGTGCAACGCGGCGGCGGCGCGCCGGCCTGGACTCCCGAGTCGGCTGAGCCTCGTGAGCACGGCGGCGCCGCGCCAGGTCGCGCCGCAGTCGGAGAAGGTCTCCGCGGCCGCGGCGAGAACTGCCAACGCCTCGCGCCGATCCTCGTGCTCGAGCGCACGCCCGCGCACTGCCAGGGCACTGGCGCCGAGCAGCGCATATCCGCCGGTCGACAGTCCCTCGGCTGCCCGTTCGGCTGCGGCGGCGGCCTCGGTGAGACGGCCAGTGGCCAGGCTGCTCCATGCGGTGGCCAGCTGCGCCAGGTAGGGGATCAGCGCGCCGCCTGCAGTCCCCGCGATCTCTGTGAGCCGCGACGCAGCGGCCTCGGCGCGAGTAACCTCGCCTGCTGCCACCGCCACTTCGGCGGTGTCGACGAGCACAAGCGCCTCGATGGCCGATGCGCCGATGCGGCGCAGTTGGGCGGCGGCACGGTCGAGTTCCTCGAGTCCACGTTCGGGGTCGTCGTCCCACCAGGCGAGGAAGCCGGCGGTCCAGGAGTGCCAGCAGCTCCACACGAATATCGAGCCGTCCCCGTAGGTGGCGCGCGCCTGCTCCAGGCTGCCCTGCAAAGCGCGTCGACGGCCTCGTCGTCGCCGCGCTCGGCAGCATGAGCGTAATGCCCTGCCGCGGAGCCGAGCCGGCCCGCGTCCAGCAGGGCGCGGGCGACCGCTCGGTGCAGCGTGCGGCGGCGCATGGCGCTGATGTCCTGGTAGATGGTGTCGGCGAGGATGGGGTGGGCGACCTCGTAGCGCAGCGCCGCCCCCTGCGGATACTCGCTTACCAGCCGTGCCGTGCGAAGCAGCTCGAGCGCGCGGTGGAGCTCGTCGGGTTCCATGGGCACGACCCGGTCGAGGTCGGCGAGGTCGATCCCCCGCTCGACCACGGCCAGGGTGTCGAGCACGATCCTCGCGTCAGCGCTCAGGCCCTGCACCTCGAGATGGATGCGTTCCCGCAGGCTTTCCGGGATGTGCTCGAGCCGCGGGGCGCTTGGGTCGGCGCCCTCTTCGACCAGTGCGCGCAGCAACCCGATGATGAAGAGGGGATAGCCCATCGAGCGCTCGGTGAGCCACGCCACCAGCGGCTCGGCCACGAACGACGAGTGCGCCCGAGCGTCGCCGCGCAGCACATCGTGAGCAAGCCTCACGACGTCCTCGCGTCCGAGTGGGGTGAGTTCCCGTCGGTGCAGGAGACCGTCCGCGTCGAGGCCCAGCAGCACCTCCCTTGCGATCGCCTGGCGGCCCAGCTCGGCCGGCCGGGCGGTGAGCAGCACCGCGATCGGCGCATCGGCCAGCCGTCGGCCCAGATATCGCAGTGCCTCCCACGAGGAGGCGTCTGCGAGGTGCACGTCGTCGAAGGTGACCAGCAGCGGCGCGTCCGTGCTGAGTCGATCGAGTAACTCGACGAGCGCCTCCAACAGGTCGCGGCGGTCCGGCTCGCGCATGGGTGTGCCCACAGCGGCCCCGACGACCTTGAGCAGCGCGGCCAGATCGGAGCTGCCCCCGCCGCACAGGCGGCGCAGCTCGCTTGCGTCGAGGCCGCGCAGGTGGCGATCCAACGCCTCGACCCACAGACCGAACGACGCGGTCACGCCCCAGCGGTAGGCACGCGCGGACAGTCGGGTAGCTCCACCCTCGAAGCGCTGAATGGCCTCTGCGAGGAGCCGGCTCTTGCCGATACCCGCGCCGCCCGTGAGCAGCGCGACCTCGAGCCCACCCGCTAGCGAACGGGCGAAGGCGGCATCGAGGTCGGTGAGGACCTCGTCGCGTCCGACGAGCGAGACTCCGTCCGTTCGCGCAGCGGCGTTGTCGGCCATAGATCCCACGCTCCCTGCCCGCGCGGTGACGCGAGCCCCCCGCCGTCGCTCGACTGGGGAACCGCCGCATGGTGATGGGCGAGATCCCAGCGGTTGCTATGGGCCTGTGTTGGCTATGAGGTCGTGGTCGGCTCCCCCCTGCCCGAGGGCATCTCCCGGCATCGCCTCCAGCGCGGCAACCGTGGCGCGTCGGCCCGCCTCGACGATCTCCTCGAGGCGCTTCCAGTCGAGCAGCTCGAAGTCAGCGAGGTCGGGCACCACGGTGAGCGCCGCCTGCCCTCGGGTGCGCTCGGCCAGCTGTCGACTGCCCAGACTGGAGACGGCGGAGATGGTCTCCGCGATGGTCGGCGGTGGCATGCCGTCGTCCGACGTGGACGTGAACCACCTGTCCCGACGCCGTCGCTGGCGCTGGCGCTGTTGCCAATGGTCCCCCCACCGCTTCATCACATCGATGGCGACGACCGGGCCTTCGCCCGTGTCCGCCATCGCATCGATGGGCAGGTTGTTGAGCACCCCTCCGTCCACCAGGATGCGGTCGGCGGAGACCCGCGGGGGCGCAAGGCCCGGGAGGGACGCGCTCGCCATCACCGCGTCGGCCACGGGCCCGCGCCGGTGGATCACCGCCTCGGCGTTCAGAAGGTCCGCGCTGACTGAATACCAACTGAGCGGCAGCTCCTCGATCTGGGCGGGGCCGAACAGGCGCTTCAGCACGCTGAACGCCCGCTTGCCTCGAAGGAGTGACACGCGGGGCACGGTGTAGTCGGAGAAGGGTCGGCGCTCGACGAACTCCCGGCGGCAGAGGCTCATGACCTCGTCAGTGGAAAGCCCTGACGCGTACAAGGCGCCGACGAATGCGCCGAAGCTGGTGCCCCCGAAGCGGTCGAGTGCGAGGCCGTGCTCCTCGAGGGCCTGGACCGCCCCGATGTGGGCGAGCCCACGGGCACCACCCCCAGAGAGGACGACCCCCAGCGATTGGTTGGTGATCCGTCGGGTGAGCCGCTCGACCGCAGCGTCGTGGCGGGCGTCGTCGGGCACCCAGTGAACGGCCCGGGCCTGCGCCTGATCCAGCCAGGGCGCGAGCTCCTGGGCGGTCGGGCGCCGACCGACGATGGCCACATCGCAACCGCGTAGGCTCGCCTGTTCCTCCGACGGGGGTGGAGTGCCCGCGGTCGCCAGCACGACGACGCGGTCCGCCTGCCTCACGCAGAACTCCGTCCACTCCCCCGATCCGGCCGCTCGATCCTCGGGACTGGACCCTACGAGGAGGACGTGGTCACACTCCTCCTCCGCACGGTCCAGCATCTGAGCGGGCGTCTCGCCTCCGCTCGGGGGGGAGAACGTGCTCACGGTCGCCACCGTGCGGGTTCGAGCCAGCTCCCGCTCGACGATCCCTGCGATCTCCTGCACACGAGGGACAGGGCCGTGGGGCAGCAGCGTCAGGACCCCGTGCTGGGTCCCGTGACGCTGGGGCTTGGTCCCCGCCTGCAGCAGGCTGGCCAGGCTCTTGGTGAGCGCCAACGCGAAGGGGCCGTTCGTCTCGAGCAGGTGCTCGAACTGAGCGCGGTCCACTGCGAGCAACTCCGAGTCCCGCACCGCCCGGACCGACGCCACGCGGGGCTCGTCGGTGACCAACGCCAGCTCACCCAGAACGGCTCCCCGCTTCAGCACGTTGACGACACGCGACGAGGAGGACCCCTCGACAACCACCTCGAGCCGTCCGGTGCGGACGACGTACAACGCGTCGCCGACGTCGCCCTGACGAAACAGCCACTGGCCCGCGGGCAGGGTAACGGGCCGGGACTGCGCCGCTATCGCGCCCCGCAGGTCATCGTCGAGCGGCGCGAACAGCGTCACCTGGCGAAGGAACTGCGAGGTTTGCACCATCCATGCCTTCGGTGAGGTCGCCTTGGCCTGTGAGAACCGTCGAACGGGGCGATACTCGTGATAGCTCGATGAAGATTATGGACTGTCCGCGGGTCGCGTTCCAGGGGAACCTGCCAGGGCGCGAGGACGTCTCACCCCGAGGGAATCGAATGCTCGGAGGCCTCATGCGAGTGCGCGTCCTCATAGCCCTCTTCGCCATGCTGCTGGCAGCAGCGTGCGCGGAGCCGGGCGGGATCGATCTCGGGTCCACTGCCGAGGGTGGGAGGGCCCCGTCGTGCCATGAGCTCGAGGAGGGGTACACGGTCGAGGAGGTGCATGCGGGGGCGCCGGGGGACCCTGGCGACGAGGTACGCGCCGAACTTCAGCAGTGGGCCGGGTCCGAGCACTCCGACGTCTTCGCGGGGATGTGGCTCGACCCGGACGCGGGTGGTCAACTGATTGTCGCCTTCTCCGACGACGCACGGTCCCTCGGTGACGAGGTGCACGAGCGATTCTCCGACGCCATCGCCGTCGTCGAGGTCGAGCACTCCACGGCTGAGCTCGCCGCGGTCCAGCAGGAGGTGTCCGAGGAGATGGGCGAGCCCGAAGGGCCCGGCGCCATCGTCGCCACCGGACAGCGGCTCCAGTACAACCGCGTCAGCGTCGACGTGATCGGCGGCGACGAGGATGCGCTGGTCGAGCTCTCCGAACGTCACGGCTCCGACCGCATCTGCCTGACCGTCCTCGAACCGTCCGAGCCGATGGACCTCGACGGGCCGGTCCGGCCGTTGGCCAAGGTGCAAGGCTGGCGCGACGACCTTGCGGACGACATCGCGAGCCCGTTCGCGCTCGTCGAGATCGCCTACGATCAACAGGGCGCTGAGCAGGCGTGGGCCGACAACGTCCCCGGTGATCTCCAGCCAGCCCACGGCAACGAGGGCGGCCACGGACTGTACGGAGGGCTCGACGAGCTCGACATCGACGAGCAGGCCCTGCTCGTGTGGTCGTCGGGCGAGTCGGGGTCGTGCCCGGGCTGGCTCGACGAGATCGACATCGCGGACGATGGCACGGTCCGCCTGCAGCGCGGGCAGGCCGGTGCGGGGGCGTGCACCGACGACTACAACCCCTACCGCATGATCCTCGCGGTCGACCGTCAGCGTCTCCCCGAGGCTGCGGAACTGCCCACGACCAACGTAACTGGGGTACCCGACGGGCGCGTCAGCGCCTACCCCGACGACTCCTCCTCCCGGGAGTGAGCTCTGCTTGCACACGACGCGGAAGGGGGCGGGGCCCGAGATCATGCTCCGCCCCCTCCTTCCTCTTTCGCTTCACTCGCGGGCCTCGATCACGAGGTTGAACGGGGTCGACGTGGCCACACGGGTCCGGGTGAAGCCGGCCTCGCCGAGCACCTGTCGCAAGCGCGTCGCCCCGGCCTGTGCCCCCAGCGCGGCCCCGCCCTCCTGTGCAAGCGAGCTGGGGGTGCACAGGAACACCGAGCCCGCGTAGAACAGCCGGCTGATGGGATTGAGGTTGTCCGCCAGCTCGTCGCCGGCCATCGGCTCCACGAGCAGCACCGTGCCACCGTCGGTCAGCGCCCGGCGGGCGTGCGCGGCGGCTGCGACTGGATCACCCATGTCGTGCAGGCAGTCGAAGAAGCACACCAGGTCGTAGTCGTCCCCGCTGTACCCGTCAGCGGCGGCGACCTCGAATGCGACACGGTCGCCGACACCGGCATCCGCGGCCGCTTTCGACGCCTCCGCGATCGACTCCGGGTGGTAATCGAAGCCGACGAATCGGGATGCGGGGTAGGCCTCGGCGAGCACGAGCGTCGATGCGCCATGACCGCAGCCGACGTCGGCCACCCGGGCGCCGGCGGTCAGCCGCTCGTGGACGCCTTCGAGGGCGGGAATCCACTCCTGGACGAGCTGGTGGCGGTAGAGGGGCGCGAAGATACGCTCCACGCCGCCGAACAGGCGCGGGTCGTGCTCGTGCCAGCCAACGCCCTCGCCGGTGCGAAACGCCTCGGCCGCGCGGTCGGCACTCGCCCACGCTGCCGCGATCACCGCGTAGATGCCGGACAGGTGGAAGGGGCCGGCGGCGTCGGCCAGCACGGCTGCGTGCTCGGGGGGAAGCTCGAACGCGCCGCGGTCGGGGTGGTGGATCACGTAGCCGCCGGACGCCTGGTTGGCGAGCCACTCACGCACGTAGCGCTCGTGGGTCTCCGTTCGCGAGGCGAGCTCCGCAGAGGTCAGCGGGCCCGCGTCCGCCATGGCTTCGTAGAGGCCGAGCACATCGCCGAGGTAGCAGCAGGCCGCCGACTCGGCCGCTGCGGCTTCGGCCACCGCCAGCCCCTGAAAGGCCTCCAACTTGCTCTGGTCCAGAGTGGATGGGTCGATGCTCATGATCGGGCTCCTCTCGTCCGTGGTGCACGGTGGCCACGGACCCTCCGTCCATCACGGGCGGAGTTGTCCTGTAGCCATGTGCGGACACCCTGGCCGACGCCGGTTGCGGCTCGTCTTCGAGATGGCTGCGTCACCGCCCGGTGTGTGCAACCCCCGGTTGCGGGCACGCGCCGGTCGATCTGCGAGTCACTGGGAGATCACCCAGCGCGCAGCCTGTGGAGCGCAGCCAGCGCCTCGTCGATGGCCTGCGCGCCGGACAGCCGTCGGCCGCGCTCGGCGGCCGTATGGGCGCGGGAGCTGCCCAGCCGCTGCTCGATTCGTGTCCAGGCGCTGGCGAGGCGCTCGGCCTCGGCGCCGAAGCTCGGAGGGGAGGCGTCGATGACTGCTCCGTGGAGGGTCGCGGCGGCCTCGTCGGCGCGGAAGCGGACCAGGAACTCGACCAGGTTGCGCAACGTGGTGAGCTGATGCGTCCAGTCCCCGAGGCGCCGCCAATGGGCGATGACGTCACCGAACAATTCCGCTGCTCGGTCGGTGTCGCCCTGGCGGCCGCACAGTGACGCCAACGACACCATCGCCGCGCCCTCCGGGATCCGGGAATCGACAGCACGCGCCGCCTCGATGGCCTGCTCCAGCAGCGGCGAGGCCGCTGCCGGGTCCGCCTCCAGCAGCGCCTCGCCGTGGCAGTACAACGCCCACGCTTGCATTGCGAGGTTGCCCGAGGATTCGGCCAGGGCCCGGAGCTCGCCGCTCTCGGCCGCGGCGGTTTGCGCCTCGCCGCGGTACAAGTGCGAGAGCACGCGGATCATATGAGTCACCGCACGGTAGTAGGTCTCGTCGGGGACGTCGTCCAACTCAGGTCGTTGGCTGGCCAGCGCCAAGGCATCGTCGAGCCGCCCCTCGTAGAGCGCTGCCGTGGCGAGGGCATGCATCGCCCAGGTGGCTGCGAGGCTGGTGGGCTCGGCGCGGGCCAGCGCGGCCTCTGCGTATGCGCGGGCACGGTCGAGCTCGCCGCGGCGTGTGGCTCCCCGGGCGACGGTGGCCAGCGCCGCCGGATACGCCCCGTGGCCCTCGGCTCCCGGCAGGTCGAGCGCACGCTCGGTCCACGTGACCATCTCGTCACGCTGTCGGTGCCCGATGTAGTCGCGCAACGCGACGGGTAGCCGCAACGCAGCATCGACATCGCGTTGGGAGACAAGCCAGGCGTGCGCCACCCGGAGATCGTCGACCGCCGCGTCGATCGCGGCCAACGCCGTGCGCTCGTCGGCGCCCCGCACCCGAGGGCCGAGCGCCTCGGCGAACGTCAGGTGGTACGCGGCGTGAGCCCGCTGGTACCTCTCCGCGTCACAGGTCTCGGTGAGCCGCGCCGACCCATAGCCACGCAGGGTGTCGAGCAGGCGGTAACGGGCGCCGTCATCGGTGCGGTCCACGGCCACCATGGACTTGTCCACGAGCTCGGCGAGCACCCCGGCGACGTGCTCGGCTGCGATCGGCTCACCGGCGCACACCCGTTCGGCCGCCGCCAGCGGGAACGGCCCGGCGAAGACCGACAGGCGATCGAACAGCCGCGCCTCACGGTCACTGAGTAGCTCGTAGGACCACGAGACGACTGTCTGGAGGGTCTGGTGGCGGCCCTGCTCCCGGCGGGGGCCGCCGGTCAGCAAGCTGAAGCGCTGGTCGATCCTCTCGAGCAGGTCGGCCACCGTCATCGCCCGCACGCGCACGGCCGCGAGCTCTATCGCCAAAGGCATGCCGTCGAGGCGTCGGCACAGCGCGCCCACGGCGTGGGCGTTGTCGTCGGTGAGCGCGAAGGCGGGCTGCGCCTCCCGGGCGCGCGCGACGAACAGGACGCCCGCCGGAGCGTCGGCGACCTCTGCCGCGCCCGCGCCGACGCGGGGAGTCGCCAGGGGCGCGACCTGCCAGACCCGTTCGCCGGGCAGACGCAGCGGTTCCCGTGAGGTGGCCAGCACCGACACGCCGGGGCACTTCGCCAGGATCGACTCCACCAGTTGGGCGACGACCCCCAGCAGGTGCTCGCAGTTGTCGATCACCAGCAGCAGTCGACGGGTGCCCAGGGCGGCGACGACTGTCTCCTCGGGGGGCCGCCCGCCCTGGTCCCGAGCTCCCAACGCGTCGATCAGTGCCACCGCTGCGCTGTCCGCGTCACGCACCGCGGCGAGCGAGCACGTCGCCGCGCCGATCCCGAGTCGCCCGGTGGTGGCGGCGGCGACGTGCTCGGCCAGCCGCGTCTTGCCCACTCCCCCGGCCCCGATCAGCGTCACGAGCGGGGTCGTGCGCACGAGCTCGGCCAATGCGCCGATGTCCTCGTCGCGACCGAACAGGTCGTCCGTGCGCGCTGCCGGTGCGGGGGGCGCCGCCTCACGCGGGTGACTCTGGCCAGGCACGGGGTGCGGGTAGGGTGCAGGGCGAAGGTCGGGGGCGGCCAGATCCTCGTCCTGGTGCAGGATCTGCTCGTGCAGGCGCCGCAGCTCCGGGGAGGGGTCGATGCCGACCTCATCGCCCAGACGTTGGCGCAAGCCCCGGTAGGTTGCCAGGGCCTCAGCCTGATGGCCGCTGCGGTACAGCACCAGCATCAGCTGCGCGTGGGCGCGCTCGCCGAGCGGGTCGTCCGCGACCGCAGCCTCGAGCTCACCGATCACCTCATCGTGACGACCCAGCGAGATCCGTGCATCGATCCGGTCGGCGGCGGCGGCATCCCGGAGCTGTTCGAGACGCAGCGCCTCTGCCCGGACGAGCTCGTGGGCCGCGAGCTCGCCGAACGCGGCGCCGCGCCACAACGCCAGCGCGTCGTCGAGCAAGCCGACGGCCGCCGCCGAATCGCTGACGAGCACATCGCGTGCCTGGGCGATCAGCTCCTCGAACCTCGCGGCGTCCAACTCGCACACGGAGAGGTTCACCCAGTACCCGTCGACGGAGGTGACCAGCACCCCGCCGCCAGCAGGCTCGCACGATTCGAGGGCTCGGCGCAGGCGGGAGACGTAGCTCTGCAGCGTCTTGCGAGAGCTCGCCGGTGGCTGAGGCCCCCATAGACCGTCGACGAGCCGGTCTGTGGAGACGATCTCGCCTCTGGCCGCCAATAGCACCGCGAGAATCGTGCGCTGCCGTTCGCTGTCGAGGCCGACCTGCCGCCCTTCGGCGGCCACCTCGACGGGGCCCAGCACGCACAACCGCATTCCCGGAGCGTACGACAGCCTCCTCCGTCGCGGGAGGCTCACCGCTGCGGGGTGGGTGCCTTGACCTTCCACCGGACTGGAAGTGCACGGTTCACGGGGACATGGACGCACGATCACGAAGAGTCCCGGGATGACCGGTGTGCACGACGTGGACCTCGCGGTGATCGGATCGGGCGCGCGCGGTGATGGCAGCGGGCATCGCCGCGCGCGCCCACGACGCCTCGGTCGTGCTGATCGAGGGTGACGCACTCGGCGGCACGTGCGTGAACGTCGGCTGCGTGCCGTCAAAGACCCTGCTCGCCGCTGCGGGTGCACGGCACACCGCCGCCACGAACCTGTTCGCCGGAGCGCCCACCGGGGTCGGCGAGGTCGATCTGGCCTCTCTCGTGGCGCAGAAGGACCGCTTGATCGAGGGACTACGGCAGCACAAGTACGCCGACGTCGCGGACGCGCACGGTTTCGAGATCCACCATGGGCAGGCACGCTTCGCCGATCCCGCGACCCTGCTTGTCGACGACCAGCCTCTGCGCGCCCGCGCGTACGTCGTCGCTGCGGGGGCAGAGCCCGCCCGTCCCGCGATCGCGGGCATCGACGACGTCGAGTGGCTCACCTCCACCACCGCCATGACCCTCGATGAGCTGCCGGCCTCCCTGTTGGTCATCGGCGGCGGCTATGTCGGATCGGAGCAGGCGCAACTCTTCGCCCACCTCGGCAGCGCCGTCACGCTCGTGGGAAGGCCCGCGCCCGGCAGCGAGCCCGAGCTCGCCGCGGCTTTGCGACAGGTCTTGCTCGACGACGGCATCGAGGTCGTGGCCGAGCGCGCCACCCGGGTGGATACCCGCGACGGGCAGGTGGTCGCTGGGACCGCGTCGGGTCGGTGCGTGGCAGCCCAGCGGCTGCTCGTGGCCACCGGGCGCACGCCCCGCACCAAGACGCTCGGCCTCACCGCTGCCGCGGACTGCCCTCGGTGATCTTCACGCGACCCCAACTCGCCTCCGCGGGGCTGTCAGAAGCCGCCGCCGAGGGTGTGCGCCTCGCGGTCGGGTTCTACCGCAGCAAGGTCCCCACCTCCTGCTGCGCCTGATCCGGGTGGGCGCCGCTGCCGGTGCTAGTGGTCCACTCTTGCCAGGAAGCTGGCGATCACTCTAGGATTCTGTCCCTGACCCCCCGATAGGTGAGGGCGTTCACAGGTGCTGGGATCACGCGTTCGGGCACTCCGGCGCGAGCGGGGACTCACACAGGAGCAGCTCGCCGCACTCGCAGGGGTCAGTCGCCAGATGGTGGGTGCGGTAGAAGCGGGCCGGCACCTCCCCCGGGTCGACGCGGCCGTGGCGTTGGCGGGCGTCCTGGGCACCTCGGTCGAGGAGCTCTTGGAGGCGCCACCTCTGAGGTCTCCCGATGTGGTCGGGGTGGTGGAGGAGCCGAGGGAGGGAACGCTGGTCCGCCTCGGGCGGGTCGGCGATCAGCTCGTGTGCGTCCCCGGCTCGTTCTCCGGGGAGAGCTGGCCTGCGGCGGACGCGGTGGTTCGGGGCCCGGGCGTCGAGTTGCTCGACACCGAGCGCCCCGCCGCCGTCATCGTCGGTTGTGAGCCCGCGATCGGGCTCGCCGCGCGGCTGCTGGAGGGCGAGGCCGGTCCGCGGGTGCTGCCGGTACCGGCGTCGAGTGCCGCGGCCGTCGTGGCCCTGGGCCGAGGGCGCGCCCACGCGGTGGTGGTGCACGGTCCGGTGGGCACGCTGCCCTCGCCGTCGTTGCCCGTCCGTCGCCTACGGATGGCTCGCTGGCAGGTGGGGCTCGCAGCGGAGGTCGAACGCTCTGGAGGATGGCCGGCCGACGCGCTCGCCGGCCGCGTCGCGGTCGTGCAACGGGAGGAGGGCGCGGGCAGCCAGGCCGCGTTCGAGCGCGCTCTCTCCTCCCGCGGCGAGTCGCTCCACGTCCGCGGACCCCGGGCGGCAGGCCATGTGGAGGCCGCCTGGCGGGCTGCGACCGACGGGCTAGTCGCGGTCACGATCGAGCCCTCGGCGCTTGCCATGGGGCTCGCGTTCTGGCCCTTGGAGGCCCATGAATCCGAGCTGTGGGTCGCCTCCGAGCATCTCGGCGAGACGGCTGTCGCGGGGCTGGTCGACGAGCTCACCGGCCCTCGGCTGCGGCGCCGACTGGAGGCGATCGGCGGTTACGACCTCTCCGCGTACGGTGCCGAGGTGTCCCCGTGAGAGCGAGCGTGCTCCTGATGCTCGTCGCGTGGACCATGGGTGCGGCGGCATGCGGCTCAGGCGCGGACACCGTCACCAACGACGAGCCGTTGCTGGTCGCGGGCGCAGCGGATCTGCTTCCCGCGTTCACCGTGCTCGGCGCGGACTTCGAGGAGGCCACGGGCGAGGAGGTCGTCTTCAACTTCGGCTCCTCGGGCCAGCTCGCGCAGCAGCTCATCGAGGGCGCGCCGATGGACCTGTACGCCTCGGCCAACGTCACGTTCGTCGATCAGGTCCTCGACGCGGGTGTCGGCGACGCGCAGACGCGGGCGACGTACGCATTCGGGCGTATCGCGATCTGGTCGGCGGAGGAGGTGGGGGCTGGCTGGGCCACGCTCGACGACGTGGCGGCGGACGACGACATCGACGTCATCGCGATCGCAAACCCCGAGCACGCGCCCTACGGGCTCGCCGCACGCCAGGCGCTCGAGAGCGCTGGGCTGTGGGAGAGCGTCGAGCCGAAGCTGGTGTACGGCGAGAACATCGCGGACACCCAACGCCTCGCCGCCACTGGCAACGCCGACGTGGCGATCGTCGCGCTCTCGCTGGCGCTCGCCGCCGACGAGGACGGTGAGGGCACGTGGACCCTCATCGACGAGGCATTGCACGAGACGCTCCGCCAAGACCTCCTCGTTGTCGCCGAGGAACCCGACCGCGCGGACCTGGCCGCCGACTTCATCGACCACGTGAACGGAGGCGAGGGCCGTGAGGTCATGCGCCGCTTCGGGTTCCTGCTACCCGGCGAGCAACCCCCCGAAGCATGGGAGGGATAGGCGATGGACTGGTTCCCACTGCTGCTGTCGCTCCGGGTCGCGGCGCTCGCGACCCTCATCACCACCGTGGTCGGCGTCGTCGGCGCCTACGCGCTGGCCCGCTCCCGGTTCCCCGGCAAGGGCCTCGTGGAAGCCGTGGCGAGCATGCCGATCGTGCTCCCCCCGACGGTGCTCGGCTACTACCTGCTCGTCTCGATCGGCAGGAACTCGCCGATCGGGCGTGCGTGGGAGGCCGTTTTCGGCCAGCAGCTCGTCTTCACCTGGCAGGCGGCGGTCCTGGCCGCGGCGGTCGCGAGCCTGCCCTACTGCCTGCGCACCGCGACCGCGGCGATCGCCGCCGTCGACGCGGGCTACGAGGAAGCCGCCCGTGTCGCTGGCCTCCACGGCCCCCGCCTGGCACTGACGGTCATCCTGCCGTTGGCCGGCCGCGGCATCGTCGCGGGCATCTCGCTCGCGTTCGCGCGCGCGCTCGGCGACTTCGGCACAACGATCATGGTCGCGGGCAACATCCCCGGACGCACCCAGACGATGCCGGTGGCCGTCTACGACCGCGTGCAGGCGTTCGACTATGCCACCGCGGGGACGTTGGCTGCGGTCCTGGCCGGTGTCGCCGTCGTCGTGCTCCTCGGCGTGCGCCGTCTCGAGCGGAGCGCGCTGTGACCCTCGACGTCGACGTGCGCGCGCAGGTCGGCGAGTTCCGCCTCGACGCCCGCTTCACGCTCCCCTCGGGGCTCACGGTGCTGTTCGGGCCCTCCGGCGCGGGCAAGACGCGCCTCCTCCGCCTCCTCGCCGGCCTCGACACCCCACTCGAGGGACGCATCGCAGTCGAGGGGGTCCCATTCTGTGACACCGCCACTCGGACGCATCTGCCGCCGCACCGTCGAGGCATCGGGATGGTGTTCCAACACCCTTACCTGCTCCCCCACCGCAGCGTGCTCGCCAATGTCGCACTCGCCTCGGGGCACGATGGCCGTGCCGCACGTCGCGCCCGGGCCCACGAGCTTCTCGTCTCCGTCGAGGCCGACGCGTTCGCTGACCGGCGCCCCCATCAACTGTCGGGTGGGCAGCGCCAGCGTGTCGCGCTGGCGCGAGCGCTGGCCGGTGACCCCCGGCTACTCCTGCTCGATGAGCCATTCAACGCACTGGATGTACGTGTGCGGCGCCAACTCCGCCATCTGGTCCGCGACCAGGTCGCGCGCACTGGCGTGCCGACGCTGTTCGTCACGCATGACCCTGACGAGGTCGCCGACCTCGCCGACCAGGTGCTGCTCGCCGACCGGGGCACCATCACCACCATCACCGCGGTCGACACCGCCCTCCGACCCCTCGACGAATGAGGCCAGAGCTAGCGGCCAAGAAGGCAAACCAGGAGTCCGGCGGTCTCACGCCCCTCGTCGAGCGAGGTCGCGACGTTGGAGGAGCCCCGCCACGTGCGCTTCCACGTGTCGTCGCGCGTGACCCGCCAGAGCAGCCAGGCCGACCGCGAGGAAGATCCAGCATCTGATGCCACTGCAGGATCTGCCTGTGAGCACGAGCTGTCGGCGTCCGCAGCGGGCAGCGACTACAGTTGCCTTCGTGGAGGGATCCCTGTCGCGCCTGGGTGTCGCGGTCGTCCTTGCGACCGTGGGTCTCGTGGCGCTCCTCGGTGGCGCGGCGAGCACGCCTGCGGCGCCCAGTGCCGAGCCCGCCACCGCGGTCGCACTCGCCACTGCGGGCGGGGACTTCGAGATGGCAGGGCAAGCCCCGGTGGACGCGCCCGCGCTTTCCACCGTCTCGGCGGTGCCCTGCCTCTTCGACGCGGGCTGCGGGGGCGGCGGTTCCCTGACCATCGTCACGGGCCTCCTCGCGCTCATGCTCGGGGTGGCCATCGCGGCCTCGTTCGCATGGCTGCCTCCCGGGACGCCATGGCTCGGTCGCCCTAGTCCGTCGAGCAGCCGGCGCGCAGTCGAGCTCTTGCTGGCTCACACCGACGGCCACCCCCCTCGCCTCGCGGCCTGACCGCGGCTTCCCGGCCCAGACGGGCACCAGGCGAGAGGAACCCTTCCATCATGAACTCCGTGCATTCGCGCACGATTGCGCACGCGGCTGTGGGCAGCGGCGCCCGAGCCGTGGGACAGCAGGGACCGCCATGTCCGTGACGGTGATGAGCGCCTTCTTCGCGCTGCTCACCCTCGTGGCCCTGGCGGGGACCCTCGTCGCCGGCGCGGCGCTGGCCGTGGGCGAGCGCGCGAGCCGGTTGCGGGACCTCATCGCCCGCCACGCCCTTGGCGCCGCCGCGGCGGTGACCGGTACCGCGGTCGCAGGCAGCTTGTACTACTCAGAGTCGGTCGGGTTCGTTCCCTGCGAGCTCTGCTGGTTCCAGCGCATCTTCGCCTATCCCCTCGCGGTGATTCTCGGGGTGGCTCTGCTGGCCCACCTCGCACGCTCGCGCGGTCGAGGTATCGCGCCGCCGGCCGACGTCTGGGTCTACGCGTTGCCGCTGGCCGCGATGGGTCTCGGCATCTCCGCGTGGCACACGGCGATTCAGCGGCTGCCGACGGCCGGTGAAGGGGCGTGTGACCCCGCGGTGCCCTGCTCAGCGATCTACGTCGAGCAGTTCGGCTTCATCACCATCCCGGTGATGGCGGGCGCCGCGTTCGTGTTCACCCTCGCCTGGGGGGGCGTCGCCCTCCTTGCCCGTCACCGTGACTCGCCCACCCCCTCAGCTCGCCCATTCCAGACAGATCAGGAGATCCAGTGAGCACCGATTCCACAAAGACGACCAAACGCGAACGGCAACGCGAGAACCGACGTGCACGTGCCGCAGCCCAACAGCAGGAGCAGGCGCGTCGTAGGCGTCTTCGCTGGCTCCGCAACGCAGGGCTGGGCGTGACGGTCCTCGCCGCGCTGTTCGCACTCGCGATGTGGCTGGGGAGTGGCGCCGACGCATCACTGGGGGTGGCCGAGGCCCAAGTGGAGGAAGGCGCGGAGGCGCTCCCCGAGGCGACGGGGACCGCCGAGGACTCCGCGGTGGGCATGACCGCTCCGACCGTGACCGGTGAGGATCCTGCGGGCGCCGCGACGCTCATCGGTGCGGGCTCAGGCCAGCCGCAGGCCGTCGCGTTCATGGCCCACTGGTGCCCCCACTGCCAGGAGGAGGTCCCCGAGGTGGGCGAGTGGGTGGCCGACGGCGCGCTACCTGAGGATGTCGAGCTCGTCGCGGTCAGCAGCCTCCACGAGCCCTCCCGCCAGAACTGGCCTCCCGACGAGTGGCTCGAGCGCGAGGGATGGCCCGGCGGCATCCTCGTGGACGCAGACGGTGTTGCTGCGGACGCATACGGCCTGTCGGGAACTCCCTACTGGGTGTTCACCGACGAGGAAGGCAACGTTGTGCACAGGGAGAGCGGGCGCGTCACCCGAGCCCAATTCGAGAACGCTACCGCGGCGATCTCGGGCTGAGCGATCCGCAGGGGGCTCCGCAGAGGCCTGAACGGAAGGTTTGTAGAGAATCGCCGCCTCACGCGGCAATTCTCTACAAACCTCGGGGAGGAAAGGGGTGAACAGGATGAAGCGGCGCGCCCCCTCTACCCCGCTCCCGCCGGGCGCTCTAGTTCGAGAGGAGCAGGTCCGCGGCCTCCACCGCGCAACCCCACGACCACGAGACGCCCATGCCGCCGTGACCGTAGTTGTGCACGCAGCGGGCGCGGTCGACCGTCTCCGCCTCGAGGCGCACGCTGGGGCGGGTTGGCCGCAACCCGACACGGTGCTCGATGACCTCTGCCTCCGCGAAGCGTGGTTCGAGCGCGACGGCGCCTGCGAGGATCTGCTCGGCGACCGCGGCGTCGATTTCCATGCGATCATCGCCTGCCTGGGCTATGCCGCCGAGCACGACCTCGCCGCCGTGCGGCATCCAGCTCACCCAGGAGGAACCGAGGGTCATCTGGAAGTACAGGGTGTCGATGCCGGGGTTGTCCACGACGACGTGTTGGCCGCGCACCGGGAAGAGGTCGGGGTCCTCGGCGAGTTCTCGCGCGCCGATGCCCGCGCAGTTGACCACCAGCGGCGCCTCCCCCGCCGCGTCCCGGAGGTGCGCGACCCGCCGCTGCTCGATGCGGCTACCCGCGTGGCGGAGGCGCCCGGACAGGTAGGACAGGTAGGTGGGCATATCGGCGGTCTGGGTGCGCACCCGCAGCCCGGTGCCGAAGCCGGGCGGCAACTCGGCCGGGTCACAGGGACGTGCCTCGTACACGGGGTCGAGCGGCGGGACGGGGCCACTGGTCTGCGCGACGAGGAGCGCGTTCACCGTGTCCACGCCCGTTCCCTCCTCGTCGGCGAGTTCGCGGAAGTTGCGCTTCGAGATCTTCTCCCAACGGCTCTCCGGGGACCCGGAAGGTGCAAAGCCCGGCCCGCACATCGCTCCCGCCGCCCTCGAGGTGGTGCCCTGGGGCTCCTCGGCGACGACGAGCACGTCGTGGCCG
This sequence comes from Nitriliruptorales bacterium, assembly GCA_007119035.1. Lineage (GTDB taxonomy): Bacteria > Actinomycetota > Nitriliruptoria > Euzebyales > Egibacteraceae > SKQL01. Next base: position 4,276 of record SKQL01000013.1, on the reverse strand, counting down.
CGCTCGGCCAACACGATCGCGGTGGTCAAGCCGCTGACCCCTGCCCCGATGACGAGTGCACGCCTGGACATCCGGTGAACCCCCCTATGGTCTTCGATGGCGTTGCTGTCGACGTCACGACTATCTCACGTGCTGGCGCCGGCCACCCCCTGCGATACTGCGCATGACAAATCGACGGAGGGCAACGCCCTGATGCGAGACGAAGCGAAATGGGACGCGCGCTACTCGGAGCCCACCTTCGTGTGGTCGGCCGAGCCGAACCGGTTCGTGGCGGAGCAGCTGGCCGACCGTGCGCCCCGCGGTCGGGCCCTCGACCTCGCCTGCGGTGAGGGACGCAATGCGGTATGGCTCGCGCAGCGGGGCTGGGACACGGTTGGGGTGGACCTGTCCGCGGTGGGCCTGGCCAAGGCAGCAGAGCTCGCCGAGGCCCGAGGCGTCGAGGTGGCGTGGACGCACGCAGACCTCGCGGAGTACGTGCCCGAGGAGTCCGCGTTCGACGTGGTCGTCATCGCGTACCTGCACACAGAGCCCGAGACCCAACGCCTGACGTTCGAGCGCGCCGCGGCCTCGGTCGCGCCCGGCGGCGTCCTCGTCGCGGTCGGCCACGACCGGGCCAATCTCGACCACGGCTACGGAGGCCCGCAGGACCCCTCCGTCCTATGGACCGTCGACGCGGTCGTGGACGCACTCGGTGGGTTGGCGATCGAGGAGGCGACGTGTGTTCGCCGGCCGGTGCAAGGCGGTGAGCACGTCGCTATCGACACGCTCGTCCGCGCGGTCCGCCGGCACGGCTAGGCCCCTGGACACTATCGCCGTCCGTGCGTAGGTTCGAGCCATGTGCCGTAGCATCCAACAGCTCCGTGGGGCTGACCCTCCGCCGACCTCGGCGGAGATCCGCGACGCGGCCCTTCAGTACGTCCGCAAGGTCAGTGGCTACCGCACCCCCGCCGCGGCCAACGAGGCCGTCTTCGAAGCTGCCGTCGCCCAGATCACAGTGGCCACCAGCGACCTGCTGACGGCTTGTGGCCCGTCCTCCTCGGCGTGGCGATCAGCGCGGCGCTGTGGAGGCGGGGTCGGGCTCGCTCTCCTGGGGCCCCCGCCATCCCTCCCGGCGACGCGGTCGTCCTCGCGGAGGCGGGCGCCCGCCGGCTCGCAGCGGTCGCGGCGAGAGCATTCGGGCCCACCATCGGGTGGCTGCGCGGAGGGGCGGGGCGGGTCCGGCGCCTGGTGCTCGTAGCATTGTCGCCCGGCAGGGGCTTCGGGACCGCAGAGGCGTGGCTGGTCCGGTGGCGCGTGGCCATGACGTTGTTCACGGCAGTGGGGATGGTGCTTGTGGTGGCGTTGTACGCGGGCAGGCCGTGAGCGCTCCCAGCGTGGAGAGGCCCGCGACCCGGTCAGCGCCCCTGGGCCCGATGCCCCGATGGATGCGGAGCGTGCTCGCGCTCGTGGCTATCGTTGGTGTCGTGCTAGGCGTGCTCTGGGGCTTCCAGCGGCGACTCATCTACATTCCGCTGGGCACTCCGCCCCCTGTCGACGAGGTCCTCCCGGCCGCGGACGCGGTCGTGCTCACGACCGCGGATGGTCTCGAGCTCGATGCATGGCATCTACCCGCGAGCGCAGGTGCCCCCACGGTCCTCGTGGCGAGCGGCAACGCGGGACACCGGGGGCTGCGGGCACCACTGGCGGAGGCCCTCGGCCGCGCGGGCCTCGGCGTTCTGCTGTTCGACTACCGCGGGTTCGGTGACAACCCCGGTACCCCGAGCGAGGACGGCCTCGTTCGCGATGCGGCTGCTGCGCGCGAGTTCCTCGTAGATGACGCGGGCGTCGAGCAGGAGTTGCTGATCTACTACGGGGAGAGCATAGGCGGAGGGGTCGTGACGGCGCTTTCCATCTCCCACCCTCCCGCGGGGCTCGTGCTGCGCTCCCCGTTCACCGACCTCGCCTCCGTCGGCCGCCGCCACTACCCCTTCCTCCCCGTAGGCACCCTGCTCCGGGATCGTTATCCGTTGGCCGAGCAGATCGCGGAGATCACCGTGCCGACCGTGGTCGTCCTCGGCACCCGGGATGGGATCGTGCCGCCGGAGGAGAGCCGGGCGGTGGCGCGAGTCGCCGCCGGACCGACGCGGACCGTCGAGATCGAGGGAGCCGACCACAACGACCGGGCGCTCCTCGACGGTCCCGAGCTCGTGGACGCGGTGGTCGAGCTCGCAGAGCGCGTCGGGAAGGCTCCTTGACGCATCCCCTTGCCGGCATGGTGCGCACGGCGGGCGACCTCGAATGGTCTTGTCTGCGGACCCTGGACGGGTCGTGGCCCGCCTCTTCCCCTGGGCCCCCCGCACACACCGATCGGCGTGAGGCGCTTCGCTGGGCCAACGGTCGCCTCGGGCTCGCCGACCATGGGCGGTTTGGGCCCGGATTGGCACTGGCACTGCGCGCCGCTGAGCGAGTGGCATGGGAGCATCAAGAAGCGCCTCAGTCCCCCCGCCTGGTGAGGGAGCGGGACCGGCTCCCGTGCAGACGCGCAGAGCCGGGGCGAACGGCCCTGCGGGACCATGCTGAATGACCTTCGTGGGAAGACTCCGGCAGAGACACCATCGGGTTGTGCCCGGTCGCGGGCCCGCTCGAAGCTCGAAGGCGAAGCTCGAAGGCAGACAGGAGGAGGATCACCATGCATGTGCGTGACTGGATGAGCCCGGACCCCGTGACGGCCGGGCTCGACACAGAGGTTCGGGAGGCGAGGCGCCTGCTCTCCTACTACGGCATCCGCCATCTGCCCGTGGTGGACAGGGACCGTGTCGTGGGGATGATCAGTGACCGAGACGTGCGTGTCGACGAGAAGGTCCTGACACGCCTGCTCGCGGGCGACACCCAGTCAGAGAGCCGCACCGTCGAGGCCGTCATGTCCGCGCCCGTCCACACCGTCGGGCCCGACGAGGACATCGAGGCGGCTGCCCGGCTCATCCTGTCGCGGAGGATTAGCGCGCTGCCCGTCGTCGATGTCGATAGCTCCCTGCTCGGGCTGATCACGACCACTGACTGCCTTCTCGCGTCGTTGGCACCGAGGAAGGCCGACGCGTAGGGGCGACCTTCCTGTCCTGAGGAGCCGCGGCCACAGGTAGCATGCTCGCGCATCGCCACCCGACAGGCCGTCGTCCGAAGGATTCCTATGGAGAAGTCATCACCGGTGGGGCTCGCACCGCTCACCGCGGGCGACGTCGCCGGCCTCGCCCCTGCGAACATGTTCGACCTCGCCGGCCGCGTCGCCCTCGTCACCGGAGGCACAGGGGGAGTCGGTCAGTGGCTCGCCGGCGGGTTGGGCGCAGCGGGGGCCCGGGTGGCGGTGAGCGATCGGGCGGAGACCTCCCCCCGCCGGACGGTCGAGGTGCTCGAGGCGGCGGGGATCGACGCGCACGCATTCGACGCGGACCTCACGGACCCCGGCGGCCCCGAGGGACTCGTCGCCGCGGTCACGCGCGAGCTCGGGGGCCCCGACATCCTCGTCAACTGCGCCGCGATCAACCAGCGTCAACCGATCGCGGAGGCGGATCGGTCGGCGTTCGATGAGATCGTGGACGTGAACCTTCGCGCCCCGTATTTCCTCGCGCAGGCGAGCGCGCTGGCGATGCGCGAGCGCGGTGGCGGCGCGATCGTCAACATCGGCTCCATCAACTCCGCACTGGGGATCCACGGCGTGTCCGCCTACGGAGCGACCAAGGCGGCCCTGTCCCAGGTGACCCGCGTGATGGCCGTCGAGTGGTCGGATTGGAACATACGGGCGAACTGCCTCGCGCCGGGCTTTCTCATGACGCCGCTGACGAAGGCGCTGTGGGAGGACGACACCCGGAGCAGGTGGCTCCTCAACAGGGTTCCGATGCGCCGACCCGGCACTCCCTCGGAGATGGTGGGCCTCTGTGTCCTGCTCGCCTCCGATGCGGGCTCGTTCATGACGGGGCAGACCGTCTACGTCGACGGCGGGTTGCTCGCCGGCAGTGGATGGCACCGACCGGACGAGTGACGAGGCGAGGCCGTCCGCAGGCCGCCCGACCTCGGGACCCTTCCACGTTGGCCTGCCACGTTCACAGCAGGTCGGCACATACGAGCAGGTCATCGATTCCCCCCCGAGGGAATCGATCCTTGTCCACAGTCCCTTACACAGGACTTTCCCCATCAGCGGAGTACGTCGCCGCAGGCCAGCGCTCTAAGGTCACCGCTTGTGGATCAGCCTGTGGACAGCGGGACTTGCGAATCGGGACCGGTCGTCCATGCTTGCCGGCCT
>SKQL01000111.1 GCA_007119035.1 Nitriliruptorales bacterium | reverse complement strand
TGGGACGAGCTCCTCCGCGGGCTCACCTGGGAATCCGACTGGCTCATGCTGACGAGCACCCTGGTGCTGCTCGCCGGCGTGGCTCTGCTCGCGGTACAACTCTGGCCGGGCACCCCGTCGCGGGTCCCGATCGCTCAGAGCGACGCCGATCGACGGGCCGACATCGACGGCCGAGGCGTGCAGGAGCTCCTGCGGCGGCGTGCCGTGGAGGACGAGGACGTGCTCGGCGCCACCGCACGGGTGCGCCGGCGATCGGCTCGCGTGCGGGTGCAGGCTCCTCCCGACGCCGACGCCTCCGAGGTGAAGGAACGGGTGGGCCAGACGCTCCGGGAGCGGATCGACGAACTGGGCCTCGAGAGCCGGTTGCGCACGAAGGTCGACGTCCGCCGCGCGAAGGAGCGGGTGAGATGAGCCGCCGCCCCAACCGCGTGATCCTCACCATCGTTTCCATCCTGCTCATCGCGCTCGGGCTCATCCCGCTGCTGGCCGCGGCCGGGGTCATCCCGCTCGCGGACCCCAGCGAGTGGTACCTCGACATGGCTGCGGGGGCGGACGCCTACCCGTGGGCATGGTCGCTCGGGGTCATCGCCGGTGGCCTGCTCCTCGCTGCGCTGGGGGCGTGGCTCGTGGCCAGGCAGTTGCGCGGGCGCCCCGGCGGCCGGTTGGACACTGTCGTCGTGCAGCGACGCGACGGGGGCCGCACGACCCTGCAGGCCGCCGCGGCCGCGAACGCGGCCGCCAAGGATCTCCGCCGCAAGTCCCCGATCGCTGACAGCGGCGTGCGCATGGTGACGTACGGGTCGCGCCCCCGGCTCTTCGTGGTGCTCGACATCAGCCCGGAGACCGACCCCCACCGGGCACTCGACGCGGCCGAGGACGTCTACGGGCGGCTCGCCGACGTGCTGGGAGCCGACGCGCTGAGCGTCGACACCCGCCTGCGGCTCACCTCGAGAGGCGGGGGGGACTCCCGCGTCCAGTGAGCCGGCCCGCGCGCGCTTCATCTCCCCGGGCTCGAAGTACTCGGCCTCCGCGAACATGTCTGCGAGCGTGGCGGTCCACGCGTGCCAGCGCTGGTCGCCGACGACCGCGAGCCGCTCGACGTTGCGCACACGCCTGCGAGGATGCCGGCTATGGCAAGCGACCGTGACGACACGCGAGCACGCCTGCTCGACGCCGTGGACACGTTGCAGGTACGGCGCCGGGGAGACCAGCGGGCACCGCACAAGCCGTTGCTCGTCCTGCTCATGCTCGCCCGGCTGCACGAGGGCGGGCGCGTCCACCAACTACGACGGGCAACTGCTCTCATCTCTGGAAGAAGAAGCCGATACTCTCCGCTTCACGGTCGGGGCACTGCCCGCCCCGCTCGACGTCCAAGAGGCGAAAGTCGTGGAGGCGTCGTGTGACGAGGCGGACGCGGAACGAGGACCAGATTCACGGCGACGTAGCGCCCGGCTACGGCGCGGTCGCCGACACCTTCCGGCGGCACTTCCATGAAGGACGGGAGCTGGGGGCGGCCTGCTCCGCCTACCGCGAGGGAGAGCCGGTCGTCGACCTGTGGGGCGGCTACCGCAACGCAGCACGCCAGCTGCCCTGGGAGCGCGACACTGTCGTGCCGGTGTTCTCCACGACCAAGGGCATGGCGACGATGGCGATCGCGGTGGCCCACAGCCGCGGGAATCTCGACTTCGACGCGCGGGTCGCCACCTACTGGCCAGAGTTCGCAGCGAACGGCAAGGACGCCATCACCGTCCGCCAGCTCCTGGCCCACCAGGCCGGTCTCGCTGCGCTCGACGAGCGGCTGGATCGCGGCATCCTCACCGACCCGGAGCGGTTGAGGGCGCTTCTCGCCCGCCAATCGCCGCTGTGGCCGCCGGGACACCGGCAGGGCTATCACGCCTGGACGCTGGGATTCTACGAAGCCGAGCTGCTGAGTCGGGTCGACCCCGCCGGGCGCACCCTCGGCCGCGCGTTCGCCGACGACGTCGCCGCCCCACTCGGCATCGACTTCCACATCGGTCTGCCCGACGAGGTCGGCGACAGGCGGCTCGCGACCTTCCACGGCGTTCATCCCATCCGTGGGCTGTTCCAGATCCGAGATGCCCCGAGGGCGTTGCTGCTCGGCCTGTGCAACCCCCGGAGCCTGACGGCGCGGGCGTTCATGAGCCTGCCACTCGCGCGTGACCCGAGTTCCATCAACGACCGGGACCTGTTGCGCCACGAGCTCGCTTCCGTTGGCGGCGTCGGCAATGCCCGCGGCGTCGCCCGCGCCTACGGCGACCTCGCAACCGGTGGCCGCACACTCGGGTTGCGGCCGGAGACGGTGGCCTGCTTCGAAGCGTCCGTCCCGTCCCCGGCCGGCGGGCGCCGCGACCTCGTGCTGCGCTCTGACATCCGCTTCTCGTTCGGCTACGCCAAGCCGTACCCGGGATTCCCGCTCGGCTCCAGCGACCGCAGCTACGCGATGGCCGGCGCCGGTGGCTCCATCGGCATGGCCGACCCCGACTGCGGCATCGGCTTCGCCTACACACCCAACCTCATGGGCTTCGGCAGCCCCACCGACCCCCGTGAGGTCGCGCTCCGCGACGCTCTGTACCGCTGCGTCGACGGCCCGGCGCAGGATCCACGTGCGAGGCGGTAACGCTTGATCCCTCGCTCGGGCGCGAACGGCATCGCGCTCACAGCAGGCTCGGGATCTCCTGCTCCTCCGCGAGGTTGGCGCGGCGGAAGCGGACGGTGACGAAGGCCCCCACGATCACGATGAACAGCGAGTACAGCGCGGGCACGAGCAGCACCAACCCCAGGTCCGGGCTGTCGGCGAACGTGAGCACCACGATGGCGACGGCGAGCGGGCCGTTCTGGATGCCGGTCTCGAGGCCCACGGTGCGGGCGTTGACCGGATGCAGCCGGACCGCGCGGGCCATGAGGTACGCGACCGAAATGCCGAACAGTCCAAGGCCGACCGCCACGAGGTAGACCTGCCACGGGGTCCCTGCCAGCAGCATCCAGTTGCGCGGCACCCAGGTCACCATCAGGAAGACGATGAAGAACAGGCCGAAGGCGCCGCCCATCAACTCCATCACCGCGCCGACGTTGGGGCTGTAGCGCCGGATCACCATGGCGAGCGCCACGGGCACCAGCATGATCACGAGCGTGACGATGACGTTGGTCATCGGGATCTGCAGTTCCGAGCCCGCGGGCATGAAGCGGGTGCCGTACAGGTGCAGCGCGAGCGGCGTCATCACCAGCGCCCACAGCGTCGAGTTGGTGGTCATCATGACGCTGAGTGCGAGGTTGCCCTTGGAGAAGAAGGTGAAGATGTTCGACGTGGTGCCGGCCGGCACGGAGCCCATCAGCAGCGCGCCGAGGGCGACGGGCGCGGCGTAGTCGGAGGGCAACCGCAGGACGAGGCCGAGCACCAGCAGGAAGGCGAGCAACGGCATGATCCCGAACTGGGTGACCCAGCCGATGATCAGTCCCCATGGGCGGCGCAGCGCGGAGGCGAAGTCGCGGGGCGTCAGGCCGGCGCCGAGCCCGAACATGATCACGAAGACCAGCGCCACGAGCACGACCTGCTCGAAGCTTGTGACCACCTCGTGGTCCGCGGGGGGAGCCTGCTGGGCGAGCGCGAGCAACGACGTGGCCGACATCGCTAGGCCCTCCCCGATTCGGCGGGTGACCCGGGTGTCGAGTCCGGCGTCTCCGGCGGCGCCGAGGCGTCCGCGTCCTTGCGGAGATCCCGACGCAGGATCTTGCCGATCAGGTTCTTGGGCAGCTCGTCGAGGAACTCGACGCCGCGCGGCACCTTGTACGCGGTGAGGTGCGTGCGGCAGTGCGCGATGATGTCGGCCTCCGAGGGCGCGGGGTCGTCGGCGACGACGTAGGCGCGCACCGCCTCGCCCATCTTCACATCGGGCACGCCGATCACCCCGGCCTCGCGCACAGCCGGCAGTGCCGCGATGCACTCCTCGACCTCGTTGGGATACACGTTGAAGCCGCTGACGAGGATCATGTCCTTCTTGCGGTCGACGATCCGGAAGTAGCCGTCCTCGTCCATCTCCGCGATGTCGCCGGTGTGCAGCCAGCCGTCCTTGAGCGTCTCCCCGGTCTCCTCGGGCTGCTGCCAGTAGCCCTGCATGATCTGCGGCCCGCGGGCGACCAGCTCGCCGGGCTGCCCGGGTGGGAGCGCGCTGCCGTCGTCGGCCACGCAGCGGATCTCCGTCGAGGGCACGGGGATGCCGATGCTGCCGTCCTTCACCGTCCCCCCGAGGGGGTTGAAGGTCAGCACCGGGGAGGATTCCGTGAGGCCGTAGCCCTCGACGATGGGGGTGCCGGTGACCTCCCGCCAGCGCTCCGCGACGGAGTGGTGAAGCGCCATGCCGCCGGCGGCGGAGGCGCGCAGCATCCGCGGTGGGTACTCGAGGAACCAGCGCTCGTTGAGCAGCGCGTTGAAGAGCGTGTTCACCCCGGTGAGCCAGGTTACGGGATAGTTCTCGAAGGCTCGCTTCAGGTTGCTCGGCGGCCGCGGCGAGGGGATGAGGATGTTGCGGCCGCCCATGTAGTAGAACCCGAGCAGGTTCACGGTGAACGCGAACACGTGGTAGAGCGGCAGCGCGGTGAGCACCGTCTCCCGGCCCGGCTCGATGAAGGGGCGGGACATCGCGATCATCTGCAGCGTGTTGGCGACGAGGTTGCCGTGCGACAGCATGGCGCCCTTGGAGACGCCGGTGGTGCCGCCGGTGTACTGGAGCGCTGCCAGCGAGTCGGGCCCGATGCCCTCGAGGTAGGTCTCGAGGTCGGTGCCGCCCCGCCGCTCGCGTCCCGCCGCCAGCGCGGCGTGCAGCGTCGTGTGCTCGACGGTGATCGGCGGCAGCGTTCGGCTCCCGTAGCGCTGCACGCTGCGGATGACGCGGGCGATGACCCGGGGGAAGAACTCCGAGATCCGCACCGTGACGACCGTCTCGATCCGCGTCTTCGGCAGCACCTCCGGCAACCGGTCGGCGAACATGTCGATGATGACCAGCGCCCGCGCGCCCGAGTCGGCGAACTGGTGGGTCATCTCGGTAGCGGTGTAGAGCGGGTTGGTGTTGACCAGCACGCACCCCGCTTTGAGGATGCCCAAGACGACGACGGGGTAGCTGAGACAGTTGGGCATCTGCACCGCGACCTGGTCGCCCTGCTCCAGTCCCGCGACCTCCCGCAGGTAAACCGCGAACTCGTCGGCGAGCCGGTCGACGACGTCGTAGCGCAGCGAGCCGTTCATGCCGTTGGGCATGCACTGCGTGAAGGCGATGGCGCCGGCGTATCGCGCGGTGGACTCCGCCAGCAGGGCGGGCAGGTTGCGGTAGCCGATCTCGCCGATCTCCCGCGGGGTGTCGGGCGGGTAGTGCTGCAGCCAGCGGGGCTCGCTCATGGCAGATCCTTGACGGTGGGCTTCGTGCACCTGGCCCCCATCACGTGGGATGCCTGCGACATCCCCAAGGCTGGCACGGCCGTCGGCTGGCGCCGGTGCATTGGGGCATGATGCCAAAGAATAACTCTACTGGGAGGGACCGTATCGTGACGGACTTCGATCTGCTGCTACGCGGTGGCCGGGTCATCGACGGCGCGGGCAACCCGCCCGTGCACGCGGATGTGGGTGTGGTGGGTGACCGCATCGCCGCGGTCGGCCGGCTCGCCGGAGCATCAGCCACCCGGGTCGTCGACGCGGAGGGTCTCGTGGTCGCGCCCGGGTTCGTCGACATGCACACCCACTCGGACCTCCAGATCCTCGCCAATCCTTCCCACGACGCGAAGGTGTGCCAGGGCGTCACCACCGAGGTTCTGGGTCAGGACGGGCTGAGCTACGCTCCGACGACCGACGCGACCCTCGAGCAGCTGCGCGGGCAACTACGTGGCTGGAACGACGACCCCCCTGACTTCCAGTGGGACTGGCGCTCGGTGGGGGAGTACCTCGACCGACTCGACCGGGGCGTGGCGGTCAATGCCGACTACCTCGTGCCCCACGGGACCATCCGGCTGCAGGTGATGGGCAACGAGGACCGGCCGGCCACGGTCGCCGAATTGGAGGAGATGCAGAGGCTGGTAGCCGCCGGGATGGAGGATGGCGCGGTAGGGATCTCGGCGGGCCTGACCTACGTCCCGGGGATGTACGCGCCTGATGAGGAGCTCGTCGCCTTGTGCGAGGTCGCTGCGTCATACGGCGGCTACTACTCCCCGCATCACCGTGACTACGGCCGCCACGCCATCGCCGCCTACCAGGCGTGCCTCGACATCGGCCGGGCGGCCGGCATCCCGGTGCACCTCACCCATGCGCACCTGGGGTTCCCGATCAATCGTGACCGCGCGCCCGAGCTTCTGAGCCTGGTCGACGACGCCCTGGAGGAGGGCCTCGACGTCACGCTCGACACGTACCCCTACCTGGCGAAATCGACCTACCTCCACGCCCTGTTGCCGCGGTGGGTCCAGGAAGGCGGGACCGATCATGCGCTCGCACGGCTTCGTGACCCGGAATCGCGGGAGGTGATGCGGGTCGAGATCGAGGACACGGGTCACGATGCCTACCACTGGGTTCCTACCGACTGGTCGACGGTGGTCGTGAGCGGCGTCAGCGCGGAGAGCAACCGACGGTACGTCGGACGCAGCATCGAGGAGTCGGCGCACGAGGAGGGGCGCCGTCCGATCGACGTGTACTGCGATCTTCTCGCCAGCGATGAGCTCGGCGCGACCTGCGTGGACCACGTCGGCAACGAGGAGAACGTGCAGGCGATCATGCGCCACCGTGCGCACATGGGGGGCAGCGACGGCATTCTCGTCGGTGACCGGCCGCACCCCCGCGCCTGGGGGACGTTCCCTCGCTACCTCGGTCATTACGTCCGGGAGTTGGGTGTGCTGTCACTCGAGGACGCCGTTCGCAAGTTCACGTCCCTTCCCGCGCAGCGCCTCGGCTTCCACGACCGTGGCCTCGTACGCCCCGCCATGGCTGCGGACCTCGTCGTCTTCGATCCAGTCACCGTATCGGAGAGAGGGACGTACGAGGACCCACGCCAACAACCCACGGGCATACCGTACGTCGTCGTGAACGGGGTGATCGCCGTGGACGACGGTCGGCGTACCGATGCGCAGGCCGGGCGGTCCCTTCGCAGGGGCGGGCAAGCCACCTACGGGGCGCCTACGGGGGTGCTCGCGGCGCGGGACGAGTGAGGCGCGGATGCGCTCGCGCGGCCGTGCTGGTCAGGGAACGTCGCGCGGGGTGAGTCGCCGCGGGACCCGGTCATCGGCGTCGACACTCACTTGGAGCTGGATCCGTGGGTTGCGCTCGACCTCGAACGGGACGTCGGCCTGCCCGCCCGCGACGGTCGCACGGCCGATGGGCCTCGTGCCCAAGCGGTCGACCTCCCACAAGGTGACGCGAGCGCCGTCGACGGCGTAATCGACGAGGGCCCGGTCGTTGAGTTCCTGGAGGCTGTGGTCGCTCGGCAGGTCGAAGGGCTGCGAGGTCCACATCTGCAGCGTCGGGTCCCCGATCACGTGGTACATGAGGTACTGGTCGCGGACGTACCCGGCGGTGGCGTCGTCAGTCTCGACCAGGGCGAGCATCCGCAGGCGCGCCTGGTGCAGCACGTCGCCGATCCGCGGGTCACCGGGCACGGTGAACGCCACCGGGTTCAGCCCGGGGCTCTGCGCCGGCCACACGGTGTCGGCCAGCGCGCGGGCGAGTCGGCTGTTGTGCACCGATGGACTCAAGCCGCTCGCGGCGATCACCCCGACCCCGCCGCCGCCGTCGTGGAACAGCGCGGTCTCGGCGAACGACGGCTGGCCGCCGTCGAACTGCCCGGTCGAGCAGTTGATGCTCCAGATCACCGGGAGGCGGTCGCTGTTGGATGTCGCCTCGAGGTCGCCGGTGGTGAACCGCGGGGTGCTCCACCCCCAGCGCGCGCCGTGGTCGCGATGGGTCACCAGGAACGCGCCGTCATCGAAGGCGCTGATGATGTCGTCGGTGTCGCCGTCCCAGGGGAAGCCGCTGCGCAGGTCGAGGGGCAGCGGCGTCTGGTCCGTGTATGCCCGCGGTTCGTCGTCGAGCCCCGTCCCCAGGTACTGCCACGAGGTCGTGCGGGCGTAGATCCGCTGGGTGTCGTACCCGAAGAACTCGGCGGCGTCGCGGATGTACTCGCTGGACTCGATGAAGGTGCGGTCTGAGACGCCGGGGACGAGTTCCGGCTCGCCCTGCCCGACGGCCCCGCCGGTGGTGATCAGGTCGGTGCGGCAGCACTCGAACTCCGCTGCGTGGGTCGTGCGCTCGTAGAATCCGGGCTCGGACGGGGGAGCGCTCTCGTAGGCGATGATCTTGTCGACGGCGGTCTGCGCGTCCTCGACGGTGTCCGCCGGGACACGGCCGGTGACGAGGTCGGGCACGAGCCGCGCGAGCGTGTCGGCGTCCTCGGGGTTCGTGTCGAGATCCGGGGGCTCGAGGTGGCCGTAGGGCAGGTCCGTTGCGACGACCTCAGAGAGGTTGTCGCGCTCGTGCCACGTCTCCGCGGTCGCGGCGGGGATCCGGTCGACCCCGCCGAGCAGCAGCACGTAGGACGGGCGGATGAGGCAGTCGTCGTACCGGTCGCGGATCAGTGCGCTGATCTCGTCGACCGTCGTCCGTTCGGTGCCCGCCCCGACGGTGAAGACCGTGGTGACGAGCCCCCTGTCGGTCTTCCACTCGGCGAGTTGGTCGGCCTGCCCGGAGAAGTCGGGGTGGGCGAGGACCATGAGCTCCTCACCCGGACACTGCAGCGATGGCGCCTCGTCGGCGATGTGCTCGAGGACGGTGGCCGCGTTGAGCGGCAGGTCGAGGGCGAGCCTGCTGGCCGGCTCGAGGGGGCTCAGCGACCGTGAGGACACGAAGTGCCCCTGCCCACCGGAGAAGGTGACCTCGAACGCGACCTCGTCGTAGGCGTCGTAGGTGCGGTCGACGGGGTGGTGACTGCCCGCGGCGACGGTGACCTGCGCGAGGTCGAGATCCCGGTGGGA
>SKQL01000037.1 GCA_007119035.1 Nitriliruptorales bacterium | reverse complement strand
GGCGGCCACCGCGGCCCATGGCGCGGTCTGGTACGTGCCGATCAGGATGGGGAACTCGCCGACGAAGCCGTTGAGGCCCGGAAGCGCGAGGGACGACATCGCGGTGAACAGGAAGATGCCCGCGAACACCGGTGTCGTGCTCGCCAGCCCCGAGTAGTCGGCGATCGCCCGGGAATGGGTCCGCTCGTACATGAACCCGATGAGCAGGAACAGCGCGCCCGTGGTGAGCCCGTGGTTGACCATCTGCACCACGCTCGCGGACGCGCCCGTCACGTCGAGGGCGAAGATCCCGAGCACGACGAAGCCGAGGTGGGCGACCGACGAGTACGCGACGAGCTTCTTGATGTCGGACTGGACGAGCGCCACGAGCGCGCCGTACAGCACACCGATGACGCCGAGGCCGAGGATCAACGGCCCGAGCGTGGTCGTCGCCTCGGGGAAGAACGGCAGGCTGAAGCGCAGGAAACCGTACCCGCCGACCTTCAGCATCACCGCCGCGAGGATCACCGAGCCGACGGTGGGCGCCTCGGTGTGCGCGTCGGGCAACCACGTGTGCACGGGGAAGACCGGCACCTTGATCGCGAAGGCCGCGAAGAACGCGAGGAACAGCCACGTCTGCTCAGTCGACGAGAGCTGCACCTGGCGGATCACGTCGTAGTCGAACGACACCGCTCCCGCGGCGAAGTAGAGGTAGAGGATCCCCACGAGCATCAGCAGCCCGCCGACGAGGGTGTAGAGGAAGAACTTCACCGCGGCGTAGCGGCGGTTGGCGCCTCCCCAGATCCCGATGAGCGCGTACATCGGCACGAGCATGAGCTCGAAGAACAGGTAGAACAGGATGAGGTCGAGGGCGAGGAAGACCCCGATGAGCGTCGCCTCGAGAACGAGCAGGGAGGCGAAGAAGCCCTTCACGCCCGTGTCGTGCTCCCACGACGACAGCACGCCGAGCGGGATGATCAGCGTGGTCAGCAGGACGAGGAACAGGCTGACGCCGTCGACGCCGAGGCGGTACGTCGCGCCCCATTGCGGGATCCACGGCACGACCTCACCGAGCTGGAACCCCGCGTCCCCCGCGACGAAGAGCGCCAACACGACCAGGGACACCACGAACGTCGCGCCCGACCCGACGAGCGCGACGAGGCGGATCGCTCCGACGCTGTTGCCGGGGAGCGCGGCGATCACCGCGGCGACGGCCGCGGGAAGCAGGATGAGCAGGCTGAGGATCGGGAAGTCCATCGGTTACCCCTGCCCAGTCAGGAACGCGCCGCCGAGGAAGATCACCGCGAGGAGCACCGTGCCACCGGCGACCGCCAACGCGTAGCTGCGGACGAAGCCGGTCTGCAGGCGACGGCCCACTCCCGCGAGGCCGGTGGTGAGAGTGCCGAGGCCGTTCACCGCGCCGTCGATCACCACGCGGTCGAACGCGGCGAACCCGTCCGCGAGGAGGTGGCCGGGGCGCTCGATCGTCGTCGCGTACAGCTCGTCGACATAGAACCGATCACGCGCGAGGGTGTAGAAGCCGCCCAGTCGCTCGCGCACCATCTCCGGCTCCGGCGCGGGACGCAGGTACAGCGCGTACGCGGCGCCGATGCCGACCAGGCCGGTCACGAGGACGAGGAAGACCGCGGGACCGTGAGCGATGTAGGGGGCGTCGCCGGCGAACGCGAGCACGCTCGGCTCGAGCCATCCCTCGAGGAAGCCGGGCTCGGGATCCCAGAAGGTCACCAGCGACGCGGGCCTCACGTTGAGCAGTCCACCGAGCGCCGCGCCGACCGCGAGTATCACGAGCGGCACCGTCATCGTCGGGGGCGACTCGTGCGGATGCACCTCGGGCAGCTCCGTCTCGTAGCGGGGCTTGCCGAGGAAGATCAGGAAGAACCAGCGGCTCATGTAGAAGGCGGTGAGCCCGGCCACGAGGGTGCCGACCACCCAGATCCCGAAGGCACCGGGGGTGTCGAGCGCGGCGACGAGCACCTCCTCCTTCGAGAAGAAGCCGCTGAACGGTGGGAGCCCCGCGATCGCGAGCCACGCGACGAGCGAGGTCCCGAACGTGATGGGCATCGCCTTGCGCAGCCCGCCCATCTTCCACACATCGGTGTTGTCGGCCAGCGCGTGCATGACCGACCCGGCGGCGAGGAAGAGCAGCGCCTTGAAGAAGCCGTGGGTGAGGAGGTGGAAGATCCCCGCCACCTGGGCGCCGAGCCCGACCGCGATGAACATGTAGCCGAGCTGGCTGACCGTCGAGTACGCGAGGATCTTCTTGAGGTCGTTCTGCGTGCACGCGATCAACGCCGCGAGCAGCGCGGTGGCGGCACCGACCCAGGCGACCACGAGTCCGACCTCGGGCACGGTGGCGTAGATGGGCGACACGCGGGCGACGAGGTAGACGCCCGCGGTGACCATCGTGGCCGCGTGGATAAGTGCGGAGACCGGCGTCGGGCCCGCCATCGCGTCGGGCAGCCATACGTACAGCGGGATCTGGGCCGACTTGCCCGCGGCGGCTACGAGCAGCAGGAGCCCGACCGCCGCGGCGGTCCCCGTCGTGAGCGCGCCCGCCTGCGGGAGCGTGTCACTGAACGCGAGACTGCCGAGGCTGGTGTAGATCGCGAACATCGCGATCATGAAGCCCACGTCGCCGACCCGGTTGACGATGAAGGCCTTCTTGGCCGCGCTCGCATACGCCGGCTTCTCGAACCAGAAGCCGATCAGCAGATAGCTCGCGAGCCCGACCAGCTCCCAGCCGACGAACATCGTGAGGAAGCTCTCGCCGAGCACGAGGATCAGCATCGCGGCGAGGAACAGGTTGAGGTAGGCGAAGAAGCGCGGATAGCGGCTGTCGCCGTGCATGTAGCCCAGCGAGTAGATGTGGATGAGCAGGCCCACCCACGTGACGAGCAGCAGCATGACCGCGGACAGCGGGTCGATCAGCAGCGCCCAGTCGACGGCGAAGGGGCCGACCTCCAGCCACGTCGCGACGGTCGTGACCAGCGCGCGCTGCTCCTCGGGCAGGCCGAGCAGCTGGGCGAAGACGAGGGTCGAGACGATCGCGGCGAAGCCCGCCACCGCGACAGCGACCGGGCCCGCGAGGTTTCCGAGGCGCTTGCCAAAGATGATGAGCAACGCCGCGGACACCGCCGGCACCACGGGGATCAGCCATGCGAGCGCGGCGGGCGACCCGGGATCGGGCACGCCGTACTCTCCGACGAAAGCGAGGGTGGTCATCGACGTCATCCCTACGCTCTCAACGCGTCGACGGAGTCGGCGTCGGTCGTGCCCCGCAACTTGAACAGGTTGACGATCAGGGCGAGGCCTACGGTGACCTCAGCGGCCGCGACGACGATGACGAAGAAGGACAGCACCTGCCCGTCGAGGTTGCCGTGCATCCGGGAGAAGGCCACAAGCGTGAGGTTCACGCTGTTGAGCATCAGCTCGATGCACATGAACATGATGATGATGTTCCGGCGCACGAGCACTCCGACGAGGCCGATGCTGAACAGCGCAGCGGCCAGGATGAGGTACCAGCCGATCGGCACGATCATGAGCGTCCCTCCTCCGCGTCCGTGTCTGCCCTGCGTGCGCCACCCGCCGTGGATGATCCGTCACCCGAGCCCTCGTCGGGCTCAAACGGTGCGGGAACCCCCGACTCGCCCTGGTCGACGAGGTCGGCGGGATCCTCCTCGCGCTTGCCGAGCACCATCGCCCCGAGCGCGGCGATCACGAGCAGCACGCTCATGACCTCGAAAGGCCAGACGTAGTCGGTGAACAGCAGGAACCCGAGGCCGCGCACATTGCCCTCCGCGTTGGCCTCCGTCAAACCGACGCACGTCTCGCCCGCGGCAGCCGCGCGGATCTCCGCGGGGACGTTGCACGCCGCGCCCTCGCCGAGGAACGGGCTCGCGGCCGCCCCACCGATCAGCACGAAGACGGCGAGGCCCAGGAGGACCGCCGCGGTCTTCTGGCCCCTGATTCGCTCCGTGAAGCGTTCTTGACCGCCGACTCCCAGCAGCATGAGAACGAAGAGGAAGAGGACGACGATCGCGCCGGCGTAGACGATGATCTGCACGACCGCGAGGAACTGGGCCTCGAGCACCGCGTAGAGCACCGCGATCGCGAAGAAGTTGATGACGAGCATCAGCGCGGCGTGCACGGAGTTGCGCATGAGCACCATCGCGAGCGCGGAGCCCAGGGCGAGCGCCCCGATGAGGATGAACACCCAGAACTCGCCCGCACCCGCGGCGGCTTCGGCTTGTGCGACCACCGCCATCACCGCGACGACCCCAGGTTGCTGGAGCGCTCCCGGTGCTCGAAGTCGATGCGCTCGAGGACGATCCCCTCCGGCGTCACCATCGGCTGGTTGCCGCCCTTGCTCGGATCCCCCTCGCGGTAGCCCGTGGGATCCTGCGCCGCGTGGCCGGGGTAGTAGACCAGCCCACGCGCCTCAACCTCCGCGTTCGTGTGGGGCGTGTCCTGGGCGCCCTCCGGCAGCGGCGCGAGGAGCATGTCCCTCGTGAAGATGAAATCGGTCCGATTGTCCGCGGACAGCTCGTACTCGTGGGTCATCGTCAGCGCGCGCGTGGGGCACGCCTCGATGCACAGGCCGCAGAAGATGCACCGCAGATAGTTGATCTGATAGACCTTGCCGAAGCGCTCCCCCGGCGAGTAGCGCGCCTCGGGGGTGTTGTCGGCCCCCTCGACGTAGATCGCGTCGGCGGGACAGGCCCACGCGCACAACTCGCAGCCGATGCACTTCTCCAAGCCGTCCGGGTAGCGGTTCAAGACGTGACGACCGTGGAAGCGCGGCTGGACCTGGCGCTTGACGTCCGGGTACTCCGAGGTGACCGGACGGCGGAAGAACGACCGCCCGGTGAGCCCGAAACCCTTCCTCAATGCGTTGAACATGACTGCCTTTTCTACAGGTTGTCGTTAGCCGGGGATGTCGATGTCTCTCGCACCGCCACGTCGGCGGGTCGCCTCGCGGGCGGTCTCCGCCGCCGCGGGCAACGCGGGCGGCAGGTCGGGGTCGCCGACCTGCTCCGCAGCCTCGACGCGCTTGTCCACCCGCTTGGAGAACAACGTGGACATGACGTAGAGCGCGAGCAGCAGCGCGGCCACGATCCCCACGATCTGGAACAGCACCGCCTGTCCCACGGTGTCGCCCGCCACCACGATCGCCGCGGTCGCGAGCACCCACAGCAGGCCCAGCGGGAGGAAGACCTTCCAACCGAGGTCCATCAGGCGGTCGTAGCGCATGCGCGGCAGGGTGCCGCGCAGCCACACGAACACGAACACGAACACGAACGTCTTCAGCGCGAAGTACACCGTCCCGAGGAGCGCGCCCGCGAGCGTGCCCTCGAGGCCGAACAGCGGGCCGGACGGTCCCCCGAAGAACAAGGTGACGGTGACCGCCGACATCGTGATGACCTGCATGAACTCGCCGAGGAAGAACATCGCGAACTTCGCGCCCGAGTACTCGGTGACGAACCCCGCGACGAGCTCGCCCTCCGCTTCCGGGAGATCGAACGGGGGACGCTGCGCCTCAGCGACGGCCGCCCCGAAGAACAGGATGAACGCGAAGAGCTGCGGGAAGATGTTCCACGAGGGGATCGTCCCGATGAACGTGCCCGCCTGCGCGGCGACGATGTCGGACGCGCGGAGCGAGCCCACCCAGATGAACACCGACGCGAGCCCGAGTCCCATAGCGAGCTCATAGGAGATCATCTGAGCCGACGAGCGCACCCCACCGAGGAGCGGGTACTTGGAGCCCGAGGCCCACCCCGCGAGCACGATGCCATAGACGCCGATGGAGCTCATCGCGAGGATCCACAGCATCCCGATCTCTGGATCCCAGACTTGCAGCGTCACCTCCCGGTCGCCGAGCATGAACGACCCGCCGAACGGGATCACCGCGAAGGTGACGATCGCGGTCACCACCGACGCGATCGGCGCGGCGAAGTAGACGAGCCTGTCGATCCCCGACGGGGCGATGTCCTCCTTGAAGAACAGCTTCAGCCCATCGGCGACGGTCTGGAGCACCCCGAGGGGGCCGATCCTGTTCGGCCCGATCCGGGTCTGCATCTTCGCGATGAGGCGACGCTCGCCCCAGATCGTGAGCGCGGTCGCGAGGATCCACAACGTGAACGCGGCGACCACGATCGCGAGGGAGGTCAGCACGTAGGTGACATCCATTATCAGCGTCCTACCGCTTCGCTACTTGAGGACATCCCTTGTCCTACCGCTTCGCTACTTGAGGACATTAGGCCACGACCTCCTCGGGCTGGCCCGCCGGCTGCAGCTGCACCCGCAGCGGCCAGGCGGAGTCCGCGATCTCCGCGGGGGTGATCTCCGTGGAGTTGCTCGGCAGCACGCACGTGCCGGCGGTGACGTGATCGGTCACCTCGAGGGCGACCTCGAGTTGGCCGGCGGGCCCCACGACCGCGACGTCCTGACCGTCGGAAAGGCCGAGGCGCTCCGCGTCGGCGGTGTTGATCACCGCTGCGGCCGGCCGGGCGGTGGCGAGGAGCTCCTTCGCTCCCGTGAGCATGTCGCCCTTGCCGAGCAGCCAGTCCCCGAGCACCACCGTCAGTTCGCCGTCCTCGCCGGGGGCGGGGCGGGCGCCGCGTGCGACGGGCACCGCCGCGAGGCGTTCCGCGAGGCCTCCCGCCGGCGCCATGAGCGGCGCCGCCTCCCGCCGGACGTCGACGGCGGTCTGCCAACCGAGGTCGTGGCCCATTGCGCCCGCGACCTGGTTGAGGATGTCCCAGTCGGGCAGGGACTGCCCGTGCGGCGGGATCGCCTGGGGGAATGGCTGTCGGCGTCCCTCCCACGTCGTGAACGAGCCCACCCGCTCCTGGGAGACCGCGGCGGGGAGGAGGACGTCAGCGTGCTCGATCGACGCGTTCTCGAGGGTGTCCTGCACGATCAGCGTGTCCACCGCCGCCAGCGCGCGGCGTGCGAGCTTCGGGTCCTCGAAGTCGCGCGCGGGGTCGACGCCGACGAGGTACAGAGCGGTGATCTCCCCGTCCGCGGCAGCCTCGAGGATCCCCGCGGTGTCCCTGCCCGCTTCGGTGGGCACCCCGTTCCAGGCATCCGCCACGGGCCCGGGCGCGTCGATCCGCCGGCCGCCGGGCAGCAGCCCGGGGACGAGCCCCGCATCGACGGCCCCGCGCGCGTTGTTGCGACGCGGCACCCACGCGAACGGCGGCGCATCCGCATCGAGGGCCACCGCGAGCGCCGCGGCCGCGGGAAGCGCGCCCTGGGAGAGAGCGAGCCGCTCACCCGCGAGCACCACGGACGAGCCGGCGCCACGCACCGCCTGTGCGACCTCGGCCATCTCGCCCTCGAGCGCGGCATCCGTGTCGCCCGCGAGCTGACGCAGCACATCCGTCTCCGCGCCGGGGGATGTCTGTATCCACCGCCACGCGATCTCGTCGAGGGAACCCAGCGAGGGGCCGACCACGACGATGCGCTGACCGTGCTTGCGCCACGCCTTGCGGAGCCGGAGAAAGAGGATGGGGACCTCCTCCTTCGGATCGAGACCCGCGATGACCACGGTGTCCGCGGCCTCCACGTCGTCGTAGGTGGGTCCCTGGGTCCCCGCGACCGCGGCGAGGACGTCGCGTTCCTCCCCGTCGCGGGGGCGCATGCGGAAGTCGATGTTGTCGGTGCCGACGACGTCGCGCGCGAAGCGCCCGAGCGCGTACGCGTCCTCGTCGGTCAGGCGACCGCCGGTGAGCACCCCCACCGAGGAGGGGCCGCCCGCGTCGATCGCCGCGTTGAGGCGCTCCGCGACCCATGCGGTCGCGCCACGCCACGTGCGTCGCTCGAGCCCGAAGTCGCTGCGGATCCGCGGGTCCGCGAGACGGCGGTCGGAGCCGACGAACTCGTAGCCGAAGCGACCCTTGTCGCAGTTCCACATCTCATTGACGGCCATGTTGTCCCGTGCGAGCTGGCGCTGGATGGCGCCGCGCCGGACGTCCACGCGCAGGTTGCAGCCCGCGGAGCACTGGTTGCAAATCCCGTCGTGGGTGCGCAGGTCGAACGGGCGGGACTTGAAGCGGTAGCTCGCGGCCGTCAGCGCCCCCACCGGGCAGATCTGCACCACGTTGCCGGAGAAGTAGCTGTGGTAGGGCTCGTCCTCGTAGATGGCGACCTGCTCGAGGGCGCCCCGCTCGAAGAGCTCGATGAACGGGTCTCCCGAGATCTGCTGGCTGAAGCGGGTGCATCTCGCGCACAGCACGCAACGCTCGCGGTCGAGCGCGACCTGGGCGGAGATCGGCACCGGCTTCACGTACCGGCGCTTGGTCTCGATGAAGCGGCTGTCGGGCGGGCCGTGCGCGAGTGTCTGGTCCTGCAGCGGGCACTCACCGCCCTTGTCGCACATGGGGCAGTCGAGCGGGTGGTTGATGAGCAGGAACTCGAGCTGGCCTTCCTGGGCCACCCGTGCGACCTCCGACGTCAGGTGCGTCCGCACGACCATGCCGTCGGTCGCCTGCGTCGTGCATGACGTCATCGGCTTGCGTTGGCCCTCGATCTCGACGATGCACTGGCGGCACGCCCCGATGGGGTCGAGCAGCGGGTGGTCGCAGAACCGCGGCACGGTGATGCCGACCGACTCGGCGGCGCGGATCACGAGCGTGCCCTTGGGCACGGTGATGTCGCGTCCGTCGACGGTGAGGTTGATCTGTTCAGTCATCGGGCTACTCACTGAGGGTCGCTCGCGGTGGCCACCGCGGCCGGGACCGCGTAGGCGGTCGGGCGATAGCGACGCGGATTGTCGGTGATGATGCCGGCGCGCTCGTCGAAGGCCTCGGGGAGGCGCCCGTGCTCGAGCAGGTGCTCGTACTCGTCACGGAAGTACTTGAGCGAGGACTTGACCGGGCTCGTCGCCGCGTCCCCGAGCGCGCAGAAGGCGCGGCCGAATATGTTGTCACACACCTCGTCGAGGATGACGAGGTCCTGCGGGCGCCCGTTGCCGGCGAGCATCCGCTCGTAGATCTGCGACATCCAGAACGTGCCCTCCCGGCAGGGGGTGCACTT
>SKQL01000133.1 GCA_007119035.1 Nitriliruptorales bacterium | reverse complement strand
CAAGCTCGTGCGTGGCGGCGTGGCGGGAAGAGGAGGAACGCGATGAGGCCGCATGGAGCCTCCTGTCGGATCATCTACGTGGCCTCGGTGGACCTCACCGAGGGCGCTGGGCCGGCCGTCAACGAGCGGGAGTCGCTGCTCGCCCTGCGGCGCCTGCTCGGCGACGACCTGTTCGTCATCGCGGGTGAGCCCCGCGCCACCGATCCGGACCTCGACGCCATCCGCCTCGACCGGACGCTGCCGTGGGGGCGGGGCCGAGGGCCGTTGCGACTCCTGTCCCACCAGTTGGCGAAGGCACGGATCCTTCGTGCCGAGGTGCGGCGGCTACGCCCGTCCTGCGTGATCGTCCGCCTCGACGGGCTCCCGCTCGGGCTGCTGCTCGCGACGTTGGGGAGCGACGTCCGGCTCGTGGTCAAGACCGCGAGCACCTCGAGCCTGCGGGTGGACCCCGACAAGCACGGCCGCCTCGCCGCCGCGCTGCACCACCGGCTCGTGCGGGCGCTGGCGCGCAAAGTCGTCGGCGCGGACACCATCACCCCGCAACGTCGCGGAATCGTGGCGGGCGAACTCGGGTTGCGGGAGTCCCGGGTCGAGGTGATCGACAACGGCGTCAACGTGGAGCGCTTCCATCCCGTCGACAGGTCCGAGGCGCGACGCCGGTGCGGCATCGATCCCGACGCGGTCGTGTTCGGCTACGCGGGGGCGCAGGCATGGACGCGGGGCGGCCGCCACCTCATCGATGCGGCCAAGGCACTGAGAGCGGAGCTCGCGAAGCCGCTCATCGTCATCGTCGGTGGGGGCGAGAGCATCGAACGGTTGCGTGCGCACGCCCGCGATATCGGCCACGACGACATCTGCGTCTTCCCTGGGCTCGTGCCCTACGAGGACGTGGGGTGGTGGATGAACACCTTCGACGTCGCGGTGTCGATCGAGAGCGGGGAGCGGGCCCGCCGGGAAGGGCACGCACAGCAGAAGGTCCGCCAGTACACCGCGGCGGGCGTGCCCGTGGTGTCCGCCCTCGGGGGCAACGCCTACCTGGCGGAGCATGACCTGGGCTCGGTCGTCGACCCCGACGACATCGCCGCCTTCGGGGAGGCGCTGATCCGATGGAGCCGCCTTGCCGACCGCGACCGCGCGGACTTTCGCCAACGGGCGCGGACGTTCGCGGCGGGCCACCTCGCCGTCGAGGCCCTCAACGAGGCGCGGGTTGACTTCTGGCGGCGGGTCGGGTGCGTCGGGACAGACCCGTCATGACGAAGGCGCTGAAGACGAAGGCGCTGAAGAAGAAGGCCTACGGGGTGGTGGGCACCGAGGGCGTGCTCGCGGTCGCCGACCCTGCCGCCATCGCCATGACGCTGCCTCGCCGGGCGATCCGGGCACTCAGCGTGCCGACCCGTGCGCGACTCGAGCTCCAGTTCTTCCCCGCTGGACCGTGGGACCTCGTTGCCGAGCCGTTCGGCATCCACCGCTACGTCCGCGAGATCTTCGTCGACGGGGTGGCGGTGCGCGACAGCGAGCAGTACCGCGACATGTCGGCCCGCGTGTCCGACCGCCGAGCGAAAGGCAGCGTCTGGGGATGCCGGACCGTTGCGGACGTGGATCGGTACTTCCATCAGCTCCTCGAGATGTACGAGGACATGCGTTGCCATGGCTACCGTCCGCACACCGACCTGGGCACGAGCCCACACGAGGAGGTGAAGGTGCACGTCGGTCGGGGCGGCGACCTCATCAAGGCGTCAGGCGGCAACCACCGCGTGTCCTTCGCCAAACTGTTGGAGCTGCCGTCGATCCCCGTCCTGGTCCGCGGTCTGCACCGCGACTACCTGCGGCGCTTCAGGGGCCCTCCGGGCGTGTCGACCGCAACCGCGGCGATGAGGGCGCTCGAGGCCGCCGGCCTCGGCGACTGGCGGCCCGCGGACGTCGAACGGGTGGCGTGCCGGCCTTCGCCCACCAAGGCGCTCCGCCGGCGGATGGACGCCAGGCGGGAGAGCTCGGGGTAGGTCCAACGAGCCGGGATCGCTACGGAGAAGGCGGGGACGGCGTCGGCTGGACGCCCAACTCCTCGGCGAAGAACTGATCGGCGGGGCCACCGAGGATGCGCAGGTCCTTCATCATCACGACGCCCGCGGCGAACGAGAGGTTGGGTTCCGCGACCTCGCCGTGTCGCACGAGGTCGAGGAGCAGCTCGGGAAAGGCCGCACCCGCGAGATGGGCGACGGGATAGCCGCCCCCGAATCGGGTGTTGACCTCGAGCAGGGTCAGGTCATCGCCCTGCTGGATGACGTCTATGTCCATCGGCCCGACGGCGCCCAGCAGCTCCCCGAGGTGCATGCCGAACTCCACCACGGAGGGATCGTGGAACGTCTCCGCGTGCTCGGTGTCCCCGTGACGCATGCACCGCTTCCGCAACACGCACACGCCGACGGGGCGCCCGTCGAGGTCGGCGCACAGCTGGATGTTGATGTTCTCCCCGACCGCCTCCTCCTGGATGATCATGTCGGGGGCGTAGTCGAAGAAGACGGCCAGCTCCGCGTCGTTGCGGGCGCGGAAGAGGTGCTGGCTACCCGAGCCCCGCCGCGGTTTCACGTACATCGGGTACGCGAAGTCCGAGGCGTCCTCGGGGCGGAGCACCGTCCTCGGCGTGGGCACACCCTTGGCCGTCAGGAACTCGTACATGCGGTACTTGTCGAGGGCGAGCTCGGCGACCTCGGCGGGGGGGAAGAGGGACACGACACCGCGTTCGACGAACGCGTCGCGGGCTGGCGCGAGCCGTTCGAGGTCGAAGTCCTCCATGCAGACGAGGGCGTCGACGTGCTCGCGCTCGCACACCTCGAGCACCGCGGGGATGTAGTCGTCGTCGTCGACGTTGGGCACGACGTACGCCGCGTCGCACGCGCGGAAGCCGGGGGTCCAGGCGGTGTTCGCGGTGCCGATGATGCGGTCGGCGGGGGCGAGGGACGGCCGGAAGAAGTCCGCGAGGTAGCCGCCACGCTTGCCGACGCAGGAGAAGAGGAGGTTCATGCGGCACCGTCCGGGGTCAGGTAGCTCGCAACGAGGTCGGCGGCGGTCGACCGCGGGCGCAGCACCGCTGTCGACCCGTCCTCCGCGGCCGCCAGGATGGGAGGGGTGCCGCGGATGAAGGGGGCGTTGAGGACGTTGGTGTAGGCGCCGACGTTGTCGAAGACGATGTAGTCGCCGATGCCGACCGGCCCGGCATGGCCCTCGTGGAGCACGTCCTTCTCGACGCAGGTGTGGCCGACGACGTCCCAGGGGCCCGTCGACGCCGATGCGCGGCGGGGGTCGACGACGACGCGGATCGGCAGGTTGATGTTGCGGCGCAGGAGGTTCCACGGCGGTTGGATGTTGAACCCCGAGCCGTCCACGACCGCGAGGTCGCGCCCCTGGGTCTTCACCGTCTCGACGCGGGTGACGAGCGTCATCGTGTCCGCGAGCAGGGCCATGCCCGGTTCGAGCAGCAACTCGGGCCCGCCGCCGCCGTAAGCGTCACGCATCTCCGAGCCCACGGCCGCCGCGTAGTCCTCGAACGAGGCGGAGGGGGACTCGAGCTGGCGGGCGAGCTCGGGGCTCATCGTGCTCGCGAACCCGCCGCCGAGGTCGATGTAGTCGAGGGGGCGCCCCCCCAACACGTCGTGGTGCAGCCCGATCATCGTCTCGGTACGCGAGCGGTACGTCTCCGCGCTGCGGTCGGCGGACTGGTGGCAGTGCAGGCCCGCGAGCCGAAGGTTCGGGGCGGCGTCGATGGCGCGGATCGCCTCGACGCCTGCGGGGTCGGCGAGGTCGATGCCGAACCGGGAGCCCGGCTCCTGTGGCCCCGGTGCGCCGAGGCGACAGCGCACCCCTACCTGCGCGGGTCGCCCCGATCGGCTCGAGGCCTCGACCATCAGGTCGACCTCGGGGATCGAGTCCGCGTTGACCAACGCCCCCGCGGAGAAGGCCTCGAGGAGGTCGTCGACGCGCTTGAGCGGACCATTGAAGATGATCCGGGTCCCCGGGATGCCGAGCTCCCGGGCGATGTCGAACTCGAACCGCGACACGACCTCGGAGTAGGCCCCGAGGGCGTGGGCGCGCCGGATGAGATGGGGCAGGTAGTTGGTCTTGTAGGAATAGCCGATGTTGGTCCGGGGGTAGACCGCCCGGAAGGCGCCCAGGAACCTCCGGCAGTTCTCCTCGAAGTGCTCGACGTCGGCGAGGTAGAACGTCGGCCCGAAGCGCTCGGCCAGCGAATCGAGACGTTCCCACGTGTGCGGGACGGTCCCGGTCACGAGTCCTTCCGTCGACACTGTGTGAGCCTCCTCCGCCTGGGCGGTCTCCTGCCCAGCTGGCCGACGCGGCAAACGGAAGGTGCGTCGAGTTCCGTGCGGGGTATGTACGGCGGCGCTGCACCGGGCCGGTCAGGAGTTCTGGACAAGGGGGAAGCAACGCATGCGTCGGTGGCTCGTGGTGAGCGTGGTCCTGGTGGTGGCCGCGCTGGCGATTGTGGTCGTGGTGGTCCTGACCGACCCCCGAGACGACGAACCGGAGACGGCGACGGACCCCCGCAGGGACGCCCCACCGATTCCCGCGACGGTCGGCGACGACGGCCCGACGCCCGTCACCGACCGGGAGGGGAGCTGGCTCGACGCCCGCGACGTGGCGGGGGTGGACTGCGCGGGAGGATCGGCGGACGACCTGCAGGCGGCAGTGGATCGCGCGGCCGGCGACGGCCTCACGCTCGTGATCCCCGAGGGAGCCCGCTGCAAGCTCGATGCGCCGCTCGAGATCCCCGACGGCGCCCGGATCCACGCGGGCGGAGCGGTCGTCACGGGCCTGCCGGGCGCGTTTCGCCCGCGCCCGGAGCGGGAGAGCCTCGTCGACATCATCGGCGTGTCAGACGTCCGGGTCCACGGCGGGCTGTGGCAGATGGCCGAGGACGAGGGCGCGAACGTGTTCGAGATCCGGGACTCCTCCGACGTGGTCCTCGCGGGGCTCACCGCGACGGGCGCGCGGGAGGACGGCTTCTACATCGGTCGTCCGACAAGCGTGGGGGTCCGGCTCGAGCGGGTGGTGGCCAACGAGAACGGCCGCAGCGGCATCTCCATCACGACCGGGCGCGACATCTCCGTGGTGGGATCACACGCGCACGACAACGGCCACATCACGGACATGCGGGGGCTCACCATCGAGCCGACCAGCGACGGAGGTCCGCTGACGGGCATCCGCATCGTCGACCTCGTCACCTCGGGCAACTACCGCAGTGGGGCGTCGGCGAGCTTGGCCAACCTCGATGCGGACGCGGAGGACGTCGACATCGTGTTCGATGGCTACCGCTCCATCGATGACCCGATCGGCCTGCGGGTGAGCAAGGGCATGGTGGGCGGCGTGCTGCGTATCGTCGACGCGGAGTTCCACCAGACCGACAGCGTGGCACTGCAGCTGAAGGATCGTTGGGCCTCGGCCTTCCGGGTCGAGATCATCCGGCCGGTCATCCGCGACTGGGGCACGGACCCCGCCGGGCGGCCGCGTCACGACTCGGCCATCAGCATCTACACCTCCGACGATGATGTCGACGAGCCCCTCGGAGGGGTGCGGATCGTGGAGCCCACCATCACCGCGCATCCCGATGCGGGAAGCGACGCGTACTACGTCTACGTCGGCGACAACCGGGACGAGCCCGTGGGCGTCGAGGATGTGGAACTGCTCGACCCCGTGCACCTCGAGTACGGCCGGGGACTGAGCCTGCAAGGCGAGGTGCGGGTGGGTACCGAGGACCCCTCGGCGGAAGCGTCCCTCCTGCCGGCGCGCGGTGCGACGATCCCTGACTGACGTTCGTGCGGGCAGGCCCTGGCAGGCTAACGTGTTGAGCATCCGGGCCGGGGGGACGTGGCCCTTGACATCGCGACCGCAGAGGATGATCTGCCCATGACCGGGACTGTTCGTGTGGCCGAGGGACACCTCGCCGTCGACTTCTCGCGCACGCGGGCCGGCTAGGTGCGTGCTGCGGTCCCGCGCCTCCTGGGAGCGCTCGTCGTTCTCTTCGTCCTGCTTGCGGGACTGGCCCTGATGCTGGGCACCGCCGCCGCGGTGGTGCTGGCCCCGAGCGAGGAGGGGTCGATCGAGCATCCCCCCGACGTCGTCGTCGCGTTGTCGGGTCAGACCGAGCGGCTCGTGGTGGCCGAGGAGATCGCGGAGGCAACGGGCGCGACGCTGCTGGTGTCCTGGGTGCCCGGCTCGCACCCTGAGCGTGACAAGCGCTGCGCCGATCAGGGCGAGCGGCTGCGGTGCTTCGTGCCCCGCCCCGTCTCCACGGCGGGGGAGGCCCGTGTGGTCGGCGAGCTCGCCGCGGAGCATGACTGGGACCGTCTCGTGGTCGTCACGTCCCGCTACCACGTCGGACGCGCGGCGATGCTCGTCGGCCAGTGCGTCGACGAACCCCACGTGGAGATGGTGAGCGCGACCGAGCGCCTCACCGCGGGGAACCTCGTCACGGAGACGCTCGGCGTGATGGCCGGGCTGACCGTCCAACGTGCCTGTGGCTTCGTGCTGTTCTGAGGCCCTCAGGAGTTGTCGAGGCTGATCTCCGCCTCGTGCGCCACCGGGTCCACGACCACGTGGCCGTTCTCGAAGTCGCGGCGCCACCGGCCGTCGGATTGCTCGTAGCGCTCGCCCTGCGGCGCGCCGAGGTCGATGTCGTAGTTGTCGTAGTACCACGACTCGTTGTATTGCTCGTGGTGGGTGTAGCGGAACGTGACGCCCTCGTCGGCGACGAGCAGGTAGGAGCCGTAGGCGAACTGCTGCCGCGTCTCATTCTCCTCCGAGCCCATCGCCACCAGCAGGATCTCGCCACCGTCGGCCCGGGTGTCCTCGACGAGGTCGAGCTCGGCCTCCCACTCCTCCTCGCTCCGGTACTCGCCGTCCTCCCAACCAACCGCCCAGCCCTCCCGCATCGCACCGTCGAGGTACTGCATGTACCGGTGCCACACATCGGAGTTGCTCTCCCGCGCGTCGATGATGTTGGCGTGGAGGGGAACGCCCTCAGGGTCGGCGAACTCCTCGCGGACGTAGCGGACAAAGTCCTCGACTGCCTCCCGGTATGCCTCGTCGGTGGGGTAGCGCTCGGGAATCCCGCTCACCCGCTCGCGCTTTCGCAGGCTCGCCTCGAGGTTGTCGAGGAAGACGCCGTGCCAGCCGTGCTCCTCCTGCATCTCGGTCAGCCGCTCGACGAAGAACGCGCGCCACTCCTCGTTGCCGGGGTCCATGAGAATCGCGTTGCCGTCCTCCTCACCGGGCGGGTCGGCGTAGAGCAATTGACCGTCCTCGTCGTAGAGGAACCAGTCGGAGTGGTTGTCCGCGATGTACTGCCAGTCGTCATCCCTGAACGCCACCTGGCTCGGCCAGGGCCCGTACTCGGGTGGGTCGTGGACGGCCTCCGCGGCGATGTACTGGAGAACGGGCTGCTCGTGGCCGCGTGCGTGGAGGGCGTCGCGGAGCGACTCGTCGGTCATGGTGAGGATGAACTCGTCGTAGCGCTCGACGAGCGCGTCGGCGTCGACGTCGACGGGCGGGCGGTAGAAGTAGCCGAACTCCTGGATGGGCTCCCCCGGCTCGAAGTCCACCCCGGGCTGTGTGGCGGTCTCCTGCCTCAACTCCTGGCAGTCCCCTCCCGAGCAGATGACGGCCACCGACAGGCCCGCACCCACGAGGAATATCGCGACCGCCAGGATGAGAACCCTCGCAGGAGCAGGAGTCGTGCGAGGCGTTTCACGCATGCGGACGCAGTCCTGACAGCAAGAGCATCAGTTGTGCAGGATTCCACCGGCGCTCGCCCAGAAACCCTGCGAGGCCGGGTTATGAGGCGGCGAACCGAGGGTATTCGGAGGACGCCCCACAGGTAGTGGGCATCGAGGCACGGGGTCCCCCCCATGCAGGTGGCGGTCAGGTGGCGGTGCCGCGGTAGACGAGCCGCGATAGGAATCAGGAGCGTATGGAGACCGACCGGACCACATCCACACGGTCCACGGACGATCGATCCTTGACGGCCCCTCTGCCGGGCTCTCCTTCTCCGTGGCTGCGGGGTGTGCGGCCACTTGAGAGGCGACCTGACAGGGCCCCCCACCGGGAAGTGGCGATCCTTGTCGCCGGCGACTTGCTCGCCGGGCTCGCGGTGCTCACGCTGTGGCCGTCGTTCGCGGTCGCCGGCTACGTCGCGGCGGTGCTGCTCGTCCTGGCGATGCTGGGGCTTTACCGGCCGCGGTTCGCGCTGAGCACACTCGAGGAGGTCCCCTACTACCTCGTGGCGCTTTCGGTGCCGCTGCTCGTCCTCGCCCCGCTCGCGTGGTTCCAGCCGCCCGCGCCGAGCCTGTTCGCCGCGGTCGCCACGACGATGGTCGCGCTCCCTGTCGCCCGGTCGCTCACCCATGCGGTGATGCGGGCCCTGCGCAGGCGGGGCATCAATAGCAGGCGGGCCATCATCATCGGCTCCGGCGTGGTCGCCCAGGACCTCACGGAGCGCGCCCGCGAGTATCCCGAGCACGGCCTCGACCCCATCGGCTTCGTCGACGTCGACGCGTTCGGTCCGGACGGCTCGTATCCCGAGCTGTCCTACCTCGGCCCGATCGAGCGGCTCCAGCAATTGCTCGCGGAGAGCGACGTGCGCCTCGTGATCGTGGCCTTCGGCCGGATGCGGGAGTCCGCGTGGGTCGGCGTCATGCGCACGGCGGTCGCAAGCGACGTGGAGGTGCATGTCGTGCCGCGCTTCTTCGAGCTCGGTGTCAGCGCCAACGCCCCCAACGGCGACGACGTGCGGGGCCTGCCACTCCAGCTCGTGCGCCGGGCCGCCACCCGCCAGCGGATGTGGTTCGGCAAGCGGGTCCTCGACATCGCGGCGGTCGCGGCGGGGCTGCTCGCCACCGCGCCGTTGCTCGGCGCCGTCGCGCTGGCGGTGAA
The DNA here is from genome assembly GCA_007119035.1 of Nitriliruptorales bacterium. Lineage (GTDB taxonomy): Bacteria > Actinomycetota > Nitriliruptoria > Euzebyales > Egibacteraceae > SKQL01. The sequence goes on along the minus strand of SKQL01000133.1, from coordinate 266 downwards.
GCTGAGCAGCCCCGGTCCGGTGGTGTTCAAGCAGTCGCGCATAGGCCAGGACGGCAAGGAGTTCGAGCTCCTCAAGTTCCGCAGCATGCGCGTGGATCACGATGGCGACACGACATGGAACGCGCGCCACGGCGACGGGATGACCAAGGTGGGCTCGTTCATCCGCCGGACGAGCATCGATGAGTTGCCCCAGTTGTGGAACATCCTTCGGGGCGACATGTCGCTGATCGGCCCGCGTCCGGAGCGGCCCCACTTCGTCCAGCAGT
>SKQL01000138.1 GCA_007119035.1 Nitriliruptorales bacterium | reverse complement strand
GTTCGGGGCCCACAACGTGTCCATCCGCAGCGTGTGGCAGGAGGGCGAGGAGGACCACGCCCAGCTGCTGCTCATCACCCACGCCGCGCGTGAGCGCGACCTGCAGGCGACGCTGCACGACCTGCGCAGCCTGCCCGTCGTCCGCGCGGTGGCGAGCGTGATGCGGGTCGAGGGCGGCGAGGTCTGAGCACGTGCGCCGCCCCCGCTCCCGACCCGGTTCCTATGACCACGATGTTCTCGCCGCAAGGCGGGAGCCACCCCAGCCGCCACGCGAAGTGGCCGCGGAGGTCGGGCTCGTGGTCGAGCACCGGGCGAGCACCTTCACCGGGGACGTGGTCGGGCTCGAGCAGGGTCGGGTCGTCCTGCGGGGGAACGCGGACGCGCAGCGGACCTTCCCGCTGACACCCGGGACGTTCGCGATCGACGGGGAGCCGGTGACCCTCGTCGCCCCCGCCCGTGGCGACCGCGCACCGAAGGAGCGGGCCTCCGGGTCGGTCGCGGCGCCCACGGGCCCCACCCGGGTCGCGCGGGCCAGCCGGATCTACGTGGAGGGCATCCACGACGCCGCCTTGCTCGAGCGCGTGTGGGGGGAGGACCTCCGCGAGCTCGGGATCGTGGTCGAGTACCTCGAGGGCATCGACGATCTCGAGACGGTCGTCCGGGAGTTCGGCCCCCGCCCGGGGCGTCGGCTCGGCGTGCTCGTCGATCACCTCGTCGAGGGCAGCAAGGAATCGCGCATCGTCGCGAGGGTGGCCCACCCGCACGTGCTCGTGACGGGGCATCCCTACGTCGACGTGTGGGAGGCGGTTCGCCCCGGTGCGCTCGGTATCGACCGGTGGCCCCACGTCCCGAGGGGGACAGTATGGAAGGAGGGCGTCTGCGCGGCGCTCGGGGTGGCGAGCGTGCAGGACATGTGGCGACGGGTGCTCGCTGCGGTCGACAGCTACGCGGACCTCGAGACGCCATTGATCGGGGCGGTCGAGCAGCTGATCGACTTCCTGACCGAGGACCCCGTCGCGGGCTGAGCGGTGGCAGGGCGTACACTCGGGGCCTTATGGCTACTACTGCTGCACCCCCCGCCGCGGCGCGTCAATGGCGCGGGGTGATCGAGGAATATCGGGATCGGCTACCGGTCGGCGCGGACACCCCGGTCGTGACCTTGCGCGAGGGTGGCACGCCGCTGATCCACTCGGAGTTCTTCTCCGAGCGCACCGGCTGCGACGTGTGGCTCAAGTTCGATGGCTGCAATCCCACCGGCTCCTTCAAGGATCGCGGCATGACCCTCGCGATCACCAAGGCGGTGGAGGCCGGCGCACAGGCGGTGATCTGCGCCTCCACGGGCAACACGTCCGCAGCCGCCGCGGCGTATGCGGCCAAGGCGGGGCTCACGTGCGGCGTCGTGGTGCCCAAGGGCAAGATCGCGATGGGCAAGCTCGCCCAGGCGCTCGTGCACGGTGCCCAGGTCATCCAGGTCGACGGCAGCTTCGACGCGGCCCTGCGAATCTCTCGCGTGCTTGCCGCGGACTATCCCGTCGAGCTCGTCAACTCGGTCAACCCGTTCCGGATCGAGGGGCAGAAGACCGCGGCCTTCGAGGTCTGCGATTACCTGGGTCGCGCCCCCGACGTCCATGTGATGCCGGTCGGCAACGCGGGCAACATCACCGCCTACTGGCAGGGCTACCGCGAGTACGCCGCGGATGGTCGTGTCGACGCGCTCCCAGTGATGCGCGGCTACCAGGCCGCAGGCTCGGCCCCGATCGTGCGCGGCGAGGTCGTTGAGGAGCCGTCGACGATCGCCACCGCGATCCGCATCGGGCACCCCGCCTCCTGGGAGCAGGCGCTCGTCGCGGCAGAGGAGTCGGAGGGCAGCATCCGCTCCGTCACGGACAGGGAGATCATCAAGGGCTACCGGCTTCTCGCCGCAGACGGCGTCTTCGCGGAGATGGCGTCAGCGTCGAGCATCGCGGGCCTCCTCGCACTCTCGGACACGGGAGAGCTACCGCCCGGGTCCACCGTTGTCTGCGTCCTCACCGGCCATGGCCTCAAGGAGCCGGACTGGGCCATCTCGGGTGCCACGAAGCCACCCGTCATCCCGCCCGAGCCAACTGCGGCCGCGCAGATCCTCGGCCTCGGCACATGAGCTTCACCGAGCAGGGGCACGTCGGTGTCGAGGTCCCCGCGAGTTGCGCGAACCTCGGCCCGGGGTTCGACAGCCTGGCCGCGGCCGTCGACCTCCACCTCGTCGCATGGACGTCGGAGCTCACGGGCGACCGGGTCCGGTCGGAGGGAGAGGGCACCGAGGAGCTTCCGACCGATGCCACGAACCTGATCTGGCGGTGCTTCGTCGCCTACTGCGAGCGCTTCGAGGTTCCGGTCCCCGATGTCACGCTGCAGGCTCGGAGCGAGATCCCCCTGGAGCGTGGGCTCGGGTCGTCGGCGGCCGCCGCCGTCGCCGGAGCGGCGCTCGCCCGTGCCGCCACACAGGGGGGCGGCAGCGACCAGGATCTCATCGATATCGCGGGCGCCGTGGAGGGCCACTCCGACAACGCTGCGGCGGCCGTGCTGGGGGGGATCGTTGTCAGCACCCAGGGCGCGGCCCGACGCTTCGACCCCGCCCGCGCGCTCCGGCCCGTCGTGTGCATACCGAAGGAGCGCCAGTCCACCGAGTCCGCGCGGGGGATCCTCCCCGAGCGCGTCTCCCTCGCGGACGCGGCCACGAGCGGCGGTCGGGCGGCGCTCGTCCTCGCAGGCCTCACCGGGGGATGCTCGTTCGACCCCGGGCAGATGATCGACCTCCTCCACGAGCCCGCGCGGTTCTCGGTCATGCCGGAGACGGGGAAGCTCGTGGGCCTCCTGCGCGAGGAGGGGTACGGGGCGTGCCTGTCGGGTGCGGGGCCGACGGCCCTCGTCATCGTTCCCGCGCGCGACGACGCGGTGATCGACCGGATCGGCGACCTGTCCGGAGCCGCCTGGGAGGTTCGACCGACCCGGTGGGACCTGGCGGGGGCCGCGGTCTGCCCACCGAGCATGAGCGTTGCCTGACGACCGCGTTGCTCGCGCGCTGTTCGTTGGGTATGCTGGGCGCGTGGCGAACGCAATGCGCCATACCCTCTCCCGAGAATTCGCCGGGCCGGTGCCTGCAATAACTCCGCGCGGGAAGACTGGGTTGGCGAACGCCCGGATTGTTGATTGCCGTCGATCCGGCACGGGGATTCGGGAGAAGTTGGCAATGGTCAGCGGCGCTCATCGTGCCGCACAAATCCGTGACTAGCTAGTCAAGCGCCAGCGGTCACAACGCTCCGAATCGGCCCCCGTGGATCACGAGGGGAACAGGTGACGAGGGGCGATCGCCGGCAGCACCTTAGTAACCACTACAGGAGTGGACCTCAATGGACCCCAGCGTCCTTTCCCGCAAGCCCCTCTCTGAGCTGAAGACCATCGCCTCCAGCTTGGAGATGCGCGGGTACCAGCGGCTGCGCAAGGCCGACCTCATCGACGAGATCGTTCGCACCGCCAACGCCAAGTCCGATCCCCGCCAGGCGTCCTCCCAGCGCAATGGGCACGGCGCCGACGGTGACGTCGGGGACGAGACCGTCGAGGACCGGGCGACGTCGCCCTCCGGATCCCAGCCCGCCGAGGCAGGCGTCGACGATGGTGAGGAGCCGTCGGGCGGCGGCGGGGACGAGGGCCGCGGCCGGGTCGCGGCGGATTCCGGGGAGCCCCGGACCCGCGTGCGCACCCGCACCCGCGAGCGCACCGATGACGAGGCTGCGGAGGACGAGCAGCCCCAGACCGAGCACGAGAGCCGGCGAACCTCCGAGGACGGCACCGAGCGCGATCGTGGCACGGAGCAGCCGTCGGGCGTCGAGCAGCAGCCGTCGGGCGTCGAGCAGCAGCCGTCGCGTGGGGATGAGGACGGCGAGGACCCCAACCGCCGCCGCAAGCGCAACCGCCGTGATCGACGGCGAGGCAAGGGGCAGGGCGGCCAGCAGCAGGGCCAGCAGGATCGTCAGCCCCAGGAGCTCGGCGAGGTGCGCGAGGGCGTGCTCGACATCCTGCCGGAGGGCTACGGCTTCATCCGCACGTCGGGCTACCTGCCGGGCGACAAGGACGCCTACGTCTCGCAGAGCATGGTCCGCAAGATCGGCCTGCGCCGTGGCGACGTCGTGTCGGGCCCCATCCGCCCGCAGCGCAACCAGGAGAAGGTTCCCGCGCTCGCGCACGTCGAGCAGGTCAACGGGCTCAGCTTGGACAGCCAGGGAACGTTGCCGCACCGCCCGGACTTCAAGGACATGACCCCGCTGTTCCCCGAGGAGCGACTGGGGCTCGAGACGCCCGAGGGGCCGATCTCGATGCGGATCGTGGATCTCATGGCCCCGATCGGCAAGGGCCAGCGGGGACTGATCGTTTCACCGCCCAAGGCGGGCAAGACGACCCTCCTCAAGGAGTTCGGGCAGGCGATCGCCTACAACAACCCCGAGTGCCACGTCATGGTCGTCCTCGTCGATGAGCGCCCCGAAGAGGTCACCGACATGGCGCGCTCGGTGCCCGGTGAGGTCATCGCATCCACGTTCGACCGTCCCGCCGACGACCACACGCAGATCTCCGAGCTCGCCATCGAGCGTGCGAAGCGCCTCGTGGAGCAGGGCCAGGACGTGGTGATCCTGCTCGATTCGATCACCCGCCTGTCCCGGGCCTACAACCTCGCGGCACCCGCCTCGGGGCGGATCATGTCGGGTGGTGTGGACTCCACCGCGCTGTACCCGCCGAAGCGGTTCTTCGGCGCGGCCCGCAACATCGAGGGCGGAGCCTCGCTGACCATCATCGCGAGCGCGCTGATCGAGACCGGGTCCAAGATGGACGAGGTCATCTTCGAGGAGTTCAAGGGCACGGGGAACATGGAGCTGCGGCTCGACCGCAAGCTCGAGCAGAAGCGGGTCTTCCCCGCCATCGACATCGACGGCTCCGGTACGCGCAAGGAGGAGCTGCTGCTCGACCGGGAGGAGCTCGAGATCATCTGGAAGCTGCGGCGTGTCCTCAGCGCTCTCGACGGGCCGGCCGCCCTCGAGTTGCTGATCGACAAGATGAAGTCCACCCGCTCGAACAACCAGTTCCTCGTGCAGATCCAGAAGTCGAACCTCCAGACTTGAGCCCACGATGGGCGCTCGTGCGTCGTGGCAGATACGCTGAGGAGACCATGAAGCCTGACATCCACCCTGAGTACACGTCCGCCACCGTTGTCTGCTCCTGCGGCAACGAGTTCGTCACGCGCAGCACGACGGATTCGATCCGCGTCGAGCTCTGCAGCGCCTGCCATCCCTTCTACACGGGACGTCAGAAGCTCGTCGACACGGGAGGTCGCGTGGAGCGCTACAAGCAGCGCTACGCGAAGACGCAGGCCAAGCAGGCCGAGCAGGCCGAGCAGAAGAAGTCCTGAGAGCGCGCTGAGGGTGGCGGACGACGAGCACAGGCCCCACTACTACGGCGGGCAGGCGGTCCTCGAAGGCGTGATGATGCGCGGGCGGGCCGCGTGGGCCGTCGCGGTGCGGCGCCCCTCCGGGGAGATCTACGTCGAGCGCCATCCCGTCGGCGACTTCCAGCAACGACGGCCCATATTCACCAAGCCCCTCTTCCGTGGGCCGTGGGCGCTCGTCGATGCGCTGAAGATCGGCACGAAGGCGCTCACGATCAGCGCCAACCAGTCGGTCGAGGACGAGGAGAAGCTCTCCGGCAAGGAGCTCGGCGGGAGCCTCGTCATCGCGCTCCTGCTGTTCATCGTGATCTTCATCGCGCTGCCCAACTTCGGGCTCGCGGCGCTGCTGCAGGGCCGGGTGTCGGAGTTCACGTACCACGTCGTCGAGGGCCTGGTGCGCATCGTCATGTTCCTCGGCTACCTCGGCGCCATCTCCCTGCTCCCCGACATCAAGCGGGTGTTCGCCTACCACGGCGCGGAGCACCAGACCATCGCCGCGTGGGAGCACGAGGAGCCGCTCCAACCCGACCGCGTGGCCGGGTACCCGACGTTGCACGTTCGCTGCGGGACGAACTTCCTCGTGATGGTGATGGTGCTCTCGATACTCGTCTACACGCTCGCGGGTGGGCTCGTCCCGCCGCCCGACGGCGGGTTCATCGTCTACAGCGTCTATCACATCGGGTTGCGCGTCCTCCTCCTGCCCGTCGTCGCGGGCGTCGCCTACGAGGGCCTGAGACTCGGTGCGGGCAGGAGCAACCCTCTCGTGCGCGGGATCATGCGTCCTGGCCTGTGGCTTCAGTTGATCACCACGAAGCCGTCGACGCTGGAGATGCGCGAGGTAGCGATTCGGGCGTTCCAGGCGGTCGTCCCCGTGGAGGAGCTGGAGGGGCGGCCCGTGCCCACCGACGAGAGCGAGCTGGCCTCTCCCATCGTGTGGGGCCCGGACGAGGCCACTGACGTGGCGTACGCTCTCTCACCCGACACCGAGCCCCGCTCCGGGCGCTAGCGACGGGATCGCTCACCCTTCGCACGCTGCTCTAGCTGGAGGCACCACCCACCATGGACAACCTGCTCACCCGTCTCGAGGAGCTCGTCCGCACGCACGCGGAACTCGAGTCCGATCTCGCCGACCCCGAGGTCCTCGGCGACCAGAAGCGCTACCGGGAGACCGCGAAGCGCCATGCGGAGCTGACCGAGGTCGTGCGCACCTACAACGCATACGTGGAAGCCACCGGGGACGCGGAGGCCGCCCGCGAGCTCGCCAAGGAGACCGAGGGCGAGGAGCGGGAGTCCCTGCGGGCCGAGGCGGAGCTGTCCGACGCCACCGCCGCGCGACTCGTTGAGGAGCTGCGTGTGCTGCTCCTGCCCCGCGATCCCCTCGACGACAAGGACGTCATCGTGGAGGTTCGCGCGGGGGCGGGCGGCGACGAGGCAGGGCTCTTCGCCGGTGAGCTCTACCGGATGTACACGCGCTACGCGGAGCGTCGAGGTTGGAAGACCGAGGTCCTGTCCATGTCCGAGCAGGGCATCGGCGGCGTTAAGGAGGTCACCTTCCAGGTGACGGGAGACCACGTGTACTCAGGCCTCAAGCACGAATCGGGCGTGCACCGGGTCCAGCGTGTGCCCCAGACCGAGTCCTCGGGGCGCATCCACACGTCGACCGCCTCCGTCGCGGTCATGCCCGCGGCCGAGGACGTCGATGTCGACGTCGATCCGAATGACCTCAAAGTGGACGTCTACCGGTCATCGGGCCCCGGTGGGCAGTCCGTCAACACCACCGACTCCGCGGTGCGGATCACCCACGTGCCGACCGGTCTCATCGTGGCCATGCAGGACGAGAAGTCCCAGCTTCAGAACAAGGAGAAGGCGCTGCGCGTGCTCCGGGCCAGGCTGCTGCAGGCCGAGCAGGAGCGCCAGGCGCAGGAGAGGGCGGACGTCCGCGCGTCGCAGATCGGCTCGGGCGACCGCTCCGAGAAGATCCGCACGTACAACTTCCCCCAGACTCGGGTGACCGACCACCGGATCAATCTCACCGTGCACAACCTCGATGACCTGATCTCCGGTGACCTCGACGAGATGGTCGCCGCCCTCGTGTCCGAGGAGCAACGCCGACGGCTCGAGGTCCTCTCCGAGCAATCGGGCTGATGGTGCGCGGACCGTCGCCCGCACGGGGGGCACCTCCCCACGACGCGCCCGAACGGCCACTGGACGAGGACGCTCCCGAATGGCCGGTGGACGAGCGGGAGCGCGCCAGACGGGTCGCGGGGAGGTTGCGTGACGCGGAAGTGCCAGACCCCGACACCGATGCCCGCTTGCTCGTCCGCCACGCCTCCCCGGAGGGCCTGGCGGAGCTCGTCGCAAGGCGGGAGGCCCGTGAGCCCTTGCAGCTGATCCTCGGCGCTGTGGGCTTTCGCTACTCAGACCTCGAGGTGCGCCCCGGTGTCTTCATCCCACGTCCGGAGACGGAGGTGCTCGCGGGCGAGGCCATCGAGCGGGTCGGGGAGGGTGCTGTGGTCGTCGAGCCGTGCACGGGGTCTGGAGCGGTCGCGATCGCGGTGGCCACGGAGAGCCCGGCCGGCGCGGTGCACGCCACCGACTCCTCACCCCACGCGGTCGATCTCGCCCGCCGCAACGCGGCCGCCGTCGGGGCCGAGATCAGCGTTCGCGAGGGCGACCTGCTCTCGCCCCTGCCCTCTGCCCTGCTCGGCCGCGTCGACGTCCTCGTGGCCAACCCCCCCTACGTAGCGACGGCTGAGGTCGCGGGCCTCGAGCCCGAGGTAGCGGATTGGGACCCACGCGACGCGTTGGTGAGCGGCCCCACCGGGCACGAGGTCACCGACAGGCTGATCGCGCAGGGGCGGCGGTGGCTCGCCCCGGAGGGGTGGCTGCTCCTCGAGGTCGCCGCCCCACGGGCGGAGGCGACCGCGCGGCGGGCGGAGGCCGCCGGCTACGAGGCGGTGGGGGTCATCGAGGACCTGACAGGGCGAGAGCGCATCGTTCGCGCCCGGTTGCGGCGGTAGAGTCCGGTCGTGAGCGATAGCAGTGACGACGAGGCCGGCGAGGTGTTGCCCGCCGGGACGACCGAGGCCCGCGAGAGGGCTGTGGAGGCGCTCCGTGAGGGCGGCCTGGTCGTGCTCCCCACCGACACGGTGTACGGCATCGTGGCCGACGCCTTCAATCCCCATGCCACGCGCCGCCTGCTGCGGGCACGTGGCGGAGGCCGCAACCGCCCCCTCCCCGTCCTCATTCGCAGCCCCCGGCAGGTGGTGGGCCTCGCGGGCGACGTCCCCGAGTCCGCGGACCGACTCATGGCGGCGTACTGGCCCGGGCCGCTGACCCTCGTGCTGCGTGCTGTGCCCGGCCTCACCTGGGACCTCGGCAACACCGCGGACCGGCTCGGCCTGCGCATCCCCACCGACGAGGACCTGCTGGCGATCGTCAAGGAGGTCGGGCCGCTCGCGTGCACGTCCGCGAAGAAGCGTAGGGGGACGCTCGGCACCACGGTCGAGACGGTGCGGGAGGACTTCGCGGCGACGGTGGCCTGCTTCGTCGACGGCGGTGAGCTCGCGGGGCCCCTCTCGACGATCGTGGATGCCTCGCGTGGCGAGCAGATCGAGGTGCTCCGTGCCGGCGCGATCCCTGCGGAGCACATCCTGGAGGTCGCGGCGGGCAACCTGGACTGGGGCGAGCGTCCCGAGGCCTCGGGTGAGGAGGAGGTCGACGTGCGCACCGCGCAACACCCTGCCGGCGACCC
>SKQL01000083.1 GCA_007119035.1 Nitriliruptorales bacterium | reverse complement strand
GTGAGCCGTCACTGGCGACCCGCATTCGCCGTGGTGGTGGCGGTCGCCTTGGTGGTGACGCTTCCCACGTTGCCCGTCGCTGCCGATCCCTCCCTTGAGGACCTTCGCGACGAGCGGCGGGACGCGGAGCGCCGCCACTCCGAGCTCTCTGCGGAGCAGCAGGCTGCGGAGGAGCGACTCGATGAGATTCAGGCTGCCTTCTCGTTGGCCGTCGAGGAGTACAACGAGGCCGAGGAGAGCCTCGCGGCCATGACGTCGAAGCTCAGCCTCTTGGAAGACGAGGTCGCGGGGCTCCTCGAGACGGTCGGCGAGCACGAGAGCCAGATCGGCCACCTCGTCTCCGACCTCTACAAGAGCGGCGGCGAGGCCGCGAGCTACGAGGCGCTGCTCGGTACCGAGGACGCGGCCGAGGCCACCCAGCGGCACGGCTACCTGCGCAGCCTCCAGCGGAGTCAGACCACCCGAATCGAGGTCTATCTCGCGGACCGCGACGTCCTTGACCGCCAGCAGGCCGACCTCGACGCCGCGAGGGAGCGCCGGGTCAGCTTGACCGAGGAGCTCGACGAGCGTCGCCGCGAGGTCGAGGAGCGCGTGACGTCCCAGGCCGAGGAGGTCGCCGAGCTCGAGGCCGTGGTGGCGGGCGCGGACGACGAGCTCGCCGTTGCTCGTTCCGCGGAGCAGAGCGAGGAGGCACGCCTCGAGGAGGAAGCGCTCGAGCGCGAGCGGGAGCAAGAGGAGGAGCGCCGTGCGGTCGCGCGGGCGGATCGCTCCGAACGCGACGCCGCCGCCGACGAGTCGAGTCCCGCGCCGCCCGCCCCGAGTCCTGAGTCGACGAGCAGCCCGAGCCCGGACGAGGCGTCGGGTGACGCGGGCAACCCCGGGTCCGCGGCGCAGGCCGCGGTACAGGCCGCGCTCGGGCAGACCGGCACGCCCTACGTCTGGGGTGGCAACACGCCGAGCGGGTTCGACTGCTCCGGACTGACGTCGTGGGCCTACGCCCAGGCCGGGGTGAGCATCCCCCGCACCTCCGGTGCCCAGTACGCGGGACTGCCCAAGGTCTCCCGCAGCGAGCTGCAGCCCGGCGACCTGCTGTTCTTCAACAGTCCCATCAGCCACGTCGGCATGTACATCGGCAACGGCCAGATGGTCGAGGCGCCCTATACGGGCACCAACGTCCGAGTCCGGTCGATCGTGCGGGGCGGCTACGTCGGCGCTACCCGCCCCACCGGCTGAGCGGCCGCCGCGCCCGGTCACGTGAACCGTATGGCGACCTCCTCGACCCGGTGGCCTTCCATGCGCGTCACCTCGATGTGGAGGCGGCCGGTCTCCACGTGGTCCCCCGGCGTGGGAACGCGACCGAGCTCGGCCATCATGTAGCCGCCGACCGTCTCCCACTGGCCTTGCGGGAGATCGATCCCGAGGACGTGGGAGAGCTCGTCGGGGCGCATCGCCCCGGCCACGAGCGCCGCACCGTCAGCGCGAGTGTGGACGTGCCGCCTGAGGTCGGACTCGTCCTCGAAGTCGCCGATGAGCTCCTCGAGCGCGTCCTCGAGCGTGACCACCCCTACCACGCTGCCGAACTCGTCCACCACGAGCGTGAGATGCTGGCGCAACGAGCGCATGTCGAGCATCAGGTCCTCCAGCGGCCTGCTCTCCGGGGTGGCCATCGCCGGACGCGCGAGGTCGGCCGCCCGGAGCGAGTCGCGGTCCGCGTCGGGCACGCCGAGGACGTCCTTCACGTGCAGCACCCCGATGTAGGCGTCGAGGTCACCCTCGTGGACGGGTAGCCTCGACCGGCCGCTCGTGCTGCTCAGCGCCTCGATCTCCTCGAGTCCCGCGTCCGCGGAGACCCCCACGATCTCGCCGCGGGGCGTCATCGCGGACTCCGCATCGAGGCCGGACAGGTCGATGGCGCGGGTGAGCAGGGTCTGCTCGTGCGCGGCGAGGGTGCCCTCCTCGGCGGATTGCTCGAGGAGCATCACGAGGTCGGTAGGGGTATGGGCATGCGCGAGCTCGTCCTGCGGCTCGACGCCGCACGCGCGGACGACACGGTTCGCGAGCCAGTTCAGCATGCGGATGAACGGCCCGAGGATCCGCACGTACCAGCGGAAGGGGCGGGCGAGGACGAGCACCGCCGTCTGCGGGTGCGAGATCGCCCAGGACTTGGGCGCCATCTCGCCGACGACCATGTGCAGGAAGACGGTGATCCCGAGGGCGAGCGTCAACGACAGCGCGAGGCTAACCGGCCGGGGGATCGCGGTGGCGGCGAGGAGCGAGTCGAGCCCTTGATGCAGGGCGGGCTCCGTGACCGCACCCAAGCCCAGCGATGCCATCGTGATCCCGAGCTGGGCGCCCGCGAGCATCAGCGAGAGCTCGCGCAGGCCCGACAGCGCGCTGCGGGCGGCCTTCGAGCCGGCTGCGGCCTGCGCCTCCACCTTGGAGCGGCGCGCGGCGAGGAGCGCGAACTCCGCGGCGACGAAGAAGGCGTTGACGCCGAGCAGCACGACGCCGACGAGGAGCGCGGTCGTGGTGGTCATGGCGCCTCGCCGTCCTCGAGCGGCTCGAGGGGAGTGAGGTGGACACGGGCCACCGCGTGGCCCTCTAGGCTCACGACACGGAGACGGGCCGTCGGCAGGAGGAGCTCGTCGCCGACCTCGGGGAGGCGCCCCAGGTTGGTCATCACGAGGCCTGAGAGCGTGTCGTAGTCACCTTCGGGCAACTCGAGCCCTGTATCCCGGGCGGTCTCGTCGAGTCGCCACGAGCCGGGTACGAGGTAACTGCCGTCCGCGCGGGCGAGCACGCGTGGCTCCGCGAGGTCGTACTCGTCGCGGATCTCGCCCACCAGCTCCTCGACGATGTCCTCGAGCGTCACGATGCCCGCGGTATCGCCGTGCTCGTCGACGACGAGGGCGAGTGGCGTGCGCGCCTCCCGCAGGTCGGCGAGCAGCTGCGTGAGGGCGGTCGACTCCGGGACCGCGAGCGGCTCGGTGGTGAGCTCGGACACCGCCACGTCGTCGCGCTCGGGGGGAGGCACGCGGAGCAGGTCCTTGGCCTGCACGAAGCCCCGCACCTCCTCAGCGTCGTGGTCGGTGACGAGGAAGCGGGAGTGGCCCGACTCGAGCACGAGCGCGCGCAACGCGGCGCCGGTTGCATCCGCGGCGATGTCCACCACGCGGTTGCGCGGAACCATCGCGTCGGCGGCGCGAAGCCTCCGGAAGGTCAGCGCGCGGCCGAGCAGCATGCTCTGGGTGGTCGTGAGGCCCCCCTTGCGGCCGGATTCGGTGATGATGTGCTGGAGCTCGTCGGGATCGACGCCGCCGCGGAGCTCGTCGAGCGCCTCGATGCGCAGCAGACGCAGGAGCGCGTTGCTCGCGCTGTCGAACAGCCAGATCAGCGGCCCCCCAAGCTTCAGGAGGAGCAACACGCTGCGCGCGAGCAGGCGGCTGGCGGGCTCGGCCCGGGCGATGGCGAGGTTCTTCGGGGCGAGCTCCCCGATCACCATCTGCGTCCCCGTGGCGAGGACGAGGGCGAGCGTCAGCGCCACGCCGAGCGAGGCAGCCTCGGGCAGACCCAACGCGAGCAGGACCGGCTGGAACAGCCGTCCGAGGGTGGGCTCCGCGAGGAAGCCAACGAGCAGCGACGACGCGGTGATCCCGAGCTGCGCGCCCGACAGCATGAACGACAGCCGCTCCGTCACCGCGAGCGCGCGCGCAGCAGGTCGGTCACCCTGGTCGCGCAGCTCCGCGAGCCGGGTGCGGCGCACCGCGACGAATGCGAACTCCGCGGCCACGAAATAGCCGTTCGCGGCGATGAGCAGGGCGACGAACAGGAGGCCTAGTAAGGCGTCCATCTACGCGCGGGCCTCGCCGGAGGGCGTGGTCACTCGGTGTCGCCGTTCTCGTCGTCCTCGTCGCCCCCATCCTCCGGGGTTTCACCCTCTACCTCAGGGTCATTGTCTGCCTCTGGCTCCGGCGTCGAGCTGTTGCGCTCGATGATCCGCGGCTCGGGCAGATAACGGTGCGTCCACGTCTGGTCGTCGCTGGCACCGTCGCGATAGGAGAGGGAACGGGTGTAGTTGATGTCGAAGCCCTGGCGACCCGACTGGACGACCCGCTCCTGTCCTGGCGCGAGGGAGCTGTTCTCCTCGTGCTCGACGGGGGCCTGGCGCACGTTGTAGCGGTTGCTCGTCCAATGCTCGACGTCTACCCAATCCTTACCGTAGAAGTCCACGGTGATGGCAGTGGCCGAGTAACGCGTGTTGAGCAGCAGGCCGTACGGCGAGTCGTTGCGGATCACCACGTCGATGGTCGGATAGTTCAGCGTCGCCTCGCGCCCGGCGGGGTAGCGGCTGATGTAGTAGCTGTGCGGCTGGTGGTCGAGGATCTCGTACCCGGCCTCGTAGGCCGCGCCGAAGAACGTCGTCGCGAACTGGCTGACCCCACCGCCCACCGCCTGCTCGAACTCACCGCGGATGATCACCCCACCGTCGGTGAAGCCCTTGTCCCTCGTGCGTCGTCCCACGTGGTCGTTGATCGAGAACGTCTCGCCCGGCTCGAGCACCACCCCGTCGATGAGGTCGGCCATCCGCTGGATGTTCTGCACCCGTCCCTGGCAGCACGCGTGGTGAGTGGTGAACGATGACACCCGCTCGGTGATCTCGAGCTCCTCGGCGTCCACGGTCGAGCGCTCGGGCTCCTCGCGGAGCCCCTGGAGCTCGGCCTCACGCCCGACGTCGGCCAGCGCGACGGTGAGCGCCTGCTCTGCGGCGAGGGCGTGGTCGAAGCGGAAGCCGTCGGCTGACGGCTCGATCTCCACCTCGCCATCGGTCACGGTGATCGCTGCGTCGACGGGGTCGGTCTCGAGCGCGGCGATGGTCTCGTCGTCCACCTCGAGGGCCTCGGGGTCGGCGACCAGCTCGAGCTCGTCCCCCTCCTCGGCGGGCTCGACACGGAGCAGTGCACCGATCTCGGCGCCGGACAGCTCGAGCGCGGCATCGTCGCGGTGAAGGCGCACCGCGCCCGAGACGGCTCGGCGCGCGTCCTCGGCGGCTGCCTCGACCGCGGCCTGATCGATGGCGGGCTCGATCGACTCGTTGGGCGCGGCGATGGCCTGGGGACCGTCGGCGAGCGCGCTTTCGTCGACTTTCTCGAGCAGGCCCTCCCGGTCGACGACCGCTCCCGCGACGGGCGGGGTGCTCGCCACCTCCGTGGCGTCGACGGTGATGCGACCCTCGACAGGGTCCGCATCGAGCGCGTCGGCCGCCTCGGCCACCGTCGCCTCGAGTTCCTCGGTGGCGATGCTCTCCGCCATGGCGACGACGATGGTGCCGGTACCGAATGCGCGCAGGTGGTCGACGAGGGCGGCGAGCACGTTCAGTTGGCGGCCGCGCCTCCAGGCGCGCTTCGACGTGCCTGCTTCGTCCAGCTCGTAGCCCAGGTCCGCCCGCGACGCGACGAACGATCGCGTGTCGTCGGCCTCGAGCGAGATGGTGAACTCGTCCTCGCCACGCTCGACGCCGAGTCGGCTGACTGCTCGGTCCAGCTCGTCCTCGTCGAGCCCGCTCACGTCGTGACCCGCGATCTCCACGCCTGGCAGTACCCCGGGATGGGCGAGGCGCAAGCCGGCCACCGTCGTCAACAACAGCACGACCAGCACGCCCACGCCCAGCAACGTGAACTTCCAACTCCTAGGAATCTGGCCCAATGCCCGAAGTCTCGCGGGAAATCTGACTGTCATCATCAGTTCCCCGTAGCGTAGCGTCGGCGTGCTCGCCATTCGACCAACTTGTCCAGAGGGCACGTTGCCGGGGGGTCCTCCGTTATGTAGCCTCCAGAAATCCGCCAGAAGAGCTTTGTCGTCCGTTGCGGGCCGCCGCGGGCACAACCGACCAGCCGGGATTTCATGTCACGCCTGCCGTTGCGTCGACGAGCCGTTGTCGCGCTCATGTGCGCCCTCATCATGGTAGGGGTCGTCGGCCCCGCAGCCGCCACTCCTGAGGAAGATCGTCTCAAGCAGAGCAAGGACAAGCTCTCCGACGTCCGAAGCGAGCTCGAGCAGGCCCGGGAGGACTTCGAGGACGAGCAGCACGCCCTCGAGGTCGCCGAGGAGCGGGTGGCCGAGGTCCTGGACGCTGTCGGCGAGGCCGAGATGGCCGTCGAACGTCAGCAGGCCGCGGTCGATACCGCGAAGGGCGAGCTGGAGGAGGTCGAGCTCGAGGCCCGGGAGCACCAGGAGCTCACGTCCGCCCGGATCGCGGAGCTGTACCGCACCGGCGGGGGCGGGGCCTCCATGACCAGCGTGCTGGCCTCCGACACCCCCGGCGACGCGATCGCCCGCTCGGGGTACCTCGACGTCATCAACCGGGCGGACCGGGAGTCCTTCGAGGGCGTCCTCGCCGCCCAGCGGGCCATCGAAGCGCAGGCGAGCCGCCTCGCGGAGGAGGAGAAGGCCCTCGAGCGGGTCCTCGTCCAGCAGGAGGAGCTGCTCGCGGAGGTCGAGGAGCTGCGTGAGGACCAGGCGATCGCCGCGGCCGAGGCCAAGGAGGAGGTCGAGGACCTCGAGAGCCACGAGGTCTACCTCGAGTCGGAGAGTCGGGAGCTCGCCGCGGCAGCTCGCACCGCCTCGAACGAACGCAGGGAGGCGCGGGCCTCCCGGGCGAGCTCCGCCTCCGGCGGTGCGGCCACCTCGGGCAACAACTCCGCTGGTGGCGGGAGCTGGAGGTGGCCCGCCAATGGCACCGTCACGAGCGAGTACGGCTCGCGGTGGGGCCGTCTCCATGCGGGCATCGACATCGCGGGCGGCCACGGCTCCGCGATCACCGCGGCCAGGGGCGGCACCGTGTCCTCCACCGGCCGCATGGGCGGCTACGGCAATCTCGTGCTCGTGGACCACGGAGGCGGCATCGTGACCGCCTACGCCCACCTCTCGTCCATCGAGGTCGGCGTCGGCCAGAGCGTCTCCGCGGGCCAGCGGATCGGCGGGATGGGCTGCACGGGCAGCTGCACGGGCACGCATCTGCACTTCGAGGTCCGGGTCAATGGCAACGCTCAGAACCCTCGCGGCTACCTGCCCTGAGCGCACTCGGCGGGACCTATCGCGGGGAGGCGTCGCTGCCGAGGATGAGCGTCACGCTGCTGACCGACGCCTCCTCGACGGTCACATCCCCCGGTGCCTCCGCCGCGACTAGGCGCGCCTGCTCCTCTTGTCCCTCGGGGTGGCGCACCACGGTCTGATCCAGCGGGTCCGCGTTCCCGATCGCTGCGATCGAGTAGCCGTGGGCCTCGAGTTGCTCGGCCACGCTGCCTGCGAGCCCCGACGCGCCGGAGCCGTTGAGCACCGTCACGGAGACGTCCTCAGGGGCGATTCCCGCGTCGTGGGCGGCGGCCTCGTCGAGCACGGCGCCCGAGCGGAAGCGCTCGAAGAGGGGCGCCGCTTCGCTTGCGATCGGCTGGAGCACGGAGGCCCCGCCGACGCTTGCGGGGGAGCCGGGCACGGTGTGCGTGGGGGCGCCTCCCGCGAGGCCGCGCAGTCCCCAGCCAATCCGGGCGAGGCTGAACGGGCCGACGGAGTCGCTCGCGAGGAGCGCGTCGCCCCCCTCCGCGGCTACACGGAACATCTTCGGGATGTTGATCAGGGTGCGGGGCTCGGTGGCCTCGGACGCGACGACCTGGAGGAACTCCTGCTGGCGATCCATCCGTCCGAAGTCGTCGTCGATGCCCCGCACTCGGACGTAGCCGAGGGAGTCGCCGCCGTCGAGCACCTGGCAGCCCGCGGGGAGGTCCAGCCCCGCGTTCGCGTCGCGGATCGGCTCGTCGAGGCACATCTCGACGCCTCCGAGCGCGTCGACGACGTCGCGGAAGCCGAGGAAGCGGATCTCCATGTAGTGATGGATCGGCAGGCCTGAGAGCTCAGACACGGTGTCGACGAGGCACTCGGGGCCGCCGACGTGGACCGCCGCGTTGATCCGTCCCTGGCTGCCGTCACAACGGGTCACGTAGAGGTCGCGGGGAAACGCGAGCAGGGCCGCGCGGTTGCCCTGCATGCTCGCCACGATGATGGTGTCGGTGAGGTCGCCGCCCTGGGAGCCGGTGGACAGCTCGAGCTGCTCCTCGCGGCTCATCCCCTCCCTGCTGTCGGAGCCCGCGAGGAGCACGTTCACCGGCGCCCCGCCCGAGGCGAGCCCGTCGATCGCTACCTTGTCCATACGCAGGCTCGCGGTCAGGAGCAGGGCGAGGGGGATGAGCCCCATGAGCACCGCGAGCACGAGCACCGCCTGCAAGACGCGGCGGCCGGTGCGGCGCCTGCCACGGGGCTTCTCCGGCGGGCGGACACGGCCGCCGGGGAAGCCCTCCCGCGGTTGCCCGCCCCGTACGGGGGGGCCGAAATCCGTGTCAGTGCCCATATGTCGATTGTCGCACTTCCGCCTCACCGCGGCGTGAGGCAACCACCCCTGGCATGGCCGCTCAGACGGGGTATCAGGCGGTCTTTGTAGGCCTATCTCGGAGCAAATGCGGGCAGTATGCTGCCATCGTGGGAGGATCAGGCGATTTCGAGCAGCACCACCACTTCGATGGCATGGCCGTGCAACATGTCCTCGGGGGCCTTGATGAGTCCGACGGCCGACTCTTCAGGGCGCATCTGCTCGACTGCGCGCACTGCCGGGCGCGGGTCGGGGAGTTGCGCGCCATCGCCCACGAGCTCGCCGACGTCGAGCGCGACGAGGCCCGTGCGCGAGACGCGAAGCGCCTCGAGACCAAACGTCGTGAGGACGGGCCCGACGAGCCGGCGGCGCCGCCTGCCGCCGCAGGTGCGCGTAGCGTCAAGATGGCCCTCGTCCTCCTGTTGGTCGCGCTCATGGGCATGGGCGCGTGGACGTTCTTCCTCCGGACCGAGGTGTCGGACCTCCAGGGCCAGCTCGCCGCGTCGAGGGAGGCGAGCATGACCCTCCAGAACGGCCGGGCCTGGGAGGTGGAGGCCGCTGAGGGGCTCGACGCGGAGGTGCGTGAGGACGGGGGCGCGCTCGTCGTTGTCGTTGACGGCCTCGCGGACGCGGACTACTCGCTCGAGATGTCAGACGCGGCCCGGAGGTCGGTGGAGCGCCAACCGGCCCGCCCCACGGACGGACGCCTCTTCGTGCTCCTACAGGAGCTCGAGCCCGACACGGAGGAGCTTCGGCTCGTACCGACCGACGGCCAGAGCTCCGAGCCGCTCGTGGAGGCGTCCGCGGGGGAGTGACGCCCGCGTCT
>SKQL01000124.1 GCA_007119035.1 Nitriliruptorales bacterium | reverse complement strand
CTGCTCGCGGGTGGCGGCGGGGCGGCGAGTCACGCGCTGCTCGCGAAGCTCCTCGGATCGAAGAACCTCGCGTGGCTGATGGAGGAGATCAGCGACGACCTGCACGCCCGCGTGAGCGCCCTCGCCGACGTGCAGGCAGCGCGCTATCGAGCCGCTGTCGACACCGTCTCTCCCGATCCCGAGCTCCTCGAGCGCCTGCGCGAGGAGCTGGACCGCGTCGCCACGGCGGGACGCGCATGAGGGACATCGGCCTCCGAGAGCACATGACCCAACTCGACGACATCATCGAGCTCGGGACCGGGCGGCTGCCTCCTGATCTCCTCGCGTCCGCGGTCGACCTCCGTGACCGCGCGCGGGAGCGCATGGAGCTCAGCCGAGAGCACGTCGTAGCCGCGCTGTGCGGAGGAACGGGCACGGGCAAGTCCTCGCTGTTCAACGCGCTCGCGGGACGCGAGCTCGCCCCGGTGGCGGCGACCAGGCCAGCCACCGACGAGCCCCGGGCCTGGGTGCCGGGCGGCGACGGAGAGGCCGACGCGCTGCTCGACTGGCTTGAGGTGGTCCACCGCCACCGCCTCGACGGCGGCTCGGACGGGGGCCAACCAGGGCTCGTCCTCCTCGATCTGCCCGATCACGACTCGATCGCGACGAGTCACCGCGAGGCGGTCGACCGCCTCGCCGCCCGGGTCGACGTGCTCGTTTGGATCGTCGACCGACTGAAGTACGCCCAGGGCCTGCTCCACGACAGCTATCTGCACCGACTCGTCGAGCACGCGGATGTCGTCCTCGTGGTCCTGAACCGCACAGACGAGCTGAGCACGACCGACCAGGAGGTCGTCCTCGCCGACCTCCGCCGGCTGCTCGACACCGAGGGCCTGACCGGCGCCCCGATCGTGGCGACGTCCGCGGTGACCGGGGAGGGCATCGACGAGCTCGCCGCCCATCTCGACAAGCAGGTGCGTGGACGCCGGGCTCTCGCAGATCGCCTGGCGGCGGATATCCGTCTCCTCGCGGGCGAGGTAGCGGATGTGACGAGCACAGCGGGAGAGCTTCGTGTGAGCGCCGGCTCCCTGGTCGACGAGCTCGAGGAGCAGGCGGGACTGCCCACCGTCGTCGAGGAGGCACGGGAGTCCTACCGCGCGCATGGACGTGGCGCCGCGTCCTCGACGCTCGTGCGTGCGGGGGCCGGAGCCCGGCGCCTCGTGGGCTCCCCCGTCCGGGCGGCAGGCCAGATGCTCGGCCTCTCCGGCCGGCACGCCACCCCCGCACCTTCCGTAGCGGGCGGCAGTGTCCGGCGGGTCGTGACGCGCGCCCTGGACCACGCCACCGATGGCGGCGGCACCGACCACGTTCGGCGGCTCCGCGCCATCGCGGCGGAGCGAAGCGACGAGACCGCGCGTGCGATGACCCAGGCCCGTGAAGCGATGCCCATCCGGCCGGGACGTCGATGGTGGTGGCCGGCCCTGGCGCTGCTCGCCACGGTCGCGGAGCTGATCGCCGTGGCGGGCCTCGTCTGGCTGATCGCGGACGGCGTGGTCGCGTGGCTGCAGCTTCCTCCCCTGCCGATGCCCGTCGCGGCCGGTGAGGTCCCCTGGCCCACCGCGTTGCTGTTAGGGGGCGCCGCCTCACGCCTGGTCCTCCTGGTCGTCACCCGGGTGGCGGTGGCAACAGGTGCGAATCGGCACGGGCACCGGGTGGGGCGAGCGCTGCGTGAGGCGCTCGAGAACGCCGTGGACGTGCGCTTGCTCGACCCACTCCGGGAGGAGGCCACCGCACAGGCGCGTCTTGCGCAGATCAGCCGGGCGGCCGCGGCCGGTCACCCTGCGCCGTGAGCAGTGACGGACGCTTCTGCGGCTAGCGCCTCTGTGCGTCAGAGCTTGCCTCGCCGCTCCTCCTCGAGGTGCTCGATCGCGGAGCCGTCGCCCACCTGGGAGGACGTGATGAGGCTGATCGAGCCGTCCGGCTCGAGGATCACGTACTCCGCGTCGGCGAGCGAGCCGAGCCCGCTCGTGCGGGCCGCGGTCTGCAGGTCGGCTTCGGTGACCGAGTGCTTGCGCATCTCTCTCTCGTGGCGTTGCCCGTGGCTGTAGAGCACATCGGGGATCGGCCGCATGAGGCGCCCGAGCGGAGGGATCTTGTTGCGGAGGCCGAGTGCGGCCCATTGCAACCCCACGAGCACCACGAAGGCGACGAGCACTTCGATGATCGGTACGTTCTCCGCGGTCAGCACACGACCGAACGCCGACCCGATGGTGACCGTGACGATCACATCGAACGGGGTCATCTGCGCGAGCGTCCGCTGACCCGAGATCCGGAGGAGGACGAGGATGATGAAGTACCCGACGACGCCGACGAGCACGACCCGGGCGATCGACTCCCAGCCACGATAGAGGAACTCGACCTCGGGCATGTGACTGCTCCTTTTGGCTGATGCGCCTGACCGGCAGGGTCACCGCCAGCTGCCACCCCAAACCTCTCGCGTGGGCGCACGTGCCCGCGGGTAGCCCTCGAGGCCGAGGGCCGCCGTCCGCCAACCGCCGAGGAATGGGCCACCGAGGCCACCACCCCCGAGGAGGTGGTGCAACGCTGCCTCGAGCTACTCATGGAGCGAGAGAGCCAGGATCGGCTCCTCGACCGCTTCGACCTGCGCGAGGCGCTCCAGCTCTATCCCGAGTTCGAAGCGGAGGTGCACCGGCGACTCGAGTGAGGTAAGCCAGAGGCGTTGATCGCTGCGGCGGGGATGACCACGCAGATCACGCGGTGGTCACAGTCGATTGGGTCGATGCGGAGCAAGTCGGGTTCCGCGGTGATCTCTTGGCGGCCCAGCGTCGAACATCTCGCGCAGCCGTAGGGAGAAGCCCGGACATAGGCTTGCAGGGTGAACCCAACTGGTGAGCGCAAGGCGGGCGGGGAGCCCTGGAGCATCCGCGACCTGGGTGGCAACCCGCGCCTGGCGATCGATGCGGCAGGAGCACCGTTCGCGTTCGTCGCCGCGAGCCGCTTCCTGGGCCTGCCGGCCGCAGCGGGCACCGCCATGGCCCTCGTGACGGCCCTCGTCGTGACACGGCTGATCCGCGGGCATCCGGTCGGATACGCCCTCGGAGGTCTCGGGGGGACGGCGATCGCGGTGGGTGCCGCGCTGTGGAGCGGAGACGCCACCGGCTACTTCGGTCCCGCGATGCTCCTCAACACGGGCTACGCCCTTGTGGCGATCCTGAGCATCATCGTCAGGCGACCCCTCGTGGCGTGGATCGGGGCGCTGCTGTACCGGTGGCCGCTGAGGTGGTACTGGCACCCGCGGGTCCGTCCCGCCTACACGGAGGTGACGTGGGCGTGGGCCGGGCTGTTCACCCTCCGAGCGGGCTCCCGGTACGCGCTCATCCAAAGCGGCCATCTCGAAGCGCTCGCGGTGGTCCACATCGCGGTGGGGCTGCCGGCCCTCGCGGCTTGGGTAGCGTTCACGTACTGGTATCTGCAGTGGCGGCTGGCCCGCCTCGACGCGCCCGCGGTGAGTGACTTCCGACCTCGGGCGCCGACAGAGCCCCCACGGAGCACCTTCTAGTCCAAGCGAGAGGATGCGAGACATGCCACACGCGCAAGCCGGACAGCCCGCGGACCCATCGAGCCTGGTCGACACCGACGCCCTGTTGGGCGCCTACTACGACAGGCGCCCCGACCCGGCCGACCCCGCCCAACGGATCGCGTTCGGCACGTCCGGGCACCGTGGGTCGGCGCTGCACGGCAGCTTCAACGAGGACCATGTGGTCGCCATGGCCGCCGCGACGTCCCGTTACCGGCGAGCGCAGGGCATCGCCGGGCCGCTGTTCCTCGGACGCGACACCCACGGGCTGTCCGAGCCCGCCTTCCGCAGCACTGTGGAGGTGCTCGTCGCAGACGGCGTCGAGGTCATGGTCGATGCGAGCGATCGCTTCACACCCACGCCCGCCATCAGCCACGCGATCCTCGTCCACAACGGGAGCGGGCCCCCCTCCGCTCGCGCCGACGGGATCGTCATCACGCCGAGCCATAACCCGCCCGAGGACGGGGGCTTCAAGTACAACCCCCCGCACGGGGGACCCGCGGACGTGGACGCGACGGGTTGGATCCAGGACGAGGCCAACCGTCTCCTCGAGTCGGGGATGAGCGACATCGAGCGTCGACCCTATGGCCGGGCGATTGCCGAGGCCCACCGCCACGATTACCTCCGCGATTACGTCGAGGACCTGTCCTCGGTCGTCGACGTGGAGGCGATCCGCCGCGCGGGGCTGACCTTGGGCGTCGATCCCCTCGGCGGCGCCACCGTCGACTACTGGCCCGCGATCGCGGAACGGCACGGCTTGGACCTCGAGGTGGTCAACGACGCAGTGGACCCGACGTTCGGCTTCATGCGCCGCGACCACGACGGCAAGCTGCGGATGGACTGTTCCTCACCCGATGCGATGGCGGGCCTGATCGAGTACTCGGACCGGTTCGACCTCGCCTTCGGCAACGACCCCGACGGCGACCGCCACGGCATCGTCACCCGCAACAGGGGCCTCCTGAACCCGAATCACTACCTCGCGGTGTGTGTCGAGCACCTGTTCGGAGGCGCGCGGGACTGGGCCGAGAAGACCGCGGTGGGCAAGACGCTCGTGTCCAGTGCGATGCTCGATCGAGTGGTCGCCGACCTCGGCAAGCCCCTCCTCGAGGTCCCCGTCGGGTTCAAGTGGTTCGTGGAGGGCCTGCTGGACGGCTCGCTGGGGTTCGCTGGCGAGGAGAGTGCGGGCGGGTCGTTCCTGCGCCGGGACGGCTCGGTCTGGTCCACCGACAAGGACGGGATCATCCTGTGCCTGCTCGCCGCCGAGATGACCGCCTCCGATGGGCGTGACCCGGGCGAGCGCTACGCCGACCTCACGAAGCGCTTCGGCGCTCCCGCCTACCGGCGCGTGGACATCGCGGCGACCAAGGCGGAGAAGGCGGTGCTGAAGGCGTTGTCACCCGAGCAGGTCGACGCTGACGAGTTGGCGGGTGAGCCCATCACCGACGTGCTGACCACCGCACCGGGCAACGGCGCGGCGATCGGGGGCCTCAAGGTCGTCTCCCCCAGCGGATGGTTCGCTGCGCGCCCGTCGGGCACCGAGGATGTCTACAAGGTCTATGCGGAGAGCTTCCGGGGCGAGGATCACCTCGGCGAGCTCCTCGACGCCGCCCGAGGCCTGGTGGACCGGGCGCTGGCCGCCGCCGCGTAAGACGCGCCGCGCACCCTGAGCGGCGCACCAGGCATCATGGTCCCATGACGCTCGAGATAGGACCGCTGACTGTCGACCCACCGGTCGTGCTCGCTCCGATGGCGGGGGTCACCGACGCGCCCTTCCGTGTCCTCTGCGCCGAGCACGGCGGTGGCCTGTACGTCTCGGAGATGATCACCGCCCGGGGGCTCGTGGAGGGGAACTCGAAGACGAGGGCGATGATCCGCCACCACCCGGCCGAGCCCACCCGGTCGCTGCAGCTGTACGGCTCCGACCCACAGGCGATGGGAGGCGCGGTGGACGCGCTCGTCTCCGAGGGTCGTGTGGACCACATCGACTTGAACTTCGGCTGCCCAGTTCCGAAGATCACCCGCAACGGGGGCGGCGCCGCCCTGCCGTACAAGCGGCGCATGCTCGCGGCGGTGATCGAAGCGGCGGTCGAGGCCGCGCAGGACGTTCCGGTGACGGTGAAGATGCGCCTCGGGCTCGACGACCAGCGGCTGACCTACCTCGAGGCAGGGCGAATCGCGGCCGACCAGGGCGCCGCCGCGGTGGCACTGCACGCGCGCACCGCGACGCAGGGCTATGCGGGCACCGCGCACTGGGAGTCGATCGCGCGGCTCAAGAGCACGCTCCCCCACATCCCGGTGCTCGGCAACGGGGACATCTGGGCCGCGGAGGACGCGGTACGGATGGTCGCCGACACGGGATGCGACGGGGTGGTGATCGGCCGGGGCTGCCTCGGCCGACCGTGGCTGTTCGCAGACCTCGCGCGAGCCTTCGCGGGAGAGCCGCCGCAGGGCCCCCCTGCCCTGGGAGAGGCCGCGGCGGCCGCACGTCGCCACCTGGGGCTCGCCCTCGACTGGCACCACGACGAGAGGAGCACGATCCGCCGGTTCCGCAAGCACCTGCGCTGGTACCTGCAGGGCTACCCGGTGGGTTCCGCGGTGCATCGCCAGGCGGGCTTGTCGGCAACCGCGGCGGAGGTCACCGCGCTGCTCGACGACCTCGACCCCACGCT
Organism: Nitriliruptorales bacterium; assembly: GCA_007119035.1. GTDB lineage: Bacteria > Actinomycetota > Nitriliruptoria > Euzebyales > Egibacteraceae > SKQL01. Next base: position 3,002 of record SKQL01000124.1, on the reverse strand, counting down.
GCGGGTCGTCTCGTCCGCAGTGCGCGCCCCCCGCGGCCGAGGTGGGCCCGTGGGCAGGCTCGTGCTCCCCGAGGGCTGGTGCGACGACCCCGATGAGGAGGCGGCGGTGACCGATCCGGCTGGCGCGGTGAGCGGTGGCTGAGGGAGCGGGGACGTTCGTGCTCGCGTCCGCATCGCCGCGCCGGCTCGAGCTGCTCGGCCTCGCCGACCTGGATCCACTCGTGCGGCCCGCCGACGTGGACGAGTCCCCGCTGCCCGGGGAGTCGCCGGAGGCGTCCGTGGCCCGGCTGGCGGGCACCAAGGCAACGGCGGTCGCGAAGGCGGGTGAGGTGGTGCTCGCCGCGGACACCACCGTGGTCATCGAGGGTGAGTCGCTCGGCAAGCCCGACGACGCCTCTCACGCGGTCTCCATGCTTCGGCGACTGGCGGGACGTGCGCACACCGTGTCGACGGGTGTCGCGGTGCGTGCGGCCTCGGGCGCCCTCACCACGCGAGTCGTCACCACCGAGGTGGTGCTGACCGCACTGAGCGAGGAGGAGATCCACGCCTACATCGCCACGGGCGAGCCATTCGGCAAGGCGGGTGCATACGCGATCCAGGGGCGCGCGGCGGTCCTCGTCGAGCGGCTCACGGGCAGTTGGACCAACGTGGTCGGCCTCCCCATGGTCGAGGCGTTGAGCATGCTCCGGGCAGCAGGCGTCGCCCGGCTGCTACGCCTCGATTCTCCCCAACGCTCCAGTGGTCGAGCTTCCCCTCCGGGTTAGGTGACTGTAAGTTACCCCGACGAGCAGACAGTCCTGCTGCTGCCGGCAACCACATGGAGCGTGCATGCGACCTGCTATTGCGGTGACGAGCCTCATGCTCCTGCTCGCGGGGGCCATGGCCCTCAGCGCCGCGATGGCGTGGGCGTCCCCCACCGTCGGAGACGGGACGGGAGGCGAGGACTCGTACGACTTCTGGGCCGAATCGCCTGGAGACGCCGTTCCCCCAGGTTCCGGCGACAGCGATACCCCCACGGGCATCGTGCGGATGGTCGACTTCGTCCTCGAGCCCCTTCCGGAGGGCGACGGCGAGTGCATCCGGTTCCTGTACGGCTGGTTCCCCGACGAGGGCGCCTACCAGGCCGCCCGCGACAGCGGCGCGGTGCGGACGACGTGGCCGAGCCCCGCGGCTCCCGACTACGGGATGGTGTGCGCCGACTCCGCGCCCGTGGAGGCGGATCCCGGGCAGCTGGCCGAGGTCGCCTGGTACCAGGTCGACCTGCCCGAGCTCCACCCGCAGATCGCACCGGGATGGATGCTCGTCGGCAAGCCGGCCTTCCTCGAGACCGGTCCCCCCGCCGACCTCAGCACCACGGTCGGCACCATCGTGGGCGACATCGTGCTCGAGGCGGGCGGCGCCGTCTACGTGGACTGGGGCGACGCCCACGCGGAGCGGACAGGGCTCGTCGGCCCGCATGAGGGCCCGGGCGGCCCGTGGCCCGACGGCGCCATCAGCCACGTGTACCAGCATCGGGGCACGTACGAGCTGACCGTGGAGCGGCGTTGGGCGGGCACCTGGACACACGGGGGCGTGACCCGCCCCCTCCCCGTCCGGGAGCAGGCCGCCTCCTTCACGCTCCCCGTCGAGGAGGTCCAGGCCATCCGGCAGTGACGTGGCCCCGACGGGAATCGATCACAGGGCGACGAAGTCGCACTCACGGGGGTCGACGTCGGTCAGCAGCCCCTTGTAGGCGGGGGCACGCAGCACGCCCTCGTCGGTCAGCTCCGCGTACTCGGTCCGGCACACGAGATCGGCGGTGACCCAACGCGCGGTCCGCGGCAGCTCGGACCCCGTGTCGAACGGGCACGCATCGGTGGCGCGGGCGGCGAGGAGCTCGCGGAGCCGATCGAGCTCGGACTCGTCGAACCCGGTGCCCACCCTCCCCACGTAGCGGAGGCGGTCGCCGTCGAACGCGCCCACGAGGAGGCTGCCGAGGTAACCCGCGCGTGCGCGCTCACCCGGCATCCAGCCTCCGATCACGACATCGGCGCGCCGCCGAACCTTGAGCTTCCGCCAGTCGTCGCTCCGCTTGCCGGGTCGGTACACGGACGCGAGGCGCTTGCCGATCACGCCCTCCATCCCGTGGTCGCGAGCCATGCGGTACAGGGCGGAGCCCGCTTCGGTCACCCCCTCGCTGCCGCTGATGGAACCGCCCGTCACGAGCACCTCGTCGAGTCGCTGGAGACGTTCGGACAGCGGGCGGTCGAGCAGCGACTCACCGTCCACGAACAGCAGGTCGAAGACCATGTAGCTCACGGGCACCTGGCGACGGACGCGCTCCACGGCGGAGCGTTCGCGGAGGTGCATGCGACGCTGGAGCCGCTGGAAAGAGGGGCGGCCCTGCCGGTCGAGGGCCACGATCTCGCCGTCGAGCACCGCGTTGCGTGCGAGCACACGCTCCCACAGGGACTCGATCTCCGGATACGCGGCGGTGACGTCGTTGCCGGCCCGACTCGTGAGCGTGGTCCCCGCGGAGGCCCTGCCACCTGGTCGTGCGACGGTGGCGATCGCGCGGACACCGTCCCACTTGAGCTCGAAACGCCAGGCGGGGTCGTCGAACGCCTTGCCCCCGTCGACAGCGAGCATGGGGCGGAGCTTAGGAGGCTCGTCCGGCAGGGCCTCGGGGTCGCCCACCCGGAGCACCAACCACTGCGAAGGGTCGTCACCATCGGTGCGGACGAGGCGGAACTCACCGTCGTGGCGCCCGCCGCGTAGCCGGAACGAGACCTTGTCCTCTCGCCACTCGAGGCATTCGTAGGTGCCCTCGTCCCAGATGCGCACCGGCCCCGCACCGTACTCCCCCCGGGGGATCTCCCCCGAGAACGTCAGGTACTCGAGGGGATGGTCCTCCGTCTGCACCGCGAGGTGGCGCAGCCCCGGCACGTCGGGAAGACCCTTCGGAACCGCCCACGAGGGCGCGGAGCCCTCCCTCTCGAGCCGCAGGTCGTGGTGCAGGCGGG
>SKQL01000103.1 GCA_007119035.1 Nitriliruptorales bacterium | reverse complement strand
GGCAAGACGACGATGCTCAACGTCATCTCCTCGTTCATCCCCACCGACGAGCGCATCGTCACCATCGAGGACGCCGTCGAGCTCCAGCTCCACCAGGAGCACGTCGTGCGCCTCGAGGCCCGCCCGCCCAACATCGAGGGCAAGGGCGAGGTCGCCATCCGCGACCTCGTGCGCAACTCGCTTCGCATGCGCCCCAACCGCATCATCGTCGGCGAGGTCCGCGGCGGCGAGGCGCTCGACATGCTCCAGGCGATGAACACCGGCCACGACGGCTCCCTGTCGACGGTGCACGCCAACTCCCCCCGCGACGCGGTCTCCCGCCTCGAGACGATGGTGCTGATGGCGGGGATGGACCTGCCGATCCGTGCGATCCGCGAGCAGATCGCCTCCGCGGTCGACCTCGTCGTCCACCTCGGCCGGCTGCGCGACGGCTCCCGGCGGGTCACCCACGTCACCGAGGTCCAGGGCATGGAGGGCGACATCGTCACCCTCCAAGACGTGTTCCTGTTCGACTACAAAGCGGGACGCGACGAGGGCGGGCGCTTCCTCGGCGGCCAGGTGCCCACCGGCATCCGGCCCCACTTCACGGAGAAGCTCTCAGACTTCGGCATCCCCGTTCCCGCGGAGTTGTTCGGCGACGCGGACACGATCGCGAACCCCGAGATGCTGCGCAAGCAGCGCCGGGCCCAGCCGTGAGAGCCCGCGCAGCGCTCGTCGCCGTGCTCGCCACGGTGCTGCTGCTGCCCGCAGCCGCGCTCGCCGACACCGACGACAACGAGAACGCTCAGCAGGACCTCGACCTCGCCGTCGACGTCGACGCGAGCGCGCACCCCACGGTCGAGGCGACGGTCACCGCCCCGCGCCCGCTCGTCGGCACCGACATCCCCGCCGACGCGTTCCGCCTCGACGAGGGCGGCGAGCCCCGCGACATCACTGTGTCCAAGGAGGCGAGCGACGACCTCGAGGTCGTGCTCATCGTCGACACCTCGACCTCCATGGAGATCGAGCCGATGGAGGCGGTCAAGGACGCGGCGCTCTCGTTCATCGACCGCCTCCAGCCGGGCACGCAGGTCGCGGTCGTGGAGTTCAACACCGAACCGGTGCTGCTCAACCCACTGAGCGACGACCTCGACGAAGCGAGGGCGACCGTCTCCGGGCTCACCTCCACAGGCTTCACCGCACTGTACGACGCGGTCGCCGCGGGGCTCGAGGTCTTCGACGACGACGGTGACGACGCGCAGCGCACGATGGTGCTCATCGCCGACGGTGAGGACAACAACAGCACCACCACCCTCGACGAGGCCGTCGAGCTGCTCGAGGACTCGGGCGTGCCGATGCACGTCGCCGAGCTCAACACCGACCGACTCGACGTCGAAGCCCTCGAAGCGCTCGCGGGCGCCACCGACGGTGCCCTCGTCTCCACGGAGGACCCCGAAGAGCTCACGGAGATCTACCAGGGCATCGCCGACCAGCTCATCGACCAGTACACGCTGGCCTACGAGTCAGAGGCGTCGGGCGCGACAGAGGTGCGCGTCTCCGTCGAGCACGACGGCGTGCGCGCGGAGACCGTCGTCGACGTCGCGTTGCCCGCCGCACCGCCCGAGCCGGAACCCGAGCCCGAGGAGGAACCCGAGGCGGAGATCGCGCCTCCTGCGCCGGGCAGCATCCAGTCGCTCGGGTGGTTCGCGACCACCGAGGCGCTCGTGGTCGGCGTCGCCGCGGTGGCCATCGCACTGCTGCTCCTGCTCCTCGTCATCCTCACCCCCTCGCAGGGCCCCTCGCAGCTCCGAGGTGCGCGCCGGGCCGAAGGCGGCGGAGGCCGATCGATCCCCGGGCTCACCGAGCTCGCGGAACGCACCACCGCGCTCGCCGAGCGCGTCCTCAAGCGCCGTGGCTACACCTCCGGGCTCGACCGCGCGCTCGAGCGGGCGGGCATCAACCTGCGTGCGGGCGAGTTCGTCGTGCTGTGCGCCTCCGCGGCGGTCACCGCCCTCGCGGTCGGCTGGCTGATCGGCGGCCTCCTGCTCGGTCTCGTCCTCGCCGCGGTCACCGTGTTCGCGTGCCGGATGTGGGTGGGCTTTCGTGGTGACCGGCGCCAGGCCGCGTTCGCCGACCAACTCGGCGACACCCTCCAGCTGCTCGCGGGCACGCTGCGGGCAGGCTACGGGCTCATGCAGGCCATCGACTCCGTCGCCAAGGAATCGGACTCGCCAACCGCGGAGGAGTACCGCCGGCTCGTCGTCGAGGTGCGCCTCGGCCGCGACGTCACCGACGCGCTCGACGCCATGCGGTGGCGGATCGGCAACGAGGACTTCGAGTGGGTCGTGCAGGCCATCGGCATCCACCGGGAGGTCGGCGGCGACCTCGCGGAGGTGCTCGACACCGTCGCGGGCACGATCCGCGAACGCAATCAGATCCGCCGGCAGGTCAAGGCGCTGTCCGCGGAAGGGCGGCTGTCCGGCGCGATCCTGTTCGGGTTGCCGTTCGTCGTCGGCGGGTTCCTCGTGCTCACCAACCCCACCTACCTCGGCGAGCTCCTCGTCGACCCCATCGGCTGGGGGATGCTCGCGATGGGCGCGGTGCTGCTCGCCATCGGCGGGCTGTGGATCAAGAAGACGATCAAGTTGAGGTTCTGACGATGGGTGCCGTGCCGATCCAGGTGATCCTCGCCGCCGCCGCGGTCGCGGCCTCCCTGCCGATCCTGTGGTGGGCGATCGCGAGCGCGCGCTCCGACCCCAGCCAGGCGGTGGCGTCGAACCTCGCGGGCGCCACCGGCACGACCGACCTGCGCGAGGCGGTCCTCGGTCGCAGCGCGGGCGAACGCGCGGTCCGCCCGTTCGTCGCAATCCTCGCCGAGCGGGCCCGTCGACTGTCGCCCGCAGGGTGGGTACGCGCGCTGGAGCGCCGCATCACGCTCGCGGGCCGCCCGCCCGCGTGGCCCCTCGAGCGGGTGCTCGCGGTCAAGCTCCTCCTGCTGCCCCTCGGCGCGGGCATCGGCTTCCTTCTGTGGTCAGCGAACCCCACGGTCGGGTGGCTCGTCCTCGCGATCGGCGTGACCGCGCTGTTCTACTTCACACCCGACCTCCTGCTCTACAGCCGCGGCGCGGAGCGCCAGAAGGAGATCCTCCTCGAGCTCCCCGACACGCTCGACCAGATGACCATCTGCGTCGAGGCGGGCCTCGGGTTCGAAGCGGCGATGGCGCGGTCGGGGCAGTCGGGCAAGGGGCCGCTCGCCGACGAGCTCGTGCGCACCCTCCAGGAGATGCAGGTCGGCGTGTCGCGCTCCGCGGCGCTGCGCAACCTCGCGGACCGCACGACGGTGTCCGACCTGCGCCAGTTCGCGCTCGCGATCATCCAGGCGGAGTCCTACGGCGTGCCCGTCGCCGACGTCCTGCGCACCCAGGCGGGCGAGCTGCGCGTCAAGCGTCGCCAGCGCGCGGAGGAGCACGCGATGAAGATCCCCGTCAAGATCGTGTTCCCGCTGATCCTCTGCATCCTGCCCGCGCTGTTCGTGGTCATCCTCGGGCCCGCCGCAATCCGCATCACACGCACGCTGTTCGGTGCGGGAGGAGCGCTCGGTGGCTGACACCTCCACGAACCAACGCAGCCTCGCCCGCGTCATCGCCGAGCTCGACGCCCGCGGACCCGCCGGCGACGGGCTCAAGGCGGGCCTGCCGACGGGCTTCGAGCCGCTCGACGAGTCGCTCGGCGGGGGTCTGCGCCTGCACGACCTCGTCCTCCTCGGCGGCGTGCCCGGTGTGGGCAAGACGATCGCGGGCCTCCAGTGGGCACGGCACATGGCAAGCACCGGCCACGACGCCATCTACGCGTGCTACGAGCACGACGAGGCGGAGCTGCTCGCCCGCCTGCTGCTGCTCGAGGTCGCCTCGCTCGAGACCGTCGACGACGACGCGCTGCTGCTCGCCGACGTCCGCGCCGCGATCGCGCAGGTCGCCGAGCAGCAGCGAACCCTCTGGGACGCCTCCAAGGAGCATTTCCTGCTCGCTCGCGCCCGCAAGGCGGTCGAGGCCTACGCGGATCGCCTGTGGCTCGTGCGGGCCTCTGGGCGCTACACCGGCGTCGACGAGCTCGCCGCGCTCGTCGCGGAGCACGGCGGTGGGCGCAGCGCGTTGTTCGTCGACTACCTCCAGAAGGTCGCGGCGGTCTCAGAGCCGGGCGACGAGGCGGAACGGGTCACCGCGATCAGCGCGGGCCTCAAGGACTTAGCGCTCAGCCACGACGTCACCGTCGTCGCGCTCGTGGCCGCCGACCAGGAGGGCCTGCAGGCCCGGCGTCTGCACCTGCACCACCTGCGGGGCTCGTCTGCGCTCGCGTACGAGTCAGACGTCGTCCTGACGCTCAACGAGAAGATGCGCGCGGTCTCCGACGTCCACCTCGACTTCGACTCCGTGCGCGCGGAGGCGTTCCGCGACTGGGCGGTCCTGAGCGTCGAGAAGAACCGTGGCGGCGTGAACCTCATCAACATGGAGTTCCAGAAGGACTTCTCCCACTACCGCTTCCACCCCGCGGGACGCTTCGTCGCCGAACGCCTCGTCGACGAGCGGGTGCGCGAGTAGCCGGTGTACGAGCGAGCGGCTCTCGCGATCTTCCTCGCGGGGATGGTCCTCGTCCCCGCAGCCGGATTGGTCTCCACTCACCGCCCTGCGGAGTTCAGCTGGCAGATGTTCTCCATCGCCACGGACGGCTGGGAGTACGAGATCGAGCACGCCAACGGGCAACGGGAACCCGTAGAGCCAGACGAGTGGGTAGCGACGATGCGGCTGGGCCACCGACTGGCGGACCTTCTGCCACCCCACCTCTGCGAGGAGCTGTCCCCCGCGGCGGTAGTCGTCACAAGCACGACTCTCGGCGAGGAGCCCACCTCCGCGCGCGTGCCATGCCCATGAGCGCTCTGGCCCTCGTCCGATGGGTGGTCGCGGGCTGTGCCGTCCTGAAGGTGTGGGAGCTCGTGGCCATCGGCCGAGCGCTGCAGCAACCGGGGATCCTGCGCAGCCCCCGGTTCGACTGGCTCGTCGTCCCCGGGGAGCTCACACTCCTGGTGTTGGGCGCCGTCGTCACCCTGGCGGCGGGCGCGTTAGCGATGCGGCGCCTCGAGCGTCCGCCCGCGGCTGTCGTGTTCGTCGCCTTTACGTACCTGATGGCCGCCGATCAGCAGTTCTACGCCAATCACCTGTACCTGCTGACGCTCATGGCGGGGATCCTCGCCGTCGGCCCGCGCGTCTCGCAGCCGCTCATGCTCAAAAGCCTCGTCTCGATCATGTACGGCTTCGCGGCCGCAGCGTTCCTTGCTGTGGCCCTATGGCTACCGCGGTTTCGCCGAGACGCGGTCATCCTCGGATTCGCCATGCACGGGGGCATGCTCGTGCTTCTCGACGCACCATTCGGGATCGCGATCTTCGCCGCCTTGTCGCTGTCGATGTACCCATTGTTCTTCGACCGGTTCGCGCGACCAGGGCGGGGTCAGGCCGCCGAGGCGGGCGCCGGACGCCCGACCACAAGCACGGCTAGAAGCCCGGCCGCGGGGAGCACCATCAGGACCGACAAGGCGGTCCCGTAGGCGCCGAACTGATCGAAGCCGAGGGCGAGCGCGAAGGGACCGAGGGCGCTCGCTCCCACCTTGATCGAGCCGATCCTCCCGCGGATCTCGCCGATGTGCGCCAAGCCGAAGAACTTCGGCATGAGCGCGGGTTCGAGGGCGCGCGCCGCACCGCTCGTACTGCCGAGCAGCACGGCGTACAGCAGCACCAGGGCGCCGGGAGTGATGTGGGACACGAGCTGCATCGCACCCATGAGCGTGAGCATCGGCAAGGCGAGGAGCGCGCGTGACCCGATCCGATCCGTCAACGCACCTGTGAGGAAGGTCGCTGCCATGACCACCAGGCTGTACGGCAGGAACATGGCGGCTGCCTGGGTCGCGGTGAGCCCCTGCTCGCCCAGCACCGACAGTTGGTGGAAGATGAGGCCGGTGCCGATCATCGACGGTGTGGCGAAGACGAGCGCGAGCGCCCAGAACATGGGCGTCCTAAGGGCCTCGCGCCCGGACCGCCCCGAAACCTGCGTGGGACCGGCGCCGCCCCTGGCAGGAGTGGACTCGGAATTCTGGGCGCTGGCCGATTCCTGCGGAGACAGCGTCCTACCATCGAGCCCGAGGCCGAACTCGTGGGGCCCGTCCCGCATGCCCCGCTGGGCGATGAGCACGAGCAGGAAGCCGACGAGGGGTGCGGTGAGGAGCAGCGCGGAACGCCACCCCACCAGGTCGATGACGAGGGTGAACAGTATGGGCACGAGGGCCGTCAGCCCCGCTCCCACCGCGGTGACGATGCCCACCGCCATCCCTCGTCGCTGCTCGAACCACAAGCTCACGGACGTGGTAGCGGTAAGCGCCAGGGCGCCCTGGCCGAGGGCTCGGAGGCCCGTGAACGCCGCCACCATCGACACGAACCCGACGACACCGGCGAGGCTCGCGATCGCTATCGCGAACGCGATGCTGATACCCGTCATGGCGGTTCGGATCCCGAACCGGTCGAGGCTCCGGCCGAACCAGGACAAGGTGAAGGCGCCCGCCAGCGTGGCGATCAGATACGCGAAGGATATCCGCGAACGGGTGATGTCGAGCTCAACAACCAACTCCTCCACGAAGACCGACATCCCGATCGTCTGACCGGGGCCGGTGAGCATGAGGGTGATGGACGCGAAGCCGACGATGCGCCACCCGTAGTAGGTGGGTAGGGCGCGGCGAGCCGCTCGGGGCCTCCCGTTACGGCGCCTCAGCAACCGCGACGTCCACGATCGCGAGGCAAGTCTTCGATGGGGGGCCTCCTCACCACCGTCAACGCGGTGGATGGCGAGTCATGAGGTCGTCTTGGCCGAGGATCATACTCGCCGGTTCTGCGCTCGCCCCGGCGCCAGCACGAACGACAGGTCAGCGGAAACGCACTAGGCTGCATCCGCACCTCGTCCGCAGCCTGCCCAGGAGCCGCGTGTGACCGTCCAGATCGTCCCCTCTGTCCTGACCGCCGACTTCACGCGCCTCGGGGAGGAGTGCCGCGCGCTCGAGGAGGCGGGCGCCGACCGGATCCAGTGGGACGTGATGGACGGTCAGTTCATCCCCAACATCACGTTCGGCCCCGACGTGATCGCCGCGTGCCGCAGGGTGTGCGACGTGCCGTTCGAAGTCCACCTCATGTGCGAGCGCCCCGAGGAGCTGCTGCCCCGCTACGTCGAGGCGGGCTGCGAGATCGTCATCGTGCACCCCGAGACGCTCCGCGAGCCCCACTACACGTACCGGACGATCCGAAGCCTCGGCGCCAAGCTCGGCATCGCGCTTTCGCCCGCCACGCCGCTCGCGTTCGTGGAGCACGTGCTCGACCTCACCGACCTGCTCCTCGTGATGACCGTGAGCCCCGGCTTCGGTGGGCAGGCCTACATCGCCTCGATGGAGCCCAAGATCACCGCCGCCCGCGCCCTCATCGACGAAAGCGGCTACGACATCGACCTCGAGGTCGACGGCGGCATCGGGCCCGAGACCATCGCGGGCGCGGCCGCGGCGGGCGCCGACGTGTTCATCTCCGGCAGCGCGCTGTGGAAGTACCCTTGCTACGCCGAGGGGGTCAAGGACCTCCGCCGGCGGGCGGAAGAGGCATGGCGACGGTGAGGGCTTCCTGATGGCAGGCGACGCGGGTACCGACACGATGCGCGCCGCGGTGTTCAAGGCCCCCGGCGAGGTCGTGTACGAACGTGTGCCGCAGCCCACGTTGTCGCCCGACCGGCCCGAGGTCCTCGTCCGCACGGAGCTCGCGACGATCTGCGGCAGCGACGTCCACGCGATCCACCACGGCGTGGGCATGACGCCCGCGGCGGTCTCCCCCGGCTACCCCGGCCATGAAGGCGTGGGCGAGGTCGTCGACTCGACGACGGAGCGCTTCCGCCCCGGCGAGCGGGTCCTGACGCTTCCCGTGCCCGACCTCGCGGCGGGCTTCGCGGACTACCAGGTGCTCGGGCCTGAGCAGCTCCTGCGCATCGACGACGGCGAGATCCCCGCGAGCACCATCGTGCTCGCGCAGCAGCTCGGCACCGTCATCCACGGGATCGAGCGGTTCTGGCCGCCCGGCGGTGCGGACGTGGCCGCGGTGGTCGGTGCGGGCTCCGCGGGGCTGCTGTTCATCGGCGAGTTGCTGCGCCGCGGCACCCGGGAGATCGTGGTGTCAGACCTCGACGAGACCCGCCTCGACTGGGCACGCCGGCTCGGGGCCACACAGACCGTGCACGCGCCCCACGAATCGATCGCGGAGGCGGTCAGGGCCCGCTCGGGGGGACGTGGGGCGGACATCGTGATCGAGGCTGCCGGCTACGACGACGCGCGCGACGCCGCGGTCGACTGCCTCGCGGTGGGTGGGACGCTCGGCATGTTCGGCCTCGCGGAGCGCGTCGGCCTGTCGCCGTTCCCGGTCAACACGTTGTTCCGCCGCAAGGCGACCGTGCGCGCGATATACGGTGCCCAATCAGAACCCGGCCTGCCTTCGTTCCGAGCAGCGATCGCGCGGCTCACCGAGGAGGACGCCCTCCCCGATGTCGGCAAGATGCTCACCCACACGTACCCCATCGAGCGGATCGCGGACGCGCTCGCGCACGCGTCCCAACCATCAGGCGCGTGCAAGATCGCGGTGTCGTTCTCCGATGCGTAACGCGGGAGATCGAGGGCCTTCCGGTGGTCCGCGCGCATGACAGAGGTGCACGCCGCCCCGAGGATGCGCAGCCGCTGGCGCCCGGGCAGGCCGAGGCGGTTCTCGAAGCCGATCGACGACCTGGCCCATCTCCTTCTCGGGCACCTCGTCCGCACTCATGGTCCGAAGCACGGGAGCGAGCTCGAACAGGATCTGCTCGAACCACAGCTCGAAGGCCTGGTGCACGACGATGAACAGCATCTCGTCGTGCGCGGGCTCGCCGTCCTTGCCGCTCTAGGGCACCTGGCTCAAGAGGAGGTCATCGAGACCCAGGTAGTCCCAGTAGTAGATCGCGTCCCCGTCTCCCGTCACGGCTGGAGACCCTTCGCGTCGGATGCAGGACGAGGCATGCCCTTCGAGGACGACTCGGGTGGGCTCGGGCGGTATCGAACCACCGACCTCTGCCGTGTGAAGGCAGCGCTCTCCCACTGAGCTACGAGCCCCGATGTCGTGTCGCAGATCCCGAGAATACCGACCGCTGACCACGCTCACCAGCCCGGCCGGCGGCGACGTGCCGACGGCGAGGCCAACGACCCGGGTCAACGTGAG
>SKQL01000070.1 GCA_007119035.1 Nitriliruptorales bacterium | reverse complement strand
GCGTTGTTCGGCGCCCAGTTCGCCATCGCGGACCCCCACAGCACGGTCGCCACCGTGGCGGGCGTCGTCCCGCTCACCGCCCCCATCGTGCAGCCGCTGCTGTTCGCGGTGGGCGCCACCTCGTGGGTGCAGGCGACCGCGGCGATCGTGCTCGCGCTGGCGACGATCGCGTTGCTGCTGCCGGTCTCCGCGCGCATCTACCGCGGTGGCGTGCTGCGCACGCGCGGCCGCGTGTCCTACCGCGAGGCCTGGAAGCCCTCCGGCTGACCGCGGTCCGACTCCGGGCCCTTGAGCCCCACGATGCGGGCCGCCCGGCCCTGTGGCGGCGTTCGCCTTCGATGATGATGGCGCCATCACCCTCTCGAAGGGAGCGCACGTGAGCCAGGAACGGACCCGATTCCCCATCCAGCCGACCGACCGTCGCCGGACGGCCCGCTCGTCGCGGGACGTGCTGAGCGAGGGCGACGAGCTCGCCCAGCGACGCAAGGGCGTGCCCCGCCTCACTGCCGCGGGCAAGGATGACGCCCGCAAGCGACGCACCCGCCGGCCGGGCGCCCGGTAGCCAGACCGGCGCGCAGCAACGAGAGGCCACCAGCGAGTTGACCGGACCCGCCGCTGCCCACCATTAGGCTTGAGGTGGTCAGGTTCGGTACAGATAAGGTGGGGCCGTAGTGCGCGCTCGTTGGTGGCATCGCTGTGGCCGGGCGGCCCTGTCGGCTGTCGTCGTTCTCGGTGCGCTCCTCCTCGCAGCGTGCACGGGCGAGGACGGCTCCGACGCCGGCCCCGACGGCGACGCCGGCGTCGACGCGGGCGTCGACGCGGCGGTAGGCGGGGACATCGAGGACTCCCTCGACTGCGAGCGCCGCGGCCAGCCGTGCACTCTCGACGAGGTCTCCGACGAGTCGCTGTCGGCGACCGACGCGGTGATGCGTCTCGCGTCGACGTTCATCGGCGCGGGGGTCGACGTCGACACCATGGCGGCCGGGCTCGACGACCTCGACGCGATCGCCGAGGTGCGAAACGACGAGATCGGGCTGATGTTCCGGGTCGAGGGCGGGGCCCCCGCCTGGGTCCAGCGCCCCGACCACGAGGGCGAGCCGATCGACGGTGGACCTCTGCCCGCAGCCACCCCCGCCTCGACCATCCCGCCCGGCGACCCGGTGGCCGGCGCCCGCCTCGCCGGTGCGGAGTCCGAGGCCGCCGACGGCATCGCGGGCGAGCCGGGCGAGGGCAAGCGCGGGCTCGTGCTCCTGCCCTACGCCTACGAGAACCCGGCGACCGACTCGGACCGGGCCCTTGCCGACGAGCTGGCGAGCCTCCGCGACTTCTCCGCGCGTGGCGGGCACGTCGACGTCCACGCCAACGACAGCCGCGGCGACGACGCGATCACGCTCGACGCCTTCCGGGGCTGGGGCGCCTACGACACCGTCTTCCTCGCCACCCACGGCAACGGCCTCTGCGCGGAGGGCGACGAGGGGGAGCCGACCGACTGCCACACGATCCTCGCCGTCGGCGACGCCTACGGCAGCGCGGCGGAGGCGGCGGAGGCCTACGGCGACGTGCCCGGCGTCGTGGTCGCCCAGCGCAGCCGACGCATCCGCACCGATCTGTCCACCGAGGAGATCATCGAGCTGCTCGTCGAGACGTGCCTGCCCGAGATGGAGGCGAGCATGACGGGAGGCGGCGGGGACGAGTGCTATGAGCCCTTCGAGCCCGAGGACGACGACGACCGGATGACCCGCGTCGGCGTCACGACCGACTTCTTCGCCCACGAGTATCCGGAGGGGCTGCCCGACCAGCTGCTGATGCTCAGCGCCTGCCAGTCGATGCGCTTCACCGACCTCGCCACCCACCTCGTCGGCGACTCGGGCGGGTTGGCCCTCGGCTACGAGAACATCGTCTTCTCCCGGGAGGCGGGCCGCGTACGGGCGTCGCTTGCCACACACATCGTCGAGGGGCGCCCGCTCGACGATCTCGTCGCCGACAACCATGCCGCCTTCGGGGAGACGGTCAGCAGAGGCGGCGACATGGGCGCGCCCGTCCTCGTGCACGAGGGCGAGGAGACGCTGCGCGGCCGCGACGTCGTCGCGCTGCACCGACCCGGCGGCGGCGAGTTCGCCGACCGCGGCACCGTCGAGCTCGACGTCAACGACAGCGGCCAGCACGTGTTCGAGGCGGTGCTGCGCTTCGAGGGGCTCGGCGAGGAGGAGACCGCGAGCGCGGTGAGCCTCAGCACCACCGTCGACGGCGTCGACACACCCGACCTCACGCTCGAGGAGGAGGTGGCCGACGGCGTGTGGGAGACCGAGGTCGAGCTCGCGCTGCCACCCGGCGCGGAGCCCGACGACCCGTTCGACGTGGAGGTCCACGCGGAGCTGCCCCGCGGCGGCGAGTCCCGTTGGCGCTACGAGCAGCTCCGCGCCCGACCCGAGTACGACCTCGTGCTGTCGAGCGCGCTCGAGACCAGCGGAGGGGACCTTGCCGCCACCGCGACGGTCGAAGGTGCCGTCGAGCTCGACCACGACGCGACGACGGGCGAGTGGTCGGGCGACGCGGACGGCACCTGGGCGCGATACGACTACCACTACCCCGCCTGCGGGCCCGCGGTCGCCCTCGACGTCGGCGATCCCGTGGCGGTCGTCCGCGCGGACATCGACGGCACCGACGCGGAGGTCGACTTCTTCTGGCCCGAGGACCTCGCCTCCCCCCCGGTCGAGTGCCAAGGGCGTCCCGGCACCGCGTTCTGGTCCGCGCACGAGGCGATGGTGACCGCGCTGGTGCTGGCGCTCGGTGGCACGCCCCAGAGCAGCCCGAACGCGCCCTCCGAGCTCCTGGATTTCGTGGGACAGGACACGGTGCGGTTCACCGACTGGGGGCCCGAGGGCGAGGACGGTGCGCTCGTGTACGAGGTCCGCGACGGGACCACCTCGGAGGGCGTGCGCCTGGATGGGCATTTCCGCATGGAGCTGCGTCCGCGCCCCAGCGGGTAGCGGGCTACGACGCGATGCCCGAGGCCTCCGCGATGAGCTCGAGGGATCGCAGCGCGGCGGCCTTGTCGGGGGCGGAGGAGACGACGATCAACTCGTCCGCGTCGGCGTGGTCGGAGAATCGCTTGAGGTCCTCCATGACCTCGCCCGACGTCCCCACCGCCGTGTACCGCATCATCTCGAGCACCTGGGCGCCCGCGGGGGAGGCGAGAAGCGCGTCGACCTCCTCCGTTGACAGCGACCGGCCGCGGCCGAGCAGACGCTTGGCCCGCCATCGCCTCGCCGCGAGGAGCTGCTCCTCGGCGGCTTCCCGCGTGTCCGCGGCGATGACGTTGACGCCCGCGATGACGTGGGGCCGGTCGAGGTGGGCCGACGGTTGGAACTCATGGCGGTAGATGGCCACCGCATCCACCAGCGCCTGCGGGGCGAAGTGCGACGCGAACGCGAACGGCAACCCGAACGCGGCCGCGAGTCGCGCGCCGAACAGCGACGAGCCCAGGATGTAGATCGGCACGTGGGTGCCCCTGCCGGGGACGGCCTCCACGCCGGGCACCGTCGACTCGCCGGCGAGGTAGCCCTGCAACTCGAGCACGTCCTGGGGGAACCGGTCCGCCGCCGACGGGTCGCGGCGCAGCGCTCGAAAGGTCTGCTGGTCGGTGCCGGGCGCGCGACCGAGGCCGAGGTCGATGCGCCCCGGATGCAGCGTCTCGAGGGTGCCGAACTGCTCCGCGATCGTCAGGGGCGCGTGGTTCGGAAGCATGACGCCACCCGCGCCGAGGCGGATCGTCTGGGTGTGGGCGGCGACGTGGGCGATGAGCACGCTCGTCGCCGCCGACGCGATGGCGGTCATGTTGTGGTGCTCGGCGTACCAGATCCGACGGTATCCCCACGCCTCCGCGCGCTGAGCCAGCCGGACACTCGCGTCGAAAGCGTCACGGGCGGTCTCGCCTTCCCCGATGGGGGCGAGGTCGAGGATCGAGAGTGGCACGGACACGCGGGGACCTTTCCTCGTCGGCCGGCGTTCTGGTCACGTGGCCGGCGGGGATCCCTGGATGCAACGACGTCGCGGTGTCGCCTATTCCGACCGTCATGGCCTCCTGGCCTCTCCCGCCTTCCCTCCGGGTCTCATGCCCGCGCCTGCCGCAGTCGCGCCCGCAGCGGCGAAAGCCGCGTGCGCGGCGATGAACTCGTCGTCGAGCGAGGCCTGCGTGACGAGCATGCGCAGGTACAGCGGGCTGATCATCGCCTCGAGCACGCGGTCGGCGTCGACATCGGCCGCGACGTCGCCGGCCCGGGAGCAGTCCCGCGTGCTGATGGCCGAAGCGGCGGAGGGACAGCAACGGGTGGTCGACGCCGCCCGGGAGCTCGCGGCGACCGCACCCGGGGACGCGGCTGACGCGGCCGAGACCAACCACCTCTTCTGGGCAGACGCAGCGACATGGAGCGCCCAGGTGGCGGCGGGAGAGGCCAACCCGCTCGAATCACCCTGGGACGAACGGTGGATGGGCACGGTGGAGGACGCGTTGGGCGAACTGGACCGCACCGTCATGGCCGAGTGCTGACCGCCGGCCGCCGCGCACCCCACGTTCCCGGTCGATCCCGCCGGAATACCGGCCACATCCACCACTAACGGCCGCCGGCCGCCGCGCACCCCACGTTCCCGGTCGATCCCGCCGGAATACCGGCCACATCCACCACTAACGGCCGCCGGCCGCCGGGCCGGGCCCGGATCAGGCACTCACGGGAGTGAGCGGGTCCTTGCCGGTGAGGACCGCGGCGATGTTGTCGATGGCGAGCTGGCCCATCCGGTCGCGCGTCGCCTCGCCCGCGCTGCCGATGTGGGGCGCGAGGACGACGTTGTCGAGCTTGAGCAACCCCGGGTGCACCTGGGGCTCGTGCTCGAAGACGTCGAGGCCGGCCGCGGCGATCGTCCCATCGCCGAGCGCGGCCACGAGTGCGGCCTCGTCGACCACCCTCCCGCGCGCGGTGTTGATGAGGATCGCCCCGGGCCGCATGCGGCGCAGCTCCGCGGCGCCGATGAGGTGACGCGTCGAGTCGGTGAGCGGGCAGTGCAGCGACACCACGTCGCTCGCGTCGAGCAACGCCCCGAGGTCCGCGGGCTCGACCCCCAGGTCCCTCGCCTCGGCGGAGCTCGCGCGGCTGCCCGTGGCGAGGATGCGCATGCCGAACGCCCGCGCGCGACGGGCCACGGCCATCCCTATGCGTCCCAGCCCCACGATCCCGAGGGTGGCGCCCGCGCTCAGATCGAGGCCGATGAGCACCCGCGGCCCCCACACCCACGGCGTCCCCGACCGCACCATGCGGTCCGCCTCACCGATGCGTCGGGAGGTCGCGAGCACGAGCCCGAACGTGAGGTCAGCGACCGCTTCGTCGAGGACCCCTGGGGTGTGCGTCACCACCACGCCGCGCTCGGCCGCGGCGGCGAGGTCGATGTTGTCCACGCCCACCGCGTGGTTGGCGACGATGCGCAGATCATCGCCCGCGGCGTCGAGCACCGCCTCGTCGACTTCGTCGGTCACCATCGTGAGCAGGGCCGCTGCGCCTCTGGCGCCCTCGAGCAGCTCGGAGCGGTCGGGGGCGCCGCCTCCCTCGAAGACCTCGACGGAGGCGGGCAGGTCACCCATCGCACTGGCCGCCCCGTCCGTCAGTTGCCGCGTCACGAACACCCGCATCTGGTAGCCCTTCTGTCGCCTCGTGCTGTCCGAATAGGCCCCGCCGCCCGTAGCGATTAGCCTGCTCCCGATGGATGCACCCCGGTCGATCCGCCCATGAGCGCGAGCCCGCGCGCATGGCGTGCGAGCTTCGCGGCCACGTTGACGTTGGCGATGGCCATGGGCTCGATCATGCAGTTCTCCCTCGGGGTCTTCGGCCCGCTCATCATGACCGACCTCGACATCACCCGCACGACGTTCGGGGCGCTCAACACCTCCTACTTCGCGGTGGGCGCCATCGCGTCCCCGCTCGTGGGGCGTCTGGTGGACAAGGTCGGCGGCTACCCGCTGTTGATCGGCCTGTTCCTCATCGTCGGCATCTCCTTCGCGGGGATGGCCCTGTCCCCCGACCTCGTGTGGCTGTGGCTCGCGGTCGCGCTCGCGGGCACCGCCAACGCGCTGATGAATCCCGTCACCAACGAGCTGATCGCCACTCGCCTGCAGCCCGGCAAGCAGGGCATCATCACCGGCCTCAAGCAGTCGGGGGTGCAGGTGAGCACCTTCGCCGCGGGCACAGTGCTCCCCCCGATCGCGATCGTGCTCGGGTGGCGCGCCGCGGCAGGGCTGATCGCGGTCGTCTCGCTCGCGAGCATCCTCTCGACCTCGACCGCGCGCTTGACACAATCGCCGGAGTCGGTCGCGGAGAAGGGCGTCCCACGACCTGTCCCGCTGCGCGGCTTCGTCAGCTGGCTGATGGCATACGCGCTGCTGATGGGGATCGGGGTGTCGTCGTTCTTCACCTACCTGCCGCTCTACGCGGTGGAGACCCTCGGCATGAGCATCACCGCGGGAGGCGCGGCGGTCGGCCTGATCGGCTTCATCGGCATCTTCTCCCGTGTGGCATGGGGACGCCGCGCGGAGTTGGTGCCCCGGCCCCAACAGACCCTCGCGTTGATCGCCGCGGTCGCTGCCCTGTCCCAGTCGGTCCTGTGGGCCGCCTCACTCGGCGCGACGTGGCTGATATGGGTCGCCGCGATCGGGCTGGGCGCGAGCGCGGCCGCGTGGAACGTGGTCGGGATGCTCGCGGTCGTGCGCCGCTTCCAGGGGCAGGGGACCGGCCACGCCTCCGGGGTCGTGCTCCTCGGGTTCTTCATCGGGCTGACGATCGCCCCTGTCACCGTCGGGGCCTCCGTGGACCGCACCGACTCGTACGGGCTCGCGTGGGCGGTCGTCACAGGGGCGTTCGCGCTCGCCGCGGTGATCGCAGCCGCATGGGCCCGCTCGGAACGTGAGGAAGCGCCCTAGCCGAAGGAGCACTCGGGATGGCTTGCCCCGCCATGGTCGACCGGTCATGTTGGATGGCGAGGCCGGACGTGATCCTCAAGGGTGGCGCCCACGCCTGTCTCGTGTGCGCTGTAGGGACTTGCGGTTGATGGAACCTGCCGATGGCGCGCGTCCGCTCGCCGGGGAGCTGACGCGGGCGTTCCGACCCGTCGTCTGGACGTTGGTTGTCGTGCTCCTCCTCGCGCTCGGCCATTTCGGCGTGTCGTGGTGGGTGGACGACGAGCTCGCGGGTCTGTCCGCCGCCGACGAGGCACGGGGCGAGGCCCACGAGGCGACCCTCGAGCAGGAGAGCAGCCTGCGGGGCTACCTGCTGACCGGCGACCCCTCCTATCAGGAGGCCTACCGTGACGCGCGCGCCCGCGCGGAGGGGGTGGAGACCGAGCTGCTTCGAAGCGTGGCGGGGGATGACGAGCTGAGTGACCTCCTCCTGTCGACGTGGAACCGCCGCACACGCTGGACCACGGAGTGGGCCGAGGTCGCTCTCTCAGCCGACGACGTGGGCGAGCTCGGTGACCGCAGCGGCTACGTCGCCGACGGCATGGTGCTGTTCGGCTCCTACCGGGAGGCCGACGCGGGGCTTGCCACCGCGCTAGACGGGCGCATCGACGACCTCCGCCTCCTGGCGCGGATCGCGTTCCTCACCGGCCTCGCCGCGAGCGTCGTGGTGATCGGCACGGGGCTCGTGCTCACCTTCCGGCAACTCAGGCGCACACGCCAGCACGTCGAGCAGCCGCTGCACGACCTCCTCAAGGTCGTCCGGCGCGTGCGCAACGGCGACCTGAGCGCGGTAGCGCAGACATCCGGCCCCGCGGAGCTGCGGATGGTCGCCGACGAGCTTGGCGCGACCACCCGGGCGCTCGCGGAGGAGCGCACCCGCGCCGACCGTCGCGAGCACGAGCTCGGCAGGCTCGCCGACGTGGCCGGCCGCGTGCTCGATTACGCGCAGGAGTTCTCCTCGTCGTTGGAGCTCGACCGGGTCCTGCACGCGATCGGCCGCGGCGCGCTGCCCCTCAGCGGCCTGCCCGAGGCGCGCGTGTGGATCGTCGAGCACGACGACGACCAGGTGGTCCTCGCCCACGCGGTCCGCGACGACGGGGTGCCGCCCGACGTCGAGGCGCAGCGTCAGCGCCTCGGTGAGTCCCTGCCGGGGCGGGCCGCTCAGCTCGGGCGGACGCTGTTCGAGAGAGACGGCGTCATCGATGCCCGGCAGGGGCACGAGATCGACGGGGTCGCGCTGCCCATGATCGCGGGTGGGCTGACCATCGGCGTGCTCGAGCTCCGTGCCGATGCTGCCGCCTCCCTCGACCAGACCGCCCACGAGCTGCTCGAGAAGGTCTCCACCCAGGCGGGGACCGCGCTGGAGGCCGCCCGGATGCACGGCCGCACCCGCGAGCTGGTCCGCCGGGACGACCTCACCGGGCTGATGAACCGTCGCCAGCTCGACGAGGACCTCGCCGCGGAGCTGGCCCGCTACCGTCGCTACCAGACGCCCTGCACGTTCATCCTCCTCGACCTCGACCTGTTCAAGGAGCTCAACGACAGCCTCGGCCACCAGGCCGGCGACGAGTTCCTCGTGTCGTTCGGCGCGCTCCTGCGGGAGACGCTTCGCACGACCGACACCGCGTACCGCTACGGCGGTGAGGAGTTCGGGGTGGTCCTGCGGGAGTCGGGGGCGGAGGACGCGGAGCACCTGCTCGAGCGGCTCCGGGCCCGTGTGCTCGACCTCGCCGCCGTGGAGGGCCACGAGCGCTCCGTCACGTTCTCGGGCGGCATCCGGGAGGCCGACCTGTCGTACGAGGATCCCGACGCCGTCATCCGCGGCGCGGACCAAGCGCTCTACGAAGCGAAGCGAGCGGGACGTGATCGATGGCTCGTGAGCGGGCGCGACGTGGTGTCGCTGGACGACGACACCACGCACAGTAGTCCCGAACGCCATTCCGGTTCCTCCGCAGCGCAGCCCCGGGACACCGCGACATTGGCTCGAGGAGCAGGGAGCGGCGGGCGGGTAGCCCCTTCGGCCAGGTGAGGGAATCTCACGCTGAGCATTCTTGGCGCCATTATTCCGCCATGTCGACCGGTTTCGTTCTCGCCGCCCTAGGGTCGGGGGCCCTCGTCGCCGCCCTGCGGACCTCCGATGTGCTGCTCGGTGTGGTGAAGACCGCGTTCGTGGTGAGGGGCACACGTCACTTCGCGGCCCTGTTCGCCGCACTCGAGGCGGCGGTGTGGCTGTCCGCGGCCGGCATCGTCTTCGCCGACCCGACGCCCGCCCGCTTCCTCGGCTTCGTCGTCGGCGTCGGGGCAGGGACATGGATCGGCATGACCATCGTGCACTCGTTCAAGCTCGGCACGGTGACGGTCCGCGTGTTCGTCCCCAATGACGTCGGACGGGAGTTCGCGGGCGAGTTCGTCGCAGGCGCGATCCGGTCACGCGGCTTCGGGGCGACGACGTTCGTCGGGTCGGGCGCGAGCGGCAACGTCGCTATGGTCTTGTCGGTGGTCCGTCGGCGGGACGCCCGGGCGGTG
>SKQL01000034.1 GCA_007119035.1 Nitriliruptorales bacterium | reverse complement strand
GATCGTGATGGTGGTGGTGATCCAGCTCGTCGGCTCGGTGGCTGCGGGAGCCCTCGTCGCCGCCCTGTACCGCTTCGCGACGACGGGAAACCTGCCGCGCCGTTACTCGCGCGGTGAGGTCTCGGTCGGGGCGTGAGCCCGACCCGGACTAGCCGGCCGTTGCCCGCGGGCCCCGGCAGTAGGGCTTCTACCGGCGAGCCCTTGAGGGTGAAGGTCTGGGTGACGCGATCAGCTGCCTTGCGCCCTGCCGCATTCCGAACCGCCACGGAGCCGAGCCGTCCATGAGGCGGGCGGCCACCTAGGGAGCGAGTCGAGCCAGGAAGATGTTGCCCTATGGATAGCGCCTCGGATAGCCTTATATAAGTAGCCGCTTATGGAAGTTTCCGGTGAGGCCCGCGACGAGGGAGGCCAATGATGAGACTCGACCCGGTAGGCGCAGCTGGACTCGTGAGCCGGCAGGTCCGAACCGGCTCCCGTGATGGCGTGGCCACCCGGATCGTCGTGGCCCGCCGCACCTACGCCACCGATCAGGCCGATCTGTGGGACGCCATCACCAATCCGGAGCGGCTCCCCCGGTGGTTCTCGCCGGTCAGCGGCGAGTTGCAGCCAGGCGGCCGTTACCAGGTCGAGGGCAATGCCGGGGGAACCGTCGAGCAGTGCGACGCGCCACACTCATTCGCCATCACATGGGAGTTCGCGGGCCAGGTGTCGTGGGTGCGGGTCACCCTTTCACCCACAGCCGATGGCACGGCACTGGAGCTAGCCCACGAAGCGCCGGTCGACCCGGACTTCTGGGCGCAGTACGGACCCGGCGCCACCGGTGTCGGCTGGGATCTCGGGCTGTTGGGACTAGGTCTGCACATCGATACGCAGGTCCCGGTCGACCCGGTGGAGGCGGCCAACTGGGCGGTCACCGCCCCCGGGATCGCGTTCGTCCAGCACGCTGCCACGGGGTGGGCCGACAGCGCGGTCGCTGACGGCGACGAGTCGGTCGCCGCACGCGAGGCGGCCGAGCGCACCGTTGCGTTCTACACCGGGTATGACGGGTGACGGTGTCGCCGTTCGCGGCGCTCGGTGACCCGGCAAGGCGCCGGCTCCTCGAACTGCTCGCGGACGGCGAGCAGCCCGTGAGGGCGCTGGTCGCGGCGCTGGCCGCTGAGCGCCCGATGTCCCAACCGGCCGTCTCCCAGCACCTGCGGGTGTTGCGAGACGCCGGACTGGTCGACGTGCGTGCAGAAGGGGCCCGCCGCCTCTACGCACTGGACCCGACCGGGCTCTCGGACGCTGCCGCGTGGCTCTCACACCTCGTCGAGCGACCAGCACCGTTCGCCCAGTCCCTCGACGCGCTGGCCACCGAGGTGGCGCGAGGTCGCCGCGCCCAGGAGACGAAGGCCAGGCATGGCCAGGCAGATCCCGCAGCCAGCTGAGGTCTGCGCGCCTCTGATGCGGAGGAAGGCAGGTAACCGACATGAGGATCACCTTGACGAGCGTGCTCGTCGATGACCGCAAGAAGGCCGAGCGGTTCTACACCGACGTGCTGGGCTTGGTGAAGAAGCACGACGGCATCCCCTTCACCCAGTTCACCGTCGACGACGTCAAGGCCGAGTACGAGCGACCGCGCGGCTTGGGCGTACGATTCACGCAGGAGCCTGCGTGGATGGGGAACGTAACCACGGCGGTATGCCGTCGGCGATCGACACCCGAGGAGTGCGGGATGTGAGACGGACAGCGTCCTCGGCCTCACAGTCGGCCGGCACCAATCTGGTGGGCCGCGACGACGTGCTCGCAGAACTCGACGCCGAGCTGGGCAAGATGCTGAGGGGCGGCATACGCGTCCTGCTCGTCACGGGGGCACCCGGACTCGGCAAGACCCGGCTCGCGGAGGAAGTGCTGCACCGGTTCGCCGGTCGGGCTTCCTGCCTGTCGGCACGCGCCTACCGGTGGGGTGCGACCGCGTCGTTCGGGTTGTGGGCGGAAGCGCTCGACCGCCATCTGCGCGGTATGGACGAGGCCGACGTGCGTCGGCTGTGCGGCACCTCGCTATCGGACCTGACCGCGCTCGTGAAGTCGGTCGAGGCCGTCGGCGGACCTCCCATTCGGGAGCCACACCGCCGGGACCTCCTCGAGGGGCTCGTGGACCTGTTCGACCGGTTGAGTGCGGCAACGCCGGTCCTCGTGGCGCTCGACGACATGCATCTTGCGGACACGTCGTCGTGGGAGGCGTTGCGCTATCTCGGACGGAGGCTGTCCGGCGCGCCGATCGGGATCGTCGTCACCGCACGCCCAGGGGACCTACGTCGCCGTCCGATCGCCGGCGAGGTCTTGCTCGGGCTCGCGGAGGACGGGCTCCTGCACCGCGTGAGCCTCGAACCCCTCCGACGTGACGAGGTGGCGCGGCTCGCGCACGACGTGCTGCGGGAGGCACCGGGATCGCGCTCGGCGTTCGTGCCCGAACCGCTGGTGACGTGGTTGGCCGAGCGGTCGATGGGCCACCCCCTGTTCATCATCGGCCTCCTCCGGGCGCTCGTAGAGGAAGGCGCAGACCCGACCGCTCCGCGACTGGAGCGGATACCGGAGACCCTTCGCGAACGCGTCCACCTGGAGATGCAGGGCCTGCGCGCTGTCAGCCGGTCGGTGCTCGAAGCGCTGGCGGTGGTCGAGCGGCAGATCGACCTCACCGATCTCCGCCGAGTCGTGGGTTTGGGCCCCGAGGAGCTCGCCGCCGCTCTCGAGGAGCTCTGCGCCGCGAGGCTGGTCGACGAGCATGTAGACGGTGCTGCGCTGACCTACGAGATCGGTCACCCGATCGTGGCGGACACCATCTACCAGGAGGTCGGCGGCGCTCGGCGCCGTGCGTTGCACCGGACGGTCGCTCGCATCCTCCTAGACGGGCATCGGCTCGGGTCGGCGGCGGGCCATTTCGCCCGTGCCGCGGAGCCCGGCGAGGACGAGGCGTTGGACGCCCTGTGCAGCGCCATGGCCCAGGCCGAGTCCCGAGGGCTCTACCAGGAAGCCCTCGCGGCTCTGGCCGCGCTCGTGGAGGTCTTGCCTCCCGAGGACCCCAGGTGGCTTCGAGTGCTCCACGCGATGACCTGGCAGGCGGAGTGGGTCCTGTCCCACCTCGCGGAGAACGACTCGGCCACGGCCATCGCCGCGATGCAGCGGATCGAACCCCATCTGGCCGCAGACGCCGATGAGGTCGCTCGCGGCACCGTGCAGCTCCACCTGGCCGCTTTCCTCTCGTTCGGGGCTGGACGGGTGGGCGAGGCCGAACAGCACTGCCGGGCCGCCGTCGCCTCTTTCGAGGCCGCGGGAGACGAGGAGCGGGCATTGTTCGCGCGCAACGAACTCGCATGGATCCGCGGGTGTGACGCGGACCTCGCCGAGCAGGCCGCGCTCGCCGGCGCGGTGTTGGCAGACGCGACCGCCACCGGGCACCTGCGTGCCGCGGTCCAGGCGGCGGGAACCGCGGCCTACGCCCTCGGGTTCATCGGTCGCTTCGGCGAGGCCGAGTTGCTGTACCAATCGAGCATCGAGTGGGCTCGGCAGGCCGGCGACACCTACCGCAGCGCCTGGGGGTTAGCCCAGCAGGGGTTGATGCTCGCGCTGGCCGGCCGCCTCGCAGAGGGCGGCGCGTCGGTGGACGCCGCGCTCGCCGAGGATGCCGCGGCACCGGATGCCATCGCCTACGAAGACTCGGCGCATTGCTGCTGGCTCTCCGGCCGCCTCGGTGACGCGGTCGCCGCCTTGGAGCAGTCCGCGGTGCGCCGCCCCGTGCGCGGTAGCCGGCGTCGCGCCTGGGGGTCGGCGCTGGCCGCGCGATTGCATACCGAGATGGGGCTGCGGGGCAGGGCCGACAGCGGGCTCGAGCAAGCGCGCGGCAGCTACGGGGACCGACACATCCTCGTGTGGAGTTGCTGGTGCGACTGGACCGCGGGTTTCCTCGCCTGGCACGACGGCCAACCCGTCGAGGCGCTCGAGGGGCTCGATCGCGCTGCGGACCGGTTGCGCGCCGTCGGTGCAGCGGCTTACGAGGCACTCGTTCTCGTCGATATCGTCGAGGTCGCCGACGAGGCAGGGCAGAGGCTGCGGTGCGACACGGCGGCCGACCGTCTCGGGGAGATCGCCGAGGCCGTGGGAGGCGACCTCCATCCGTCGCTGGCGCGTTTGGCGGTCGCTCGCAGCCACCTTGCGCACGGCCGTTTCGCGCGGGCAGCCGAGCAGGCCGAGGCGGCAGCTATGCGCTTGTCGGCGGCCGGCTACGCGCTGCACCACGGCAGCGCGCTCGACGTGGCCGGGCGTGCGCTGGGACACACCGACCGCGGTGCAGCGGTGACGGCGCTCTCGGCCGCCGCAGAGACGTTCGCCGGCTGCGGCGCGGTCTGGCGACGGGACGCAGCCCTTGCGAAGCTCGGTCGGCTCGGCAGCAGGGGTCGCCGCGCTGCCGCTGCGGCTGTTCATGGTGCGGGCGCGCTGACCGGTCGGGAGCGCGACGTGGCACGGCTGGCCGCCAAGGGGCTCACCGCCCAGGAGATCGGTGAGCACCTGTTCATCGGTCGGCGCACCGTCGAATCCCACCTCGCCAACGCGTACCTCAAGCTCGGGGTGTCGTCGAAGCGGGAGCTCGTCCGCCGCGCCGAGGAGTTCCTCCTCGACGGACCCGACCCGTAGCCGGACCCGTACCAGCTACCCCTCGCGGACCTCGACGATCTCGTCGGCGAGCAGACCGTGCGCTTCACGGTGCACGGCAACGGCTGCGTCCGCGTCGGGTGCCTCGACGAGGCAGAACACCCGGGCGGGCTGCTGGCTGAACCAGTACGAGCGGTAGTTCACCCCGTAGCGGTCCTGCACCTCGAGGTCACGCTCGTGCGCGCCGGCGATTGCGTCCGGGTCGATCGCGTCGAGGTTGTGCGTATCCATGAACAGGGGCATGGCTCCTCCTTCTGTGGCGGTCGGATGAATCGACCGTAGGCGCGGTGCGCCGCGCGGGCCTCGGCAGTGGCTACGGAGATCGCTACTGAACCGTTGCTCCGCGATGCCAGGGGCCATGGCACGAGCCTGTCTGGCGAGCATCCTCGGCTATCGTCAGACGAGCCACTCAGCGATCTGGTCGACCTCGAGATCTCCCGCCGCTGCCCGCATGACGAGGTCGAAGGCCGTGTCGTCGGTCAGGGGTACCGCTCGGCCGTTGAGGTCGAGGAAGACGACCGTTGCCAGCCACGCCAAGCGCTTGTTGCCGTCGATCAGTGGATGGTTGCGGGCCAGCGAGTGGAGTAGGGCCGCGGCCTTGAGCTCCCACGTCGGGTAGGCATCGACGCCGAACGCCGTGGAGCGGAGACGGGCTGCCGCGGCGTCGAGGAGCCCGATGTCCTTGACCGGGCCCACCTCCAGCCGGCGGACGAGCGCGATCAGGTCATCGAGATCGAGGTAGTGGACCTCGGTCACGCGCGGCCGAGGCGGCCGAGCACGTCACCCCAGCGCTCGAGCATCCGCTCGGTGCTGTCGTCTACCCGTTCCCTGTGGCCGGCGCGTTCGTAGCGTTCCAGCACCGCTCGCCGGATGATCTCTTGCCGGGAGAGGCCCTCCTTCTCGGCCAGGGCCGCCAGCACCCGCTCGAGTTCCGCATCCGTACGTAGTGTCAATGCCATGCTGGCGATGGTACCACTGTGCTACCAGAGGGCGGGGGCGCTCACCCGTACCGGCATGGGTGCACCGCCCTATCGGCGTGCGGGCAGTAGGCGGGAGGGAGGTCGTGTCACCCCTTGCGGTCTCGCAGCTCGTCAGTGTCGATGCGGGGCTTGCAGCCCCCACGTGGCTGTCGGCGGCCCGAACGTCGACCCGAACTTGTGGGGGAGCACCCATGCGAAGGACACTGACGATTGGCGTCGAGGCGCTGTTCGCACGTGCCGACGACCGCGAGGGGAGGCGGCTGATGCGCCGTGCACCGACGAGGGCTGCGCGTTCGGCGCGGTACCGCCGGGCGGAGGAGCGGTTGTGGGCGTCGGTCGGGGTGGCGCCGTCCGAGCATTGGCTCCATCTGGGGCGCAACGACGTCACCGTGCGGGTGCAGGAGGTGGGTGCGGGTCCGCCGGTGCTGTTCCTGCACGGGGGCATGAACAGCGGGGCACTGTGGGCCGATCTGGCCGCCCGGCTCGAAGGCTTCCGCTGCCTGCTGTTGGACCGTCCCGGGTGCGGGCTCAGCGAGGCCACCGGCCTCCCCCTCGACGCGATCGCCCTGCCGCGGATGGCCGACGCGCTCGTCGTCGACGTGCTCGACGCGCTGGAGCTTGAGACCGCGCATCTGGTGGCGACCTCGCTGGGCGGCTACGTGGCGCTGCGCACCGCGGTGGCGCACCCCGACCGTGTCGGACGCATGGTGCAGTTCAGCTGGCCTGTCGGCGCGCCCCACGCCCGGCTGCCCGTGTTCATGCGGGCGATGGGATGGATGCCGGGGCTGGAACGGATCGCGGGTGTGCTGTCGCCGGGTGAGCGGGCCGTGCGGGCGATGTTCGGCCGCCTCGGCCTGCGGCGGTCGCTGCAGGAAGGACGCATCCCCCAGGAGTTGGTCGATTGCTATGTCGCGCTGCTGCGCGACACCGACACGCTGCGCAACGAGCTGCCGGCGACGCGTACGTTGATGTCGTCGCGGGGAGGGATCGACCAGCGCCTTCTGCTCACGGATGCGGCGCTGGCTGGCGTCGGCGCCCCCACGCTGTTGCTGTGGGGCGAGAACGATCCGTTCGGTGACGCCGAGGTGGCCCGTGGGCTCGTCGCCCATATGCCCAGTGCCGAGCTCGAGGTGCTGGCGGGCGCCAGTCACGCGCCGTGGCTGGACGACCCCGTGCACGTCGCCGCGCGCACCGCCGCCTTCCTGCACGGCTGAGCTCGGCTGCGGCCGGTGTACGCGCCGTCGACGAGCGCGGCGTCGTGGACGACCGCCGACAGGAGCCACTCGCGGACGTGGGCCCGATGCTCGTCAGCCGGCGCGGCGATGAGCGCCAGCCGGTCCACGACGCCGGGACGCGCCCGGATCCACCCCTGCACCAACACACTCGTAAGAAACTTCTGAAGCGTGGTGTCGATCCGCCGCTCCCCCGTTCGAACGTGATGGTAGAAGGGCGCATCAGGCGGCCTCGCTGCAAAGGAGCACACCGTGAAGTTCATGCTGATCATGCGCGCGACCGAGGAAGCGGTCCAGGCCTCGAAGGAAGTGGACTTCGAGCAGATCATCAACGCGATGGGCAAGTACAACGAGTCGATGATGAAGGCGGGCGTCCTGCTGGCCGGTGAGGGCCTGGCCGACGCCGAGGACGGCTTCGTGGTCGACTTCGATGCCGAGAAACCGATCGTCACCGACGGTCCCTACGGCGAGACCCATGAGTTGTTCAATGGGTTCTGGATCATCCGAACCGCGAGCCGGGAGGAGGCCGTCGAGTGGGCGAGCCGCGCGCCTCTGGGCCCCGGCAGCAAGCTCGAGGTTCGTCGCGTCAACGACTGGAGCGACTTCGAGGAGTTCGCCGACAACGAGTACATCCAGAAGGAGGCCGGGTGGCGGGAGCAGCTGGGCACCGTGTGACCCGCTGAGGGAGCGACCATGTCCGACATCCGACGCACGGTCGAGGCCGTCTGGCGCATCGAGGGTGCGCGCATCGTCGCGACGCTCGCCAGGGTGACCGGCGATGTCGGCTTCGCCGAGGACGCAGCGCAGGAGGCCCTCGTCGACGCACTGCGACAGTGGCCGGAGTCGGGTGTCCCGCAGAACGCGGGCGCCTGGCTCACGGCCGTCGCCAAGCGCCGAGCCATCGACCACTGGCGCCGTGGAGAGCGTCTCGACGAGCGCTACCGCGCGTTGGCCGGTCAGCTCGAGGACGTGAAAGACCACGAGTGGCAGCCGATCGACGACGACGTGCTTCGACTCGTCTTCGCCGCCTGCCATCCCGTGCTCTCACGCCAGGCGCAGATCCCGTTGACCCTACGCGCCGTCGGTGGTCTGAGCACCGAGGAGATCGCCCGCATGTTGCTCGTGCCGGTTGCCACCGTGCAGCAGCGCATCGTGCGGGCGAAGCGGACGTTGACTGCCGCCCGCGTCCCGCTCGAGACGCCCGACCCGAACGAATGGGGAGAACGGCTCAGCGCGGTGCTCGGGGTCGTCTATCTGATCTACACCGAGGGCTACGCGGCAGCGCGCGGTGACCGATGGATCCGCCCCGAACTGGCCAACGAGGCGCTGCGCCTCGGCCGCGTGCTCGCCGGGTTGATGCCACACGAGCCCGAGGCGCACGGGTTGGTCGCGCTGATGGAGCTCCAGGCCTCGCGGTTCGCCGCCAGGATCGCGGGAGACGGCACCCCGATACTCCTCGCCGACCAGGATCGGTCACGCTGGGACCGCACCCAGATACAACGTGGTCGCGCGGCGCTGCGGCGGGCGGATGCGGTCGGCCGGGGCCGAGGCAGCTACGGCCTGCAGGCAGCGATCGCCGAGTGCCACGCGGTCGCCCCGAGCGTCGAGGAGACCGACTGGGACCGCATCGTTGTGCTCTATGAGGCGCTCGGCCAGCTCGCCCCGAGTCCCGTGGTCGAGCTCAACCGCGCGGTCGCTGTGTCCATGGCGACCGGACCCGCCAGCGCCATGCCCATCGTCGAACAGCTCGCCTCCGATGGCGCCCTGCTCGGCTCGCACTTGCTGCCCAGCGTGAGAGGCGAGTTGCTCGCCCAGCTTGGGCGCATCGAGGAGGCCCGATCCGAGCTCCTCACCGCCGCCAATCTGGCCACGAACGAACGCGAGAGCGCCGTGCTGCAGGCCAAGGCCGCTGCGCTCTGACCGTGGACCACCGGTACGAAGGCCTTCGTAGGATCCCGATCTAGTCGCGACAACCCTCGTGGTTGAGAAGGCCCCCTCGAGAGCGGCGGTGACCGACCGCACGTCGATCGTCTCGCCACGATGGCGCAGCCATGTACAGGTTGCGGGGTGTCCCTAGACTGCGGCGCGGGAGTGGTGCGATGCGGCTTGCGGACTTGTTGGCGGGGCTTTCGCGCCTCGCTGACCTTGGGTTCGGGATTCCGGCGGGGGAGGCGCTGCGCTCGGCCGCGCTCGCTGCCCTGCTTGGCCGGTCGCTCGATGTGCCCGACGAGGACGTCGGGGCCGCGCTGTACACCGCGTTGCTGCACCACGCGGGCTGCACCGGCTACGCCCACGAGGCTGCCCGGGCCGTCGGCGACGAGCGCGCCATGTACGCGGTGACTGCGCAGACGAACCTGGCCGACCCCAAGGAGATGTTCACGGTCTTCCTGCCGGGGCTGACCCGCGGGCATCCGCTGCTGGAGCGGGCCCGGCTCACGCTGACCACGTTCACGCGCGGCCAGCGCATCGGGGTCGAGTCGACCACTGCCGCCTGCGAGGTCGGCCGTGATGCCGCACGCCGCCTGGGCCTGCCCGAGGGGGTGCAGCAGGGCATCTACCGCTCCTATGAGTGGTGGAACGGCAAGGGGGTCCCCGACGGCCTGGCCGGCGACGACATCCCGGTCGGCGCCCGGCTCGCGACCCTCACCAGCACCGCCGCCTTGCTGGATGCCACCGCTGACGTCGAGCG
>SKQL01000096.1 GCA_007119035.1 Nitriliruptorales bacterium | reverse complement strand
CCTCCGCGTACGGGAAGTTGAAGATCACGACCTCGTTGCCTTGTCGCGCGAGGCCGCGACCCACGCCTCGCAGGAAAGGATTCGTGATGTCGGTGCCCGCCCCCGGGGCGAGCACGACGGTTGCGGTGGGGGCGGTCCCCTCGGGCCGCCAGACGACTGCGCTCGTCTCCGGCAGCGCCTGCGGCGCGGACAGGGGAACACGCTGGCGGGCGGGGACGGTGCTCACTCGAGGTCTCGGCTTCCGCTTTGGGGGCAGACAGCGTCCGATCGTACTTCTCGACGAAGCCGCTCACGCGTCGTTGAGCGACACTGTGGGGGTGCGCAGCAGAGGGCAGCGAGAGCGCTTCGGGGCAGGCCGGCTATTGCTCCTGCTCCTGGTCGTCGTGTCCGCGTACTTCGCGGTGACCGCGGCGCAGGTCTGGTGGGCAGCCAACCGGGACACCGCGCAGAGCGCGGAGGCCATCGTGGTCCTCGGGGCGGCCCAGTACGACGGGGAGCCCTCAGCCGCGCTCGAAGGGCGCCTGGACCATGCCCGTGAGCTGTTCGAGGAAGGGGTCGCCCCGCTGATCGTGGTCACGGGAGGCCGTCAGGAGGGTGACCGGTTCACGGAGGCCGCGGCGGGGGCAAGATACCTCGAGCGGACCGGCGTCCCGGGCACGTCCATCGAGCGCGAGACGACGGGGGCCAGCTCCTATGCCTCGCTGGCCGCCACCGCACGCTTCCTCAGGGAGGAGGATTTCGGCTCGGTCGTCCTTGTCTCCGATCCGTTCCACAACTACCGCATCTCCGCGATCGCAGCGGAGGTGGGCCTCGACGCGCAGACGTCGGCGTCGACGACGAGTCCCTTCTCAGGGGCATCCGAGCTCCGCCAGATGGGTCGGGAGACGGTAGCGGTCTCCATCGGGCGGGCGGTCGGCTACCGGCGACTCGACGACCTCGGGCTCCGCTTCGAGCAGCTGAGGACGTGAGCTCCCGGTGACCCTCCTCGAAGCGGTGCTGCTCGGCGCCATCCAGGGCATCTTCATGTTCGTGCCCGTGAGCTCCACGAGCCACCTCGCCCTGTCCCAACACTGGCTGATCGAGCGAGGCTCGCTCCTCCCGCCCCCTGACTCGCCGGAGCTGATCCTGTTCGACCTCGTCGTGCACGTGGGCACGATGGTGTCCGTGGCGGTGGTGTTCCGCGCCAGCCTCGGACGGCTCCTTCGGGGAGCCTGGGCCGACCTCGTCGACCGGGCCGCCCACGGCCGGGACCGCAACGGGCGCTATCTGCGCCTGATCGCCATGGGCGCGCTCGCCACCTTGACCACAGGCGTCCTGGGCCTTCTCATCCAGGCTGTGGGGACCGCCGTCTTCGCGACCCCGATGATCATCGCGGCCCTGCTCACGATCACCGGCGCGGTCTTGTTCTGGACGGATCGCGCAGGCCCCCGCTGGCGAGGACTCGACGGGATCACCCCCACGTTCGCGGTGGCGGTGGGCGCGGTCCAGGGCCTCGCGCTGCTCCCCGGGCTCTCCCGCAGCGGGCTCACCATCGCGATGGCGCTCGCACTGGGCCTGCACCGGCGGTGGTCGGCGGAGTTCAGCTTCTTCATCGCCATCCCGACCATCCTCGGCGGCTCGGTGCTACAGGCGGCACTCGTCGCGAGCGACGGCGAGCCCTTGCTGATCGAGCCCCTCGCGTTCGCGTCGGGCTTCGTGGTCGCCGCGGTCGTGGGCATCGTGGCGCTCGTCGTGGTGCTGCGCCTGCTCTACCGCGCGCGATTCCGGTACTTCTCCTACTACGTGTGGGCGCTCGCACTCGCGGTGGCGCTCGGGGTGATCGCCCCGGTCTGAGCTGCCGCTCCGCCTGCTAGTGCTCGTGGTCCTCGCCGCTCATTTCGAAGTCCGGCTCCTCGTCGGCGTGCTCCTCGATGAACGCGGTGACATCGACCGCGTCGAACCCGTCGCACACCTGGCGGGTGGCCCATGCGGTGAGTACCACCTCGCCGTCGTCGAGGGCGGCGTACGGCGTGACCGCCACCGGACGGTCAAGGCCCCCCGCCAGCGCCTCGAGCTCGTCTCGTGTAGCGGGGTCGAGCCCCCGATGGCTCACGACCACGCCCCCGATCGCCAGCGCGCTGACGTGCTCGGGCTCCTCCAGGGCCTCCTCGTGCACCCCCAGCACCTCCTCGAGGCGGTCCGCTCCGCGGTAGTGCCATCCCGAGGTGGGTGGGGTGGTCGAGTAGGGCACCGGCGGGTCCGCGTCCGCGGCGAGGTGGTTGTGCCCCGAATCTGGAAGGCGCTCGACGGGCCTACAACCCGCCGTGACCGCCGCGTCACCCTCCCCCGCGCATCCCGTGAGGATCGCCAACGCACACAACGCGAGGACTCGACGAGCGGCCCGCGTCACGATGCCGCCTCGGCCAGCTGAACCTGGCGTTGCAGGCGCGCGATTATGGCGTGGAACCCTTGGAGCCTGAGCATCGAGATCGCGTCCCCGAGCCCGAGCCGGCTGGGGAGGTCCTGGGGGACGGCAAGGACCTCCGCGGGGCTCGCCCCTTCGAGTCCCTCCGCGAGGATCCCCGCGAACGCCCGCTGCGTCGGCGCCTGCGGGGGGCAGTCGAAATGCAGCCGGACCCGCCCCTCCCCGTCGATCTCCGCAGCGAGGAAGAAG
Source organism: Nitriliruptorales bacterium (assembly GCA_007119035.1). Lineage (GTDB taxonomy): Bacteria > Actinomycetota > Nitriliruptoria > Euzebyales > Egibacteraceae > SKQL01. The sequence goes on along the minus strand of SKQL01000096.1, from coordinate 24,633 downwards.
GGCGTCTGGCACTCCTCCACCTGCTCGAGCAGCGTCGGGTCCGCGGCGTAGCGCTCAGGCAGCGGCGGCACCCGGGAGGAGTAGTCGACCAGCGCCTCGATGCGGAGCTCCTTGGGCATCGCGTTGAAGTCCTCCGCGATCGCTTCGAGCGCTGCGAGCAGGGACACGGCGCCACTCCTTTCCATCGTTTTCCCTGACCGCGGGCCATGTGTGCGCGGTCACGGACGGGGATGCTTCCTACCATGACGTGACCCGATAGCCGTTGCACGCGACAGGAGCTCTGGCCGCAGATGTCGATCACCCCGGATACCTCCGCCGCCAAGATCGAGGAGTACGCCAACCCACACGTCCTGGTCAGCACGGATTCGCTCTCGAGCCGACTCGACGAGCCCGGGCTCGTCGTCGTGGAGTCCGACGAGGACGTCTTGCTCTATGAGACCGGCCACATTCCCGGGGCGGTCAAGATCGACTGGCACACCGAGCTCCAGGACCCCGTGACCCGGGACTACGTGAACGGCGAGGGCTTCGCGGAGCTCATGGCAGCCAAGGGCATCGGTCGCGACGACACCGTCGTGTTCTACGGCGACAACTTCAATTGGTGGGCCGCCTACGCGCTGTGGGTGTTCAGCCTCTTCGGCCATCCCGACGTGCGACTTCTCAACGGGGGACGAGCGAAGTGGGAGGCCGAGGGCCGTCCGATGACCACGGACAAGCCCACGCGATCGCGTACCGAGTACCCGGTCGTCGCCCGCAACGACGCGGAGATCCGGGCCTTCCGTGACGAGGTGGAGGCCCACCTGCGAGAGGGCGGCCCGCTGATCGACGTGCGCAGCCCGCAGGAGTACCGCGGTGAGCTGACGCACATGCCGGAGTACCCCCAGGAGGGGGCGATGCGCGCGGGACACATCCCAGGCGCCCACAACGTCCCGTGGAAGGAGGCCATCGCGGAGGACGGGACGTTCAAGCCCGCCGATGCGCTCCGCGAGATCTACGACCGGGACAGCGGGCTCGCAGACGCCGACGACGTGGTGGCCTACTGCCGGATAGGCGAGCGCTCGAGCCACACCTGGTTCGTCCTGCGCCACCTCCTCGGCCACGAGCACGTCCGCAACTACGACGGCTCCTGGACCGAGTGGGGCAACCTTGTGCGCGCACCCATCGCAACGGGCGACGAGCCCGGCCGCGCCGATTAGGTTTGTCGTCCCGCCGGCCGGACATAGCCGGGCGCATGGACGATTACGGCATTCTCCTGGATCTCGACGGGACACTGGTGGACTCGGTCTTCCACCACGTCGTCGCGTGGGACGACACCTCCGACTCTGACGATGTGGCCTCCTCGAAGCCCTCGCCCGAGTTGCTGCTGGCGGGCTGCGCAGAGCTCGCCGTCGAGCCGACCAGCGCGGCCATAGTGGGCGACAGCCCCTGGGACGCGGTCGCGGCCGCCCGGGTCGGCATGCGCGCCGTCGCGGTCCGCACCGGTGGGTTCGGTGACGACCGCCTCTTCGGCGGTGGCGCGGACGAGGTCGTCGACGATCCCGGTGAGCTGATCGGGCGGTTGTAGGCGGCAAAGGAAACCGGAGCCAAGGAGGAGCGCGGCTTGAGCACTGAATCGCCATCGCGGCTACGCGACCTGACCGAGTCCCTACGGGAGTGGCAGTGGCTCGACCGGGCGGCGGATCCGATGCACGGATGGGTGCTCGGCTGGATGCCGAGCGGCACCCGACAGCAGCTACGCGGGAGGGCACTCGGCCACCCCCTGCACCCGATGATGACCGACGTCCCGATCGGGTTGTGGACGAGCTCACTCGTCCTGGATGCCCTCGGTGGCGCGGAGCAGAGTGCGGACCGACTGTTGCGGCTCGGCATCGTAGCCGCGATGCCCACCGCGATCGTCGGGTGGCTCGACTGGGCGGAGTCGAGTCGTCCCGCCCGACGCCAGGGACTCGTGCACGCAGCGGCGAACAACGCGGCGATCTGGCTCTTCACCGCCTCTGCGATCGCTCGCCGCACGAACCGCGGGCGTGGCAAGCGGTTGTCCGCCCTCGCGGCCCTCGCGCTCGGCGTCGGGGGCTATCTGGGTGGTCATCTCGCCTACGTCGAGGGCGTGGGTGTCGAGGGCCAGGCAGCGGTCGAGCCAGCGGGGCCGCCGGAGGCACCACTGCGCGCATGAGGAGGAGCCTTCCGGGGAATCCTTTTCCCAGCCCGGCCCTTCTCGACCGACGGTTGTCACCCCGATGGACGTGCCACAGGATTTGCTGGATCTCTACTTTCGGCACCTCTCCGACGTGCCGCTGCTGACGCCTGACGAGGAGCGCGAGCTCGCGCAGAAGATCGAGCTGGGTCAGGAGGCCCAGCGGCGCCTAGCATCCCTGGACGCGAGCAACGGCGACCGCGAGGAGCGGGAGCGCCTTCAGCGACAGGCCGACGAGGGGCACGTGGCATTCGAGCACTTCATCTCCGCCAACCTGCGCCTCGTGGTCCGTGAGGCGTCGAAGGCGGCACGACGCTCCTCATTGGGGTTGGACGAGCTCGTGCAGGAGGGGAACCTCGGGTTGATACGCGCGGTCGAGAAGTTCGATTGGCGCCGCGGCCTGCGGTTCTCGACGTACGCGACCTGGTGGATTCGCCAGGCGCTCCAGCGGGGCGCGGCGGGCAAGGAGAGGACCGTTCGTCTACCGGCTGCGGTCCATGCGAACGTCTTGAAGGTCCGGGCCGCCCAATCGCGGCTGCTGGGCGAGCACGGACGTCCCCCCTGCCTCGACGAGCTCGCAGACGCCACGAACCTCAGCGAGGACGACGTGAGAAAGGCCCTCTCCGCGGACTTCACGGTGGCCTCGCTGGATCGTCCCGTGTCGGAGGACGAGGACGCAGCGGAGCTCGGGGCGCTCATCGCCCGCTCCGCGGAGGCTCCAGCCGACGAGGTCGTCGAGCGCCTGTACACTGAGGGCGTGCTGGACACCGCGGAAGAGGTCCTCGACGAGCGACAGTGGCACGTCCTCCGCAGGCGCTACGGCCTCACCGGAGAGACCCCCGCGAGCCTGCAAGCGGTGGGCGACGAGCTCGGCATATCCCGCGAGACGGTCCGGGTGACGGAGCAACGGGCACTCGAGGCGCTGCGCAGCGCGATCGGCTCTGCGGCGTAGCCGTGCGTTATGCACCGTTTATGGTGCTTGAGATCGAGCGGGGGCAAAGCGGTGCCCTCGTCGACGTCCTCTGCCCCTTCACCGCCTGTGGGCTCCTCCCGTCTGGCGCGACTCGGCTGCCTCCTCCTCGATCTCCTCATCGGGCCGGCGGTCGTCTCCCTGTGCTACTCGAGCTACTGGTTGGGCGCCTCCTGGGCGGCTTCCAGCTCCGCCAGGGACGGCGGCAGCGACGGGACGACGTCATGGGACATCTCGATCGCCCCGTCCGGGCGCCGCCTGGCCAACGTGCGCTGCGGCTCGCTGTAGGGCTCTGGGTGGTCCTCGCGGATGTGCGCCCCACGGGTCTCCGTCCGCTCGGCCGCACTTCGAATTGTCACCTCCGCCACGAGCATCGCGCTACGCAGTCGAAGGACACGCACCGCGTACTCGTTTACGTTGACCGCATGGCCGTTGCCACTCGATCGCTGAGACCACAGCGATTGCAGGCGGTCGAGCCCCTGTTTCAGGCCATCGGCACTGCGCACGACACCGCAGGAGCTCGTGAGCACCGCCCCCAACTCCCGTTCGACCGGCGCGAGCCCCTCACTCTGGCCGGCGAGGATGTCGTCGAGCTCCCTGGCGGCTTCCTCCACCTCAGCCTGTATGGCCTCGACGACCCGGGGCGCAGGCGCCTGCCGTGCGGCCGCAGCGCCCGCACGACGACCGAATACCACTGTCTCCGCAAGGGAGTTGCCTCCGAGGCGATTGGCTCCGTGGAGCCCCCCGGTCACCTCCCCCGCCGCGTACAGCCCCTCCACGTCGGTCGCCTGGGTGTCCGCGTCGACAACGACACCACCCATCGAGTAGTGCGCGGTGGGAGCGATCTCCATCTTCTCGCTCGCGATGTCGATCCCGACCTCGCGGAATTTCGCCGCAGTCTCCGGGAGGCGCTCCTCGATGGCCTCGCGCCCGAGATGCGTCGCATCGAGCCACACACCGCGGTGCTCGGTGCCCCGTCCCTCCGCGATCTCGGTATGGGTTGCATAGGCCACCTGGTCACGGGTGGAGAGCTCCATCCGGTCGGGATCGTAGCGGGCCATGAACCGCTCGCCTTGATCGTTGAGGAGGTGCGCTCCCTCGCCGCGCACCGCCTCGCTGACCAGCGTCCCCGCCTGCGCCTCGGGCTCCACCATCCCGCTCGGGTGGAACTGTACGAACTCGAGGTCACGGACCCGGCATCCCGCTCGCATGGCCAGCGCCATCCCCTCACCCATGTTCTCGTGGCCCCGCGACGATGTCCGGTCCCAAAGGCCCGAGTGCCCTCCCGCAGCCAGCACGACCGCGTCGGCGAGCAGCACGTGACGGCGCCCGTCGGTCAGGTCGAACGCGACCACCCCGCGGCATCGTCCGTCCGCGACGATGAGGCGTGTCACGTAGAGAAGCTCGCGGACCTCCACTCCCTGCTGCAGCGCCCGCTCCACCAGCGTGTCGAGCACCGCCCTGCCGGTTCGGTCGTCCACGTAGCACGTTCGGCGGTACCGGTGAGCGCCGAAGTATCGTTGGTCGATGCGCCCGTCGGCCGTGCGCGCGAACGGGCAACCCCATCGCTCGAGCTCGATGATGGCATCAGGTGCCTCGCGAGCGAGCAGCTGCGCCGCGCGGGGGTCACTCAGCCCACGTCCCTCGTGATGGGTGTCGACGCAATGCTGCTGCCAGCTGTCCTCGGGGTCCCTCGTGCCCAGCACCGCGTTGATCCCCCCGGCTGCGAGGACCGTGTGCGCATCGTCCCTGCGGCGGCTGCTGAGGACGAGAGCATGCTGGCCCGCGTCCCTGACGGCGATCGCCGCCCTCAGCCCGGCCGCACCGGCGCCCACGACCAGGACGCCCTCGATGTCGGTCCAGATCGGTTCCATAAAGCCTCCAGGTCGGGACTCCCGTGTACCCAGGGCGTGGGGAGTGAATCCGTCCCAATTCGTGGAAATGACAGGTACTCCGAATTGCCCTACAGGCACCCGTCCAGTTGGTGGATGCGCGTGGCTATCGCGTCACAGAGAGCATGAGTAGGCCGCCCGCCTGGGCATTGATGGAGAACAATGACTCGATTCGGCGTGCTCGGCTCCTACGGTGGTCTCAACAGCGGCGACGAGGCGATCTGCGCCGGGGTGATCAGCAGCATCCTCAACCGGGTGCCCGAGGCCCTCATCGTGCTCTTCTCGAGAGACGTTGCGCACAGTTGCGAGCACCATCATGTCGATGCGGTATACCCCTCCCGGGAAGTCAGCCGCGACGACCTCGCTCCTGTGCTGAGTGACCTCGATGTGCTGCTCGTGGGAGGAGGCGGGCTCTTCTACGACGGTGAGGCGCAGGCCTACACCTACCTTGTCCGGCTCGCCCAGCGACTGGGAGTGACAACCGCGGCTTACGCGGTCGGTGCCGGCCCCCTCGACGACCCATCGGAACGGGCGGCGGTCGCGGAGACGTTCGACCAGATGGCGGCTATCACCGTCCGCGATGACGTCTCCAAGCGCACGTTGGAGGCTGCCGGGGTCACACGCCCCATGCAGGTGACCGCTGACCCTGCCCTCCTTGTCCGCGCTCCCCGCACCGGGAAGGCGACCGCCCGAGCGGATGAGCCGTTCGCGCTCGAGGGCATCGATACCACGCAACGCCTGGTGGGGATGTCTGTCCGTGAGGCGGGCAATGCCGCCCCCGACATCTCCCTCGAGCACCATCACGCCTTGTTGGCGAGCGCAGCCGACTTCCTCGTGCATCGCGTGGATGCCACGGTTGTGTTCGTGCCGATGGAGCGCAGCGACATCGCGCACGCGCACGCGGTGATGGCCGACATGAACGCCCCCGAGCATGCGAGGGTGCTCTCGGGGTCGCACACGCCCGAGCGTCTGCTGCAGATGATCAGTCACTTCGACTTCGCAGTCGGGATGCGCCTGCACTTTCTGATCTTCGCCGCAGTCGCCCGCGTGCCCTTCCTGCCGCTTGCCTACGCGGCGAAGGTGAGCGACTTCGTGCGAAATCTGGACATGCCTCTGCCACCATCGGCCGAGCGCGCCCACGCGGGGACGCTCCTCGCGGCCATCGACCGTGCATGGGACATGCGCCGAGTGCTCAAGACCCGACTCGACGAGACCGTGCCGCCGCTCGAGCGCCGTGCAGAGAAGACCATCGACATCATCCTCGCGGCAGTGCGGACCGCCGGTGGAGCCGGTGCGTAGGTCATACGTTCGCCCACCTGCCCATCACGGAATCAGCGCCCTCGAGGACATCGTCGATGGAGATGGTCAGCAGACCCGCGTCGACGTCATCGGCGTGGGGATCCCCCTCGCTCCCGCCCCACAAGACGAGGTGCCGCCCGTCCTGATCGGGTGGTGGCCCCCACCGGGCGGGTGAAGTGGGTCCGAACAGCAGCACGGAGGGAGTGCCCAGCGCACTGCCGAGGTGGCCCACCCCCGTGTCGCCGCTCACCAGCAAGCGGGCCCGCGAGAGCCCCGCAGCCAACCCGGCCAGGCTCGTGCGTCCCGCGCGCACCGCCCTGTCGGGCAGGCCGGCCCGCCGGGCGAGGTCCAACGCGCCCGGGCGCTCCGCGTGGGATCCACTGATGACAACCGTCATCCCGCGGGCCGCCAGCTCCCTCACCACCCCCACCCAGCGGCCCGTGGGCCAACGACGAGCCCCGCTCGCCGCACCCGGGTGCACAACGACCGCCCCATCCCACCCGGCGGGTACGGGCACCCACGGTCCCGGGTCGATCCTCCAATCCCCGGGATCGGCTGGTATGCCATGCTCGTTCAGCAACCGACACCACCGGAGCATCTCATGCTCCTCGGGCCTCCATTCCGGAGGGCCCGAACGGTCCACGAGGGGATGGGCGTAGCCGATCACGCGCCTTGCCCCTGAGTCGAGCAGGGCCCTGTGGCTGTGCGGCCCCTTCCCGTGCAGGTTGACCGCGATGTCCGCATCGCTGGCCCGAACGGGGATGGCTCCGACACGATGGCGGAAGTCCGCATGGGTGATATCGGTGATCACGTTGCCCAACATCGCCACGAGCGGCGACAGGGACGCGGGGGCGATGAGGATGCGACGGTACGTGGGGAAGGCGACGGCCAGTGCGCGCAACGCGGGCACTGCAACGACCAGGTCGCCCAGGCCGAGCGCCCGCAATGCCGTCAACCGGCGAGGGTGCGGCTGGGGGCTCACGGCCAGGAGGGCTCTGACGGTGGTGCTATGACCAACTCCTTGATCTCGGAGCCGGGCGGCTGCTCGAGCGCGAACAACGCGGCCGCGGCCACATCGGCCGGAGCGGCGAGCGGTTGGTCGGCGGCCGGCTTGAACTGCTCGGGACGCCCGTCGAAGAACGCGGTGTCCATGCCACCAGGCTGGAGCAGGGTCACGCCGACACGACCGCTGAGCTCCGCAGTCAGCGCCCGGGCGAAGCCCACGACGCCGAATTTGCTCGCGCAGTACGCAGTGGCCGCGGGCAGGGCGCGCAGGCCGAGTGTGGAGCCGACGAGCACCAACCTCCCCCCTCGCTGCTCGAGCCACGGCGCAGCCGCGCGCACCACCGCAGCGGTGCCGAGGAGATTTACCCTTACCACCCGTTCCCAGTCCTGCGCGGGCACATCGTCGAGATCCCCGCACGCATCGGTGCCCGCCGCAGTGACCACGCCGTCGAGGCCCCCCGACTCGGCGACACGCTGCACGGCCTTCTCCGTCGCCCGGCCGTCCGCGAGGTCGACCTGCTCCCACGGGAACCTGGGAACCGGAGCCTGCCGGTCCAGGACATAGGCGCTGGCGCCCGCGTCGGTCACCGCGGAAGCCACCGCCGCTCCCAGACCAGACGCCCCTCCTGTGACGAGAATCCTCGCCCCCTCACGCATCCCGGTACATCTCCTTGAGTAGCTCGGTGGTCGATCGGCCCTCGAGATAGGGCAGGACCACGGTCTCCCCTCCCCATGCCGCGACAGTCGTGGCTTCGGGCAGGTCGGAAAGCGTGTAATCGGCGCCCTTGGCCCAGATGTGGGGACGCAGGCTCCGCAGGAGCCTGTCAGGCGTCGGCTCCTCGAACACCGCGACCGCGTCGACGCAGCGCAACCCCCGCAGTATCGCCATCCGGTCCTCGGCTCCGAGGACAGGGCGACCCGGGCCCTTGCGGGAGCGGATCGACGCGTCGGAGTTGAGGCAAACGATCAGGCAGTCACCCAGTTCCCGGGCGACCTCGAGCATCTGGACGTGTCCCGCGTGGAGCAGGTCGAAGCAGCCACCGGTGGCGACGAGCGTGCCTCCCTGCGCCCGCACCTCCCCGGCCAGGTCCACGGGGTCGAGGTCGTGTCGGACGATCCGCTCACGCGGCGACACCTCGGGCGCCCAGCAATCGACGCTGGCGACGCCGCCACCGTCGACGAAGTCGCTCGCGACCTCGACCGCGGCGGTGACCGCGTCGGTCGGGAGATAGCCGTTCGTGAGCAACCCCGCGACGGTGGCCGCGAACCTGTCGCCCGCCCCGCACGGGTCGGTCGGGGCATCGCCTCCCGACTCACCGAGCGAGGACGAGGGGATGCGCAGGGGCGTATCGCTCGCGTCCACGAGCACCGCCCCGTCCTCTCCCAGGGTGATGGCCACCCCGTTGGCCTCCCAACGCGTCCGCAACGCACGGGCCCGGGCGACGTCCGCGGCCAAACCGTGCCCCTCGACGTCGCTCAGGAGGCCGGCTTCCCGTTCGTTGGGGGTCACGAGTCTGCTCCCGCCTACCGGGCTCGCGCCGTGCGGATGGGGATCCCACACCACCGGCCGCCTGCCGGCGACCGCGGTCAACGTGTCACGGATCTCGGGGACCGCGGCGACTCCCCTGCCGTAATCCGCCACGAGGATTCCCGCTGCCTCCTGGATCGTCGAGCCGACTTCGGGAGTCGGTCGCCGAGGCGGCCGCGCCCCCCCACCACTGTCGACACGCAGCAGCGTCTGCGAGCCCGCGCGTATGCGCAACTTCTCGGGCGTGGGATCGGGCCGGTCGAAGCTCACGACCCGGACCCCGCGGTCCTCGAGCAAGGCACGCACCTGCTCGCTCGCCGCGTCCCGGCCCAGTGACGTCACAAGCACGACCGGGCGCCGGTCATCGGCTTGCGCCAACACAGCAGCCAGGCCCGCTCCTCCCGGACGACTGCGTGTGTGCCGCTCGTCCACCACCGGCACGGGCGCGTCAGGGCAGATGCGCTCCACGTCTCCTTCGAGGTCCCGGTCGAGCAGGACATCGCCCACCACCACCAACGGCCTCATGCTCGGCCCTGCGACCGAGCGACGGACGGGCTATCGGGGACCGCCCGCTCGAACTCGAGCTCGGCTAGCCCCGCCTCGACTGCGGAAGCGAGGAGATGCACCGCGACGAGATGGACCTCCTGCACCGTGCACGTAACGTCCGATTCGACGCTGACCGCGTCGTCGCACGCGAGGGCCAGCGGATTGGGAGCAGCCCCTGTCAGCCCCCAGACGCGCATTCCCGCAGCGCTCCCCGCCTCGGCGGCCGCCAGGATGTTGGGACTCGTCCCCGAGGTCGACAGCAGCACGAGCACGTCGCCCGGGCGACCGTGCGCGCGCACCTGTCGGGCAAACACCTCCTCCGCCCCGTAATCGTTCGCGATCGCGGTGACGCTCGACGAATCCGCGTGCAGGGCGATCGCCGACAGCGGCGCACGGTCGTGCTCGTAGCGGCCGACGAGCTCGGCGGTGAGGTGCTGGGCCTCGGCGGCGCTGCCGCCATTGCCCGCGGCAAGCAGCCGGCCGCCGTCGACGAGGTGGGCGGCGATGTAGCGCCCCCACGCGTCGAGACGCTCGGCCGTGGCGTCGAACGCGTCGAGTGAAGCGCGGAGCCTGGCGAGATGAGGGTGCTCGGGGATCCTCGCCATCAGACCACCTTCCGCTCCACACCGGCACCCGCGCGCAGCTGGGCATACACGTTGCCCGTGAGGTCCGCGACTCGGGACCACGCGTACCGTTGCCTCGCACGGTGCGCCCCGGCCACGCCCATCTGCGCTCGACGCTCCGGGTCCGCGAGCAGGGGGAGCAGCGCTCGCCCCAGCGCCGCGGGCGACCGCGCGGCGACCCTCAGGCCGGTGACGTCGTGACGTACGGTGTCGCGCATCCCTCCCACGTCGGAGACGACGATCGGAACGCCGCAGGACATCGCCTCGAGGGGGACCATCCCGAACGGCTCATACCAGGGATAGGCCACGACGACGTCCGCGGAGCGCATCAGCGCGGGCACACGCGCACGGTCGACGCCACCCAGGAATCGAACTCGGGGCTCTACGCCCACGTCGGCGGCGATCCGCCGAAGGCGCTGGACCTCCGCGTCCTCGTCGAGACGGTCCTCGGGGGCGCCTCCGGCCACGACCAACTCCGTGTGCGGAAGCCACTGCAACGCCCTGATCACGTCGTCGACGCCCTTGCGGGGCACGAGACGACCGATCGACAGCAGCCGGTGACGACCGCTGGGACGAGGCTCGACCGCTCCATCCGCATGGAAGGTCTCCGTGTCCACACCGCACGGCACGACCGTGGAGCGTGTGGGTGCGATCCCCATCCGGCAAAGCTCCGCGACCTCGTCGGTGCAGGTGGCGATGATGCGGTCGACCTCCCGGGCGAGGCGTGCCTCCTCACCGAGCCGGTGGCGCGGGCTCGTGTCGGAGAGCCCCTGGAAGCGGCGCTTCACGGTGCCGAGGGCGTGGAAGGTCTGCGCGACAGGGATCCCCAGGGGGACCGCGGCGCGGAGGGTGGCGACGCCCGACATCCAGAAGTGCGCGTGGGCGACGTCGGGACGCCACTGCTCCCAATAGGCGCCGAGGGCGTCACCGAACGCGAGCATGTGCCCGAGGAGATCGTCCTTGGGGACGGCCAGCGCGGGCCCCGCGTCCACGTGGTGGACGCGGACCCGCGGTGCCATCTCCACGTGCGCGGCCAGATCAGGGCGGTCGCGACGAGTGTGGACGGTCACCTCGTGGCCGAGGGCGCCCAGGGCGGTCGCGAGGGCTGCGACATGTACGTTCTGCCCTCCCGCATCCGCACTGCCCAGCGCGGCCAGCGGGCTCGCGTGCTCAGAGACGAGCGCGACTCTCATCGAACGACCTCCTCGAATAGGCGGTCCCAGTCCGTGAGGAACCGCTGAAGCCCGAAGCGCGCCAAGGCCACCTGCCGGGCACGCTTCCCACACGCCACCGCAAGGTCGGGGTCTGCGATCAGAGCGGCGAGCCCCTTCGCGAGCACGTCCACGTCCGTCGAGCACGCGCCCGCCTCAACGGGGACCACGTCGGCGACCTCGGTCGTGGCGAGGGCCACCACCGGCATCGCGAGGTGCATCGCCTCGAGCAGGGAGAGGCCGAGCGAGGTCCAGCGCACGGGATGGAGGTAGACGCGACGACGGGCGAGGGCACCGTGGAGGTCCTCCTGGACGACATCGTCCTGGGGGCTCACACCGGGGATGTCCACGTCCGCTGTGCCCATCCCGAACAGGTCGACAGGCGCGACGGAGGCGAACCGGGGCAGGAGGTCCGTGCCGACGACCCGTCCCCGCCGGAGGGGCTCGTTCATGACCGCAGCGGCACTCGCGAGCCCGGCGGAGTACCGGGGCCCGGGGTCGACGATCCCGTGCTCGACCACACGCGTCCGCGTGGAGCCCGCGTCCCAGAAGAGATCGTTGAAGTGGGTCACGTGCACCAACGTGAGATCGCGACGGTCGGCGGCGGGGTGGCGCAACTCGGAGATCCGACCCTGGGGGGCGTTGTGCTCGAGGTACACGACGGGCACGTCGCGGCCCGGCCGGCGCCCGCCCAGCCACTGCTCCGCGAGGCCGTGGAGCTCCTCGGGCCTCTGGCAGATCACCACGTCCACCGCGAGGTCGGCGCACTCCTCCCGGCTCACCTCACGCGCGCTGGGCGGCCAGTCCCACGTCACCGCCCGCCCGCGCCCGTCCGGGCCCCGGTCGGGCACGGTGGGCAGGAGGTACTCGTGGCGGCCCTGGACCAGGGCGGTGGTGTAGGAACCGTGGACATGCCACATCAACACCCTCATGCGCGGCCTCCCAACAGCCAGGGAAGGGAGCGGTCGCGGTCGGACAGGAGCCGACGCACCGCGTCGACGACCTCCCCCACCGCGATGCCCTCCACACACGGGTGCCCCGGCAACGGGCAGTCCCGTGCACGGCAGCCTCCGCAGGCGATCCCCGTGTCCCCGAGGACCTCTACGGGCACGCCCCAGGGCCGCCATCGCTCCAGTGGGACCGTGGGTGCGAACAGGCTGACGACGGGAGCGCCGACCGCGGCCGCGAGGTGCGCGGGCCCGGTGTTGCCGACCACCACTCCTCGCGCGCCCGACAGCACACCCGCGAGCTCGCGCCAGCTCGTGCGCCCTCCGAGGTCGGTCACGCCCGGACGTGGCCCTCCGGCCACGTGGGCCGTGAGCTCGGTCTCGTCCTCCCCGCCGGTGACCGCCACACGCCACCCCTCCGAGAGGAGCGCGTCCACGAGCCCCGTGTAGCGGTCCGCCCCCCAGGCCCTGGCCGGCACCGACGCCCCCGGGTGCACGACTACGAACGGGTCCTGTGGCATGCCCGGTGCGTCGACGAGCCCACGGACGCCCAGGCGTCCCGAGTCCCCGGCAGGCAGCCGGTAGCCACCGGTGGCCACGAGCGACAGGGCCCGCTCGACCTCGTGGATACCGTCCGGTACCCGGTGCCGCACGTCGAGCAACGCCCCTGGATAGTCCTCGCAGATCGCCGCGACCCGTTGTACACCGGCCATGCGCAGGACGAGCGCGGTCGGCAGCGGGGATTGGTGAAAGGAGGTGAAGACGTATGCCTCGTCGGCCTCTGCGGCTTCCACCTCGCGGGCCAATGACGCGATCGTCTCCCATACGACCCCGTCCGGCTCCGGATCGATCCAGGGCAGGGCCGCGCACAGCACGTCGTCGACCCCGTGCAGCATCTCCGCCGCCCTGCGCCCGTTCGGACCGCACCAGAAGGTCACGTGCGCGGCTGTGGCGGCCACCGCCCGGACAGCGGGGCCGGTCAGGAGCACATCGCCCGCGTTGTCGGGACGCACGAGCAAGACGTTCGCGCTCACGGCCGCCGCTCCCCCAGCGCAAGCTCCACGCCCTCGATGAGGTCACCTGCGACCGCGTCCGCGAGGTGGGTCTCCTCCGGCCGCGTGCGTGAGGTGGGGACCATGATGGCGCGGGCCCCGGCCGCGTGGGCGGCTTCGGCGTCGGAGCCCATGTCGCCGATCACCACACAGTCGCGGGGGTCCACGGCCAACCGTGCCGCCGCCTGCCGGACCATGCCTCCCGACGGCTTGCGACAGTCGCAGCCTTCCCGATCCTCGTGGGTGCACAGGACCCACGCGTCCATCTCGCCGAGCAGGTCCTCGATCCGGTCGTTGACCGCGTCCACGTCGGCTATCGTGATGAAGCCCCGTGCGACGGCGCTCTGGTTCGTGACGACCCCTACGGGCAGGCCGGCCTGCCGCACCCGCTCGACCGCCTCCACCGCCCCCGGCCGGAGCTCCACCTTCTCCGGTTCGGCGTTGCATGGCCGATCGACGATCAACGTACCGTCACGGTCGAACAACACCGCTGCCGACCGCGCCGCCACGGGTTGCCCAGGACTGGGCCCCGGCCCGTCAGGGGCCAGTCGGCGGGCCCGACGACGGCCCCGGAGCCAGTGCCACGACGCGGCTACGGGGATCACGAGGCTCGTCGCTGCCATCAGGGCTATCTCGCGGCGGGTGAGCGGACCCGGCCTGATGCGGCTGAGGGCGAGCTCCGCGCTGCCGACCACCCACGCGAGCAGTGCGACCTTGCCGGCACGTCTCGTCGACGGCCGGGGAATCGCGAGCATCGCGATACCTGCGAGGCCCGCCGATGTGATCGCGAGGTGGCGCGGACGCCGCCCTGTCGGCACCCCCGCGCGCTCCCGCCAGCCGCGGCCATGGAGTCGGCGCATGAGCGCATCGTCGGCGTTGCCCACCTGCCGGCGGACGCTGACCCACGGGTGCGGCGTCCCGACGGGGTGGAGCACGGTGCGCCGGCCGTTCGTGATCCTCCAGCCCGCCTCGACGACCCGCAGTCCGAGGTCCGCATCCTCCCGGTAGGCCCGTCGGAAGCGCTCGTCGAGCCCGTCCACCTCGGCCAGCGCGGCGACGCGGTACGCCATGTCCGCAGTAGCCCACTGCGCGCGCTCGAGGCCGGCGACGTCGCGCTCCCAGTCGGTGGGTCGCCGATCAGCGGGCAGCGAGACGACGATCCCCCCCTGCACCGCGCCCACGTCACCCTGTGCGGCCGCGAGGTCAGCGGCCAGCTCCGAAAGCCACGAGGGGGGCAGCTCCACGTCGTCGTCCAGGAACGCCACCCACTCCGTACGCGCCCGACGCCAGCCGTGGTTACGCGCCGCGGCGGGACCACGGCCCCCCGACGCCACGATCTCGAGTCGATCCGCCGACCTCTCCCCGGAATCCAGGAGGTCAGCCAACGGAACCTGGGGTGGCGCCCGGTCGTCTACCACCACGACCGCCGCGGGCAGCGGCCCCTCTGCGGCCTCCAGGGAGATCAGCAGCGTCCGGAGCGACTCCCGTCCCACGGTCGGCACCACGATCGTGACGTCGCACTCAGCGGTCATCGCCCATCCCGCGCCACCGGGCGCCGTACCAGGTAGGGACCGATCGCGAGGGCGTCCACCGGCGCGGAGCCCAGGCACTCGAACGCATCGCGAGGGTCGTCGACGATGGGACGGCCCGCGGTGTTCAAGCTCGTGTTGATGACCGCGGGAACCCCGGTCCGCTGCTCGAATTCGCAGAGCAGCCGGTGAAGCAGCGGCTCGTCGCCCGCGTCAACCGTCTGGATGCGGGCGGTGCCGTCCACGTGCATGGCCGCGGGGATGCGCTCGCGCCACTCGGGTCGGACACGGTGGGTGAAGAGCATGTACGGGCTGGGCAGCGGGCCTTCGAAGACCTCGGCGGCACGCTCGATCGTGATCATCGGCGCGACGGGGCGGAACTGCTCGCGCCCCTTGACCGCATTCAGCCGTTCGAGGTTCGCCGCGTCCATCGGATTGGCCAGGAGACTGCGATGGCCGAGTGCCCGCGGCCCGTACTCCGCCCGACCCTGGAACCACGCGACGAGCCCGTCGTCGGCGAGGATGTCCGCGACGTCGCCCGCGAGGTCGTTGGGCGCCGACTTCGCGATGCCCGCCTCCTCGAGCGCATCGGAGACCTCCGCGTCCGTGAACCCCCGGCCGAGGGCGGCGGTGCGCATCGGCTCGATCCTGTCCCCCGCCTCGGCGGCGAGGTGGAGCGCCGCCCCCAGCGCGGTGCCCGCGTCCCCCGCCGCGGGCTGCACCCACACCCGTGGGAAGGGGCCCTCTTCTGCGAGCCGGCTGTTCGCCACGCAATTGAGGGCCACTCCCCCGGCGAGGACGAGCAGGTCGTCATCCGTGCGTGCGTGGAGCCACCGCCCGAGCTCGAGGAGCATCTCCTCGAGGCGGGCCTGCATGCTGGCCGCGAGATCGGCGTGCCGCTGCCCCCACGCCTCCCCCGGCCGCCGGGGGAGGGCCCACTGCGACCAGTCGATGGGAGGGGCGACGATGGTGCCGTCGGAATTGAGCGCGATGCGGTGGCGCAAGGCGTCGAGCCACCGCGGAACACCGTAGGAGGCCAGGGCCATCACCTTGTACTCGTCGCTGGAGCGACGAAAGCCCAGGTGCGCGGTGAGGTCCTCGTACCGCAAGCCCAGCGAGTGGGGCAGCGCCGAGGTCGCCAACGTGTCGAGCTTGCCCTCGGTCACGTGGCCTGCGAGGTGGGAGTGGCGCTCACCTCGGCCGTCGAGGGTCAGGACACTCGAATCGCCATCGGGGGCAGCCGCGAGGTATGCCGATGCAGCATGCGCGACGTGATGAGGGACGAACCGCACCCGGGTGGGATCGAGTCCGGGCAGGGCGGTGGCGAGGAAGTTCGGGGCGCGGCGCACGAAAAGCGTCCGCAGTCCCTCCCATTCCTGGCTCATCAGGTCTGCGCCCGTGTCCGGGGCGAGCGCGGGGTCGTAGGAGTAGGCGACGGCATCGAGGTCGCCGGGCTCCAGGCCACCCTGATCGAGGCACCAGCGCGCAGCCTGCTCGGGGAGCTCCCAGGCGGAGAAGGGGACCGCCGCCTTGCCGTGCTTGCGTCGCGTGAACCGCTCCTCCTCCGCGGCCGCGGTGATCTGTCCGTCGCGGACGAGAGCAGCTGCGGGATCGTGGAACACCGCATTTATGCCGAGCACGTTCATGTGGCGGTCCTCGTCCTCCCTGCGGCGCCTCGCTGGCCGGCGGCATCCGGCCATGGCGCAGTCCCCGTGGCGTAGTCGATGAGCCGAGCCTGAATGCCCGTGGCCCGGTCAAGACAAACACCGCGCGTGTAAGAACCCGGACCGCATCGGGTGCGGCGCCTCCTAGAGGCCGAGGGTGCGCAGGCTGTCCTCGACCGTGGGATCCACAACCTCGCGCTCCCGCAGCACCCAGCCGAGCCCAGCGAGTGACTGCCGCAGGCCCGCGGCCGCGTGCTCGTCGTGGCGGCTGCGGGCGATCGCCCGCAGCGTCACCCGTCCCACCACGCTCGGGGGACGGCGCAACCAGGCGGTCCACACCGCGTTGCGGGTCAACTGGCGTCTTCGCTCCCCCGTATCCCGATGGGTGGAGGGGTGATGATGGGCCACCACCTCGTCGAGGTAGCGGAGACGGTAGCCCCTCCGGGCGAGGTCGAGTGCGAGAAGATGCTCCTCACCGCCCATCTCGAGGCGCGGCTCGAACCCCCCGACGTCGAGGAAGGCGCTGCGGCGAACAACTGCACCGCAGGCGAGGAATCCCAGAACCGGCACACCCGGCAGCGTGGGATCCGCGGGCAACGGGCTCCGCGCCATCGCGAGGGAGGTAGGGTCCGTCCGCTCGTCGCGGCCGACGAGGATGCGGGCAGCCACGAGACCAAGGGTCGGGTTGGCGTCGAAGGCCGCGGCCGCCCGCTCGAGCGCCCCCGGCTCCCACCACGAGTCGTCGTCGCTGAATGCCACGTACGTGGTCGGTGCACGACGAACCCCGACGTTCCGGCCGGCAGCGCCGAGATTGCGCGCCGCCTGGATCAGCGTCACGTCCGGATGGCGACTGGCGACCATCCCAGCGGTGCCGTCAGTGGACGCATTGTCGACGACGAGGATCGGGGGACGCTCGGGCAGCCTCGCGAGCTGCGTGAGCGTCGTGTCGAGCTCCCCTGCGCGGTCACGGGTCACGATGACGACGGAGACGCCCCCGCCCGCGCGCGCACCGCCACTACCGGGAGCCGGCCGACTGTGGTTCGCGTAGCTCCATGCGTTCGAGATGGCCCATCACATCCCTGGACGAGACCATGCCCAGCAGGCGACCGTCCTCCACGACCAGCGCTCGCCCGTCGGGGCAACCCGTCATCCGTGTCAGGAGGTCCGTGGCCAGCTCGTCCGCGCTCACCACGGGTACCTCGTCGATGGGGCACGCGACCTCTGATACCGGCATGTGGCCACGCTCGGCGGGTGGTACCTGCTTGACGCGGTTCAACGTGATGAGCCCGGAGAGGCGTCCCCGCTGGTCAAGTGTGGGGAAGGCGGAGTGGGGCGTCTGGAAGACGTAGCCCTCCACGAAGTTGGAGACAGACAGGCTCCCATCGACCGTCAGCGGTGACGGGGTCATGAGGTCGCCTGCGGTGACACCCTCGAGCGATCCCTGTGCCCGGGCATGCTGGGCCTCCGCGCCGGCTGCGGCCATGATGAACCCACCGATCAGCGCGAGCCACAGCCCGCCGATGCCGGGCAGGAACACGAAGCCAAGCAGCCCCAGGGCCACGAGGAGGAACCCGAAGACCTGCCCCGCGCGGCTCGCGACCTCCGTGGCGCGCAGCCGGTCACCCGTGCGTCTCCACACGAGGGAGCGCAGCAGACGACCTCCGTCGAGCGGGGCGGCGGGCGCGAGGTTGAAGACGGTGAGCAGGAGGTTGATCGCTGCGAGCCATCCGAAGACCGCGACTGCGATACCCGGTGCATCGAGGATGACCAACACGCTCGTGAGCACCCAGAACACCCCTACGAGCAGGAGGCTCACGAGTGGACCAACTCCGGAGATCCGCATGTCCGCACCCGGGTCGGGCGCGTCGCCGGACAGCCTGGCCACTCCACCGAAGAGCCACAGGGTGATGCCGTCGACGTCGACGCCGTTGCGTCGGGCCACGATCGCGTGCGCGAGCTCGTGAGCGAGCAAGGAAGCGAAGAACAAGATGGCTGCCACCAGGCCCGCCGCCGCATACACCCCTCCAGCGAGGTCGGGGAACTGCTGGGGGAACTGCGCGGTGGCGAGGACAACCGCAATAAGGGTGAAGATCACGAGGACCGTCCAGTTCACCCCGATGCGCACACCCGCCAAACTGCCTAGCCGAACCGTTTCGTTCATGGTCGTACCTCAACCCTCTGTGTGCCGTGCGTCTGCATCCACGCCCCACGACGACGTCGGGACAGAGACCTACCCCGACATAGGACCGTCATGCGGCTCACGCCGACTGACGAGTGTCAGCCCGACGCTCGACGAGCGCGTGCACCAACTCGTCCTTGCTCATCTCCGAACGACCCCGGATCCCCGCCTCCTTGGCCATGCGGTACAGCTTCTCACGGGTCATCGAGTCGAGGGCCTCCTGAGGCGCTGGTCGCGAGTCACCCTCGGACGCGGGAGTTCCCGACGCACCGTCCTCATCCGACGACGCCCCCTCTGCGGGGGCCTCCTGGCGTCCGCGGGACTGCTCGATGCTCTGCCGCAGGGCGGAGACGAGGTCTATGACCTCCGCGGGCTCCTCCCCGGGCTCGGAGGTGACGATCTCCTCGCCACGTGCCTTGCGTTCCACGATCTCCAGCAGTTCCTCGCGGTACGTGTCGCGGTAAGTCTCCGGCTCCCAGGGCCTGGCGAGCGAGTCGATCAGCTGATGAGCGGCCGCTAGCTCGCGTTCCGCGACCTCCGGCCTCTCGGGCGGAGCCACAGAGGCGGGGTCGGCGACCTCGTCATGGAAGTGCATGGTCTCCAGGGCGAGGATGCCGTCTCGTGGGCGCAACGCCACCAGGCGTTGCTTCGAGCGGAGGACGAATCGGCCGATGGCGGCCTGCCCGGACTCTCGCATGGCCTCGTGGAGGAGCATGTAGGGACGGGTGGCCGCGTCGTTGGCCGGCCCCATGTAGTAGGTGGTGTCGAAGTAGACCGGGTCCACCTCTGCGAGTTCGACGAAATCCTCGATGTCGATGGTCCGCGTCGCCCGCGGCGTCACGGCCTCGAACTCCTCGTCGGTGACGGTCACATACTGGCCATCGCCCAACTCGTAGGCCTTGACGATGCGCTCACGGGGGACCTCCTCACCGGACTGCTCCGAAACCCGCCGGTAACGGATTCGCGAGCCCGTTTGCTCATCGAGCTGGTGGAACCGGACAGAGCGGTCCCGCACGGCGGTGTAGAGCTTGATCGGGACACTGACCAGCCCGAAGGCGATCGTCCCTGTCCATACCGGGCGAGGCACGGCGCGGCTCCCTTGTCGGCAACCACCGATGCATACCCCGATCATGGGGGTTAGGCACGTCCTGGAGCGGTAGAAGTGCCCTAGGTGCGGGTATCGTTCGGGATGGGTATTGGGACGGGTATTCCTTCTGGCCCATGGGCTCACAGATGCCAACGACCGAGATCGACGTCAGCAACACGACGGTGGCCACCATCACGCGCCTGCTGTCGAGCCTCGCCGAGATGCCCTCCACGCCACCCGAGGTCGCGCAGGAGGCCACCGCCGCCGCCCGTACGGTGGAGAGTCGGATCCCCTTCCCCCGAGGCAGGGGCAACGAGAGCCACCACGGACGACGGCAGCGATCCCACATACCGGGGACCGTGCCCCTCGAGCGACAGGTCGTCATCTCTGTCGCAGGGCTGCTCGACGTGTTCGCAGGGATGCCGTCGACCCCGCCCGCGGTCCGCGAGGAGGTATGGACGACCGCTGAGGAGCTATGGCGCCTCGTAGGTGTCCCGCGCTGAGCTGACGCTCCTGTGCGCATCTCGGCTGGGACCGACGGGTAGGGGTTGGCCGACGCCGAGCACGACACGAGGAGCCCTGATGAGCAGCATCGAGAAGAGCATCGAGGTCGACCGAGACGTCACGACGGTCTACAACCAGTGGACGCAGTTCGAGGACTTCCCCAAGTTCATGGAGGGAGTGGAGAACGTCGAGCAGCGAGACGATGCCCACCTCCACTGGGAGACGGAGATCGGCCTTGCGGACAAGGAGTTCGACGCAGAGGTCACTGAGCAGGTTCCCGACGAAGTCGTCGCATGGCGCGCCATCGGCGACACCCGCCACGACGGGCGGGTGACCTTCGAGCCGCTCAGCGAGTCCGCCACCAGAGTGAACCTGCGGATCGAGTACGACCCCCAGGGATTCCTCGAGAAGCTCGGCGATGCGGCCAACCTCGTCGACCGACGGGTCTCCGGAGACCTCCAGCGCTTCAAGGAGTTCATCGAGAACCGGCCGGATGAGACGGGAGGCTGGCGAGGCGAGATCCACTGACGGTCCGCCACCCGTGAGGGTCCGCGTGGCAAGGCGCCGGGGGGTGGGGGACGCGCCCGGCCACGCGGATTCTCCCAGTATGGGCTGCTCAAGTCCATTTTGCAGTGATTTATTGTGATACCTGCGAGGTGTCCGCAAGTGCCACGGGGCGAGAGGGACAGGTTTACCCAGCCGGCCCGAGGCGATCCTCCCTCCCACAATCTTTACGAAGGGGCACCTAGATGGCCGTTCCCACGCGGGGAGCGCTTCTCCTGCGCCAACCCCTCGATGCGAGCTCGTTGGTCCTCGCCAGCGAGCGAGCCGCGACTGAGATCACCTTGGCCACAGATCCACGCCGCTGCCTCGGTCAGGTTACCGAGGCGGTCAGCCGTGACGCGAGCAGCTTCACCATGGGGGTTCTCCTCGCGGACGACGTCGGGGAGCTGCGGGTCGCAGCAGCGTCGAGCCGCTCGCTTCCGGCCCTTGTCTGCGTCGACGTCGCGTGTGGGCAGGGCCCTGCCGAGGCCGCCTTCCGCTCAGGCACCCCGGCGAGTTGCCCCGACCTCGCGCGCTCGGAGCGCACGGAGTTCGCGGCGATAGCTGGCGCGGCGGGCTTCGCGTCCGCCTACGGCCTCCCACTTCCGGCGGACGGGGTCGCACTCGGCGCCCTGTTGCTCCTCGCAGACCACCCGCACTCAGTGGGAGGCGAGGAACTACGTGCACTGCGCTCCCTGACCGACGCCATCGCGACGGCCATAGACAGGGCGGCTGCCCACCGGCCACGCGCACTCGAGCGAGCAAGCACAGAGCTGTCGGGAAAGGTCCTCGATCCCTCATGAGCACACCCCCTCGCCCAGGAGACGGCGCCTACGCGGAGTTCGACGACAAGGATGCGGCACGTCAGGCGGTCCGGTCGCTCGAGGAGCTGGGGGTGCCACGCACCCGCATATTCGTCGACCATGCGCCTGACCAGGACCCCACGCCCATCGACACCGAGGAGCGCGACAAGAGGATCCTGTCGCGTCTGGCCCAATTCTTTGTGGGAGGTGCCATCGCGGGCCTGGTGGCCGGGGCCGTCGTGGGAGCCCTCGCGGGCCTCCTCATCTGGGGCACCGAGACACAAGCGTGGACGCTCCTCGCGGTCGGTGCCGCTCTGTTCGGCATGGGCCTAGGGGTGTTGTGGAGCCTCCTGATCGGCAAGGGAGAGAGCGACCGGACGCCCGGCACGGTTTACGACCGGCCCGCCGCGGCCGCGCCGATCACCATCATCGCCCGCCCCGAGGACGGGGACGACGTCGACGACCTGCTGCGGGCCCTCGACAGCGTGGGAGGCCAGAACCTGCAACGTGTCCCTGCAGACGCCGACCTCCCTGAGCGTTGACGGGTAGCCGCCAGCGTCCGGTCACGTCGGTGGCCGGGCCTGCGATATGCCCGTCACAGCCTATTTATGGCCGTTCGCTCCAGGGGATCGAGTCGGGCCGCACCGAGTATTGGACGCGTCGATGGAATCCTGGCCTGCAACCATCCTCGCGAGGGGGAGGCCTACATGGACGAGCGGCTCGACCGGATTCGGGCCCGGGGGGTCCAGGTGGAGCACCACACGGTCCGACTCGCCCGCGACATAGCGGCGGAGATCACCCGGACGGTGCGGGACTTCGACATCGATCTCCTCGTCGTGCGAGGCCGGGGCCGCGGGTATCCTCATCGGAGAGCG
The DNA here is from genome assembly GCA_007119035.1 of Nitriliruptorales bacterium. Taxonomy (GTDB): domain Bacteria; phylum Actinomycetota; class Nitriliruptoria; order Euzebyales; family Egibacteraceae; genus SKQL01. The sequence goes on along the minus strand of SKQL01000096.1, from coordinate 2,185 downwards.
CTCGGTGACATCTCGCTGCGTCTTGTGCGCGATGCGCCTTGTTCCGTGCTCGTCGTCCGGGAGGAGCGGGGCCAGCCGACGTCCGCCGGTCGCGATGCCCTGGGACGTCGACGCACCGAGGACGCATAGCGGCCGGGCGCTCTAGAGATCCTCGGATCTCTAGACGAAGGGGAGCACCACCGCGATGGTGAAGGCGAACAGCGCGAACGCCAGGTAGCGGTAGTTCTTGCACCAGGGCTTGTCGGCGAGCTCCTTGCTCTCCTGTCGCCAGGTGTCCCGCGACCATGTGGTGCCCTCGACCTTCTCCTGCGGCGGTGCATCGGTAAGCATCGTCACGACGATCAAGGTGATGACGCTCGCCGCGAACATGATCCCCGTGCCGTAGAGGAACTGCAGCTCGGCGAGCTCGAGAACCTCGAAGACGAAGAAGCCGATGATGCCCAGCGGGAGCCAGCCCCCGAAGGTGATGAAGGCCGCGGTCGACGAGGCCCGCTTCCAGAAGATGCCGCCGAGCAGCACGACCACGAGCGGCATCGTGACGTATCCGAGGAATGACTGGAAGAACTCGACGATCGTGTCGAACGTGGTGATCACGGGCGCCCAGGCGGCGGCGACGACCATGAAGACCCCGATGAGCACGCGACTGATGACAAGCAGCTGTCGCTCGCTGAACTGTCGCCGCGACGGCTTGATCCAGTCGTTTACCACGAGGCTCGCGGAGCCATTGAGCACGGAGTCGAGCGTCGACATGAGCGCGGCGATGAGCGCGGCGACGACGAACCCGCGAAGGCCGGTCGGCACGAACTCGAAGATGAGGGCGGGAAAGGCCATGTCGGGATCCGGCAGCTCCTCGAACACCCCCCGGGCGAGGATCCCGGGGAAGATCACGAGGACGAGCAGCGGCAGCTGCATGAAGCCGGCGAACAGGGCCCCCCAGCGGCCGTGGTCGATGCTCTTCGCGGACAGGACCTTCTGGACGACCATGTGGTTCGTGACCCACACGTAGAAGCTCAGCCAGATAGCACCGGTGAAAAGGCCGGGCCATGGGAGGAAATCGTCACCGGGAGGGCGGACGACCGTCCACCCGTCCTCCGGTGCGAGCTCCGGCAGGGCCGCCCACTGGAAGTCGAAGTTCTGGAAGGCCAGCACGAAGATGACCCCGCCCGCGAGGAAGAGCACCGGCCCCTGGATCGTGTCGGTGATCATGACGGCCTGCAGGCCTCCGAGCATCACGTAGAGCCCGCCGAGCAATGCGATGAGGATGATGTGCACCAACAGCGGCGTGTCCGGCCACAAGAGTTGCATCACGATCGCCCCGGCGAACATCGCGCCCGCGCTGTCGATGAACATCCCGGTGAACACGGTGAAGGCCGAGAACGTCTTGCGGGCGCGCGAGTCGTAGCGCTTCTCGAGGAACTCGGGGACCGTGGTGATCTTCGTCTGCAGGTAGAAGGGCAGGATGAGCAACGCGAAGACGACGAGGACGAGCGTCGCCATCCACTCGTAGTTCCAGACCACGAGACCCTGGTCGTACCCGCCCCCCGCCAGGGCGATGTAGAGGCTCCCGGAGAACTGGGAGGCGATCAGCGAGAAGCCGACGAGTGGCCACGTCATCCCTCGACCGGCGAGGAGGAACTCCTCCGAGCTGCGCTTCTTGCGACCGACCCAGAACCCGATGCCGAGCACGGCTGCGGTGAAGGCGATGATCACAGCCATATCGAGTGCCGCGAGCTCGAACTCAGGCATGACTCCTCCTCGGCATCTCCGGTGCCCTCGTTCAGGCCCCCCTCCCTCCCCGACTGCGGATGCGTCACTCGTAGCGGCTGCCAGGTGGGCTACAGAAGGCCGCCATGTGACCAGGCCCTGACGTCACGGGGGCGGGAGGTCCGGCCACGGCTCACTCAGTCCTTGCCGCGCCAACGCTGGGGCTGGCTGCGTGCGTACGCGGTCGCGAGGAGCGCGAGCAACGGCGGAACCACGAGGATGGCTATCCGCAGTGCCCACGTGACGCTCTCGACGGGGGCGAAGAGGAGCCGGGCGATGACGTCCTGCGCGGCGGCTGCACTGCTCACCGCGAAGAAGCCGACGCTCAACCCGACCATCCCCGCCCGGAAGGGAACGTCGAGGGGGTGGTCGAGGACGTGGGACTCAGGTGTCCGGCCGACCCGCGCACGCTCGATCGTGG
>SKQL01000020.1 GCA_007119035.1 Nitriliruptorales bacterium | reverse complement strand
TACACGTTCTTCGCGGTGTCGTCCGCGTTGCTGATCGTCGCCACGGACATCCCGTTGTTCCTCGTGGTCATGACCCTCTACGGGGTGGGGACAGGGCTCACGTCGGTCACCCCACCCGCGATCGTGGGTGATGTGACCGCTCCGGAGGACACGGGCAAGGCCGTGGGTGTGCTCAACACCGCGGGAGACCTCGGCAGCGTGCTCGGGCCGCTCGTGTCCGGATGGCTCGCCCAGGAGGCGGGCTTCGGCTGGGGGTTCGGCGCGAGCGCGGCCCTGCTCCTACTCGGCGCGGTGGTGGGCGCCCGGATGCGGGAGACCCTGCCTGCGGACGAGTCGACGGAACGATGAGTCGTGGCGTTTCGGGTGGCGCACGCCGTGACACCATAGACTCCTGCTCCCATGCGAAACCTCGCGTACCGGCTCTACGAGCGGCGGCTTGCCGCCAGCCTCGACGTGCGCCCGCGGCATGTGGGGCTGATCCTCGACGGCAACCGCCGTTTCGCGCGGGAGCGGGGGCTCAGCGGCCCGGCCGACGGCTACCGTCTCGGCGCGGCGAAGATTCACGAGGTGCTCGATTGGTGCCGCGAGCTCGATATCTCCTACGTCACGCTGTGGATGCTGTCGACGGACAACCTCGAGCGCCACGCCGACGAGCTGACGGAGCTGGTCGAGATAATCGCCCGCACCGTCGACCGCATCGCTGAGGGCGGCCTCGATGTGCGCATAACGGGCGTCGGCGCGATCGACAACCTGCCCGATCCGCTGCGGCAGGTGCTCAAGCACGCGGAGGAGGTCACGGCGGGCGCGGACAAGCTGCACGTGCAGGTCGCGGTCGGCTACGGGGGCCGCCAGGAGATCGTGGATGCCTTGAAGGGCCTGCTGTCCGAGCGTCGCGATAAGGGCGACGATCTGGACACGGTGATCGGCGACCTCACGCTCTCGGAGATCGCGGAGCATCTGTACACGACGGGGACCCCCGACCCCGACCTCATCATCAGGACCTCGGGGGAGATACGGCTGTCGGGCTTCCTCCTCTGGCAGTCGGTGCACTCGGAGTTCTACTTCTGCGAGGCGTACTGGCCGGAGTTCCGCAAGACCGACTTCCTCCGCGCCCTGCGTGATTATGCATCGCGTCAGCGGCGCTTCGGACGGTGACCGGGATTTGAGCATCGTGGAGCTCCTCCGTCACGCGGGGGCGGAGCCCCGCGACGAGTGGGCGGAGCCCGATCATCGTCGTCCACTCGATGACACCGGTCGCGAGCAGGCTGCGGCGCTGGTCGACTCCCTGCGGCCCGGCCCACCGATCACGGACATTCTCTCGAGCCCCGCCGTGCGGTGCCGTCAGACCGTCGAACCGCTGGCGCGGGCACTCGGCCTCGAGATCCGGTGTGACGAGCGCCTCGACGAGGTGGAGGCGCCCGTCGCGGACGAGGGGGAGGAGTGGGTGTCCGCCGCATGGAAGGGCGGCCGGGCGCTTCGCCTGCTCGACGAGCTGACCTCGGGCACGGTCGACGGTCGGGTCGTGTGCTGCAGCCACGGCGATGTGATTCCCGCGACCGTGGCGCTGCTCGCGGGTCGCGACGGCCTGCCGCTGTCCGAAGTGCGCTGCCGGAAGGCGGGGCGCTTCACGCTGTCCTTCCGTGACGGGCGATGCGTGGCTGCGACGGCCGTGCCTCCGCCACCGGTCGGTCGACGACGACCCGAACGCTGATGCCGCACGAGAGAGGGCGAAGCGCGTCTTAGACTCGCCGGCGTGTCCGCTCCGCTCCGCAATTCCCCCGGCCTGCGATCTCTCGCTGAGCTCCTTTCCCACTGGGCCAGGGAGCGGCGAACGCTTCGGCAGGGGTTCACCGCGCTTGGGATCTCCACCGCGGTGGGCATGGCCGCGGGGATCGTCCTCGGCGCGATGGAGGGCCTGCTGGAGCAGCTGCCGGGCCTGCTCGTGCTCGTTCCCGCAGCCATCGGCATGCGTGGGGCCATCTTCGGTGCGCTGGCTGCGCGCCTCGGGACGGGCATTCTGACCGGGCAACTCCAGCCACCCCTGCGACGCCGATCGTTCGCGGGCCAGAACGTCGAGGCGAGCATCCTGCTCACGTTGTTCTCCTCCGCCCTCGCCGCGCTCGCCGCCCGGGGGCTATCGGGGGCGCTCGGGATCCCCACCATCGGCCTCTTCGAGCTCATGGTCATCTCCGTGGTGGGCGGGGTGCTGTCGAGCGTGGTGATCCTCGCGGGGGTGCTCCTGATGGCATCCCTCGCGCAACGCCGTGGCTGGGACATGGACGCGATCGGGGCGCCCCTCGTCACGACCTCCGGCGACATCGTCACGTTGCCCGCCCTCGTCCTCGCGACGCTGCTCATCGGCAACGAGATCGTGGTGGGAGTGGTCGGGGGCCTCCTGCTCGCCGCGGCGGTCTACGCGGCCGCGAGCGGCGCGCGTAACGAGGGCCCCATCACCCGTCGGATCGTGCAGGAGAGCATCCCCGTGCTCACGTACGCGGCGATCGTCGACATCCTCGCCGGTGGCGTGCTCGAGACCCGCGTGGAGGCGCTTATCACCAATCCCGCGCTGCTCGTGCTGATCCCGCCCTTCATCGCGAACTGCGGCTCCCTGGGCGGCATCCTTTCCGCGCGGCTGGGAACAGAGCTGCACCTCGGGATGATCGCGCCCCGTGTGGTGCCGGAGAAGCTCGCGGTGCTCGAGGGCTCCCTCACGCTGTTGTTCTCGATCGCGGCCTTCGGCGGGGTGGGCCTGATCGCCCACGTCGCGGGCCTCGTGTTCGGCTTCGACTCACCGGGCCTTGCGACGATGCTCGGCATCGCGCTGGTCGGCGGCGCAATCGCGCTCGGCTTGTTGTTCGCGGTGGCGTACACGACCGCGTCAGCGGCGTTCCGGTTCGGTTGGGACCCAGACAACCACGGCATCCCCGTGGTGACGGCCACCATGGATTTCTTCGGAGTCTTGTGTCTGGTGGCCGCGATGGCATTGTTCGGCGTGGTCTAGCACGCACCGTAGGGACCGAGGAGGAGCGACCATGCGTCGCACGGTGAAGGAACTGCTCGTCGAGGCGAAGGACGCCTCGGAGCTGATGGTGGACCTCGCCTATGCGGCGGTGTTCTTCGACGACGAGGACCTTGCGAGGGAGGTCGTCAAGCTCGAGGACCGCATGGACCAGGCGGTCCACGAGATGCGCGTGCTCACGATCCTTGCCGCGCGCTCTCCCGACGACGCGGAGAGCATGGCCCGGGTTCTCGGCATGGCCAACGCGATGGAGGAGATCGCCGACGCTGCCGAGGACATCGCCCGCGTCGTGCTGCGAAACCTCGGCGTTCCCGGGGAGCTGCGGGACGACCTTCGCCACGCGGAGGAGATCACCGCGCGCATACGGCTCCGGGAGGGCAACCAGCTCGCGTCCCGCCGCCTCGATGGCCTCGCGCTGCCTGCCGAGACGGGGATGTGGGTCATCGCCATCAGACGTGATGTCGACTACATCTACGGCCCCTCCGGCGACGAGGTGCTGCAGGAGAACGACGTCCTCTTCCTGCAGGGCCCGCGGGAGGGCGTGGACCTCGTCCGGGAGATCGCGGGCGCGGAGGCCTACGGGCTCGAGCCGCCGGTGGAGTCACCGCGCCTCACCAATCTCGACAGGGCCGTCGACATCCTCGTCCAGCTCAAGAACTCCGCGGAGGTCGGGGTCGGCCTCGCGTACTCGGCCATCCTCTTCGCCGATCTCGGGCTCGCCCAGGAGGTCTCGCGGGTGGAGGACCGTTGTGACGACCTCTACGCGGAACTGCAGCGGTGGACCATGCACGCTGCCCGGGAGATCGAGCCCGACGACCTCTCAGAGCTTCGGGGGCTCCTGCAGATCGGCCAGTCGAGCGAGCGCATCGCCGACGCGGCTCAGGAGATGACACGGGTCATCGAGGGGGACGAAGGGCCCCATCCCGTCATCGCGCAAGCCCTCAAGGAAGCGGATGAGATCGTCGGCGACGCGATCGTCGGCGAGGGCTCGGAGGCGGAGGGCAGGTCCCTCAAGGACCTCACGCTCGAGACCGTCACCGGCATGTACGTGGTGGCCATCGAGCGGGGCGAGCAGTGGCGTTACCGCCCGCGCGGCAACCGGGTGCTCGCCGCCGGCGATCGCCTTGTGTGCACGGGCCCCGAGGAGGGGGTCGCTCGCCTGCGAGAGGTCGTGGGCGACCCACGGCCCTTCGAGCCTTCCTGAGATGGGACTGCGGCTTCGTACGCGTCCCGGGCATCCCGACTTCCACTCGACGAGCGCGCGGTGCTCGCGACCTCCGCCGACGCGGAGAGCGGATGGATAGGCTTCGGTTGACGTTGCCGCCGTCTGGTTGCTGCCCTCCAAGCCGACAAACGCTAGTGCAGGAGTGCCCCAATGCCCTACGTCTCCGCCCTTCGTCGCGGCTCCATCTGCATGATCCGACTGGAGCACGTCGAAGCTCGCAATGCCATGACCACGCAGTTGCTGGGGGAGCTGCTCGATGGGCTCACGGACGCGGCCGGCGACGCGGAGACGAGGTGCGTCGTGCTGACCGGCTCCGGGGGTGCCTTCTCCGCGGGCCCGGAGGCCCGTGAGGAGCTCGACGTGGCGGGGCACGCCCGCCGCCGTGAGCTCCTGGGGCACATCTTGGAGCTGCTGGCCTCGACGCACGTGCCCACGATCGCGGCGGTGCACGGCGCGTGTTCGGGTGGGGGGGCGGAGCTCGCAGCCTCCTGTGATATCCGGGTCGCGGAGCCGACTGCGGCCTTCTCCTTCACCGGTGCCTCGACCGGCTACCCGATAGGGGCGGCGAAGCTCGTCGGCCTCGTCGGCCTCGGCACCGCCAAGGACCTGCTGCTCACCAGCCGGACCATGGCCGCGGAGGAGGCCGCACGGGTCGGCCTGGTTCAGCACCTCGTCTCGGACGACCAGGCCATCGCGGTAGCCCGCGAGCTCGCGGAGCGGGTAGTGCGCCACGATCCGGAGGCGGTGGCGCACCTCAAGCGGATGCTCGATCAGTTCGCGGGGGTATCGGAGCGCATCGCGGTGGAGAACGACACGTTACTGACTCTCACCCGCAACGGTGGGGACTATGCGGCGCTCGCTCCACGCCACCGAGGCGCCCCGGGCTGATGCTGCGCCCAATCCGCTCTGCCTCGACGGGGCGTTGGTCGGTATGCTCGTTTCCCACGCGCGAAGCGGCCCGTTTGGCACGGGAGGCACCGAGAGATGACCGACACCCACGCACCGCAGCCGGATCGCGAGCTGGCGCTCGAGCTCGTGCGCGCCACGGAGGTCGGTGCCCTCGCCGCTGGACGATGGCTGGGCCGCAACGAGAAGGAGTCGGGGGACGGCGCGGCGGTGGACGCCATGCGTCGTCTCCTCGCGGCGGTGCACATGGACGGGACCGTGGTGATCGGCGAGGGGGAGAAGGACGAGGCTCCCATGCTCTACAACGGGGAGCGAGTGGGGACAGGCGACAACCCGGCGGTTGACATCGCCGTCGACCCCGTGGAGGGAACCCGGCTGCTCGCCGAGGGGCGTCCCGGGGCCACGTCCGTGCTCGCCGCCGCGCCACGGGGGTCGATGTTCAATCCCGGGCCGATGGTCTACATGCTCAAATGGATCGTGGGCCCTGACGCGGTCGGCGCGGTTGACATCGACGCGCCCGTGACCGACAACCTGCGGCGGATCGCGGGGGCCCTCGGGAAGCGGGTCAACGACCTCACCGTCCTCATGCTCGACCGGCCACGGCATGCGGAGATGATGGCCGAGGTCCGTTCGGTCGGCGCGCGCCTGCGCCTGATCATGGACGGGGACGTGCCCGCGGGGCTCCTTGCCGCGATGCCCGAGTACCCCTACGACGTGGTGATCGGCATCGGTGGCACGCCTGAGGGGGTGGCGACCGCGTGCGCGATCCACGCGACCCGTGGCGAGATCACCGGACGCCTGTGGGCCCGCAACGACGACGAGCGGAGCCAGGCCATCGAGATGGGCTATGACCTCGACGAGCCGCTCACGACCCATCGTCTCGTCTCCAGCGAGAACACGTTCTTCGTCATCACCGGTGTGAGCAGCGGCGACCTCGTCGACGGTGTCACGTACAGCCCTGCGGGTGGCACGACCGAATCGCTCGTGATGCGCGGGAGCACGGGAACCGTACGGCTGATCAAGGCGCGCCACCGCCCCGAGAAGCTCGCGCAGTACGGAGCCGCCCCGCTCCACTAGCGGCATCGACGAGCGATCCAACCCGTCGGACATCGATCGGTGGCGACGCCGATCTTCCACGCCAGGTTGTGGGCGTCCCCGATGCCGCTGTTCGTGCGCTGGCCCTGATGCGCCACAAGCCGGCGCGCAGGCGAATCGCGGTCGTCACCCCACCGCGGGTATTGCGAACGAACGGCCACCCCCGCGCGTGGCGCTCGACCATCCGCCTCCAGGGTCAGCCGGGCCCCCCGTCATGGGACTCGACTCCCTGCTCGTCTGCTGGCCCCCCTCGGCGACGGCCGTCCTGATGCCCTGGCGGGCGAGCCCCAGGGCCAGCGACAGGACGACAGGCCCCGCCGCCCCGACTATCGCCACGGTGGGTCGCGTGTGCTCCATCGGCTCTCCGGAGTCGAGATGGGAGGTGAGCGCCTACCGGTCAAGGGCTAGCCCCCCCGACATCGCCGGACACGCTCCTCAGCGGCCCGCCCTGAGGATCGAAAGCATCTCACGCTCGAGGTCGCCGCTGAGGACACCAGCACCTCCTACCATCGTCACCTCGACGAGGGTCTCCGAGCGCTCGGTGAGCAACCTCTCGGCGGGCTCACCGAGATCGTCTCCCTGGTCGGGGATGGGGAGTATGGGGGCGCCGAGCACGGCCGCGAAAGGGGCTGCGGCGAGCGCGTCGGGGTACGTCGATCCCGCGGTGACGAGCAGGTGCTCCCCGCTTGCGAAGACCGGTACGTCCTCCAGCAGATCCGCCACGATGGCTGCGGTCTCGTACCGGTCGGCCCCGCCGAGCCGGTCGACACGATCCACGGAGTCGAGGTCGAGCAGGTCTGCCTCTACGGTCGGGGTGACGGCCCCCTCACCGCCGAGGAGCAGCACGCGCTCGATGTCCAACTCGGCCAGCGCGGTCGCCGCGGCCCCGCTCAGGGCATCCGGCGCGGTCAGCAACATGGGATGGCGACCCGCGACCGCGAGGGGCCCTGCGGCGAGCGCGTCAGCGAACTCGTTGCCGTTCACGACGATGGCGGTGCGGGCCTCGCCGAGGTCGCCCACCTGGTCGGGACGGTACGTCTCGGCGAGCAGACGGGCGGTGTCGAAGCGGTCGGTTCCTGCGTAGCGGATCACCTCCGCGTTCGTGGCGGTGCGCAGCGCGGCGACCACGTCCTCGCCGAGCACTGCGGTGCCCCCGATGAGGTGAACCCGGACGGGCTCGAGATGCGCGAGGGCGGCGAGGGAGGGTCGCGGGACCTCGTCCCGGGAGTCGTCGGCGAGGAGCAACGGCCCGTCGATGTGCCCGCCGAGGCTCGCGGCGGCGAGGGCGTCGGGAAAGGCCTGCCCTGCTGCGAGCAGGACGTCGGCTGCGCCGTCGGGGTACGCCTCGATCGCGAGGTGCGAAGCGGTCGTATAGCGATCCTCACCTGCCACACGGTGCACGTCCGCGGCGAAGTCGGCGGTGGTGGTGCCCACGACGACGATGCCGATGAGGGCGATCGTGAACAGGGCCACGACCAGGGGGACCTTCGAGGTTCGCAGCACGTCACGGCCCGACGCCCGCAGGTCGTGTGTCGTTGCCAACTCTGTCGTCATGCAGCGGCCAAAGCTACTCCGGCGGGCTTTGCCCACCGATTCCGGGACAGCCTACATGCCGTCGTCAGGTGGTTCGGTCGGTCGCAGAGGTGGGCGCCGCCCTGCGGTCGCCCGCCGTCGGCAGGGCCATGGGGCGCCAGCGGGCCAGGAGCCGAGGCAGTTGCCAGGGTCCCCCCTCGCCGAGTCGGTTCCACGCTCGTACCTGGGCCACGTACAGGCCCTCGAGCGCGTCTATCCGGTCCTCGACCTCCTGGAGCTGCTCACGCGCGGGCTGGTCGAGGCCCGGTCCCTCACCGGATCTCACGATGACCGCGTCACGTCGCGCTCGCTGCGCCGTGACCGCATCCGCGGTGTCCGCGATATGGCGACGCAGCCTGACGAGGCGGTTCAGTCCCACAAGAACGAAGAGGACGAACGCGACCAATCCCCCGACGAGTAACGTCAACGGGTCAGTCACAGCACTCCCATCCATCGCGGACTCGGCTCGCCCTGCTACGGCCATGATAGGAGGAAGCCGCTGGTTCGCTTGCCTCTTTTTCACTTGGATGGGTTGTGATCGTCCGAAACGTGCCAAAAAAGCGGCTGTGGTCGACGGTACGCTTCCGCGATGAGCTCCTCGGCCACGTCCCGCCCCCTTGATCGCCGTTCGGGAACGACCCTGCGTGCACCCGCCATCGCGGAGCGGTTGCTCGCGCATTATCGCGGAGGTGTCGTCGCCCTTGATTGGTCGACCCCGTTCGAGCTGCTCGTCGCGACGATCCTCTCCGCCCAGTCGACGGACAAGAAGGTGAACGAGATCACGCCCGCGCTCTTCGCCGCCTACCCTGACCCCGCCTCCATGATCGCCGCCCCCGAGGAGGAGCTCGAGCAGGCCATCTACCAGACGGGCTTCTACCGACAGAAGGCCAAGTCGATTCGCGGCATGTCGGCCGCGTTGCTCGAGGACCACGGCGGGGAGGTCCCGCGGACCATGCGGGAGCTGGTCGCACTGCCCGGTGTCGCGCGCAAGACCGCAAACGTGGTGCTCGGCGCGTTCGCGCCGGAAGCGCATGCGGCCGATCCCGAGGCGGGCATCGCAGTCGATACCCACGTGAAGCGGCTGGCCCGACGCTTCGGCTTCACCCGGGAGAGCGATCCGGTCAAGATCGAGCGCGACCTGATGCGCCTGCTGCCGAAGGAGCAGTGGTCACGCGCGAGCCTCGCGATCATCCTTCATGGCCGCGCGGTCTGCGACGCTCGTCGACCCAGATGCCTCGATTGCCTGGTCGAGGACTTGTGCCCCTCCTCGCTCGCTGCGGGATGCCGGGACAAGGCGGGGCAGGCGCAGTCGGTGGGATGAGCCGGCGATCCTCATCTGTAGCCACGCTTATGGCGGCGTAGCGCGATCCGCTCACCGGCCACCGCGAGGGCGGCCAGAGCGGCGAGCAGCCACCCGACGACTTCTCGTTCGGGCAGGCGGGGTTGCTCCACCTCCGTCCCGGACCGCAGGACCTCCACGGTGGTCGCACGGATCACTGCGACCTCCCGCGTGCCTGGATCGACCCGGTAGAACACACCCATCACCGACAGCAGGTCGCCGCGGGTGGCGGGGCCTCCGACCACCTCTATCCCCTCTGCCACATCATGGGGCACGAGGACACCGATGCCGGAGTTGCCTCCTCGCAGGTCCCGGTGGGCGGGCAGGGGCCCGAGCAGCCCCGCGTACGCGTCGTCGTTCAGCTGCACCCAGGCACCCTCATCGCGGCGCATGACCCCGCCCACCACCTCCCCCTGGAACGACACGACCTGCTGGTCGAAGAACTCCGGGCAGTCGTAGAGGTCGTCGGAGGACACCGCTGTGAGCTCGGGATCGCGACCGACCACGCCGAGGCGGGACTCCCCCTCCCGAGG
>SKQL01000102.1 GCA_007119035.1 Nitriliruptorales bacterium | reverse complement strand
CCGCTGGCGTCGGAGGAGGAACGAGTTGGCCGGGCCACCGTCGTCACTCGTGGTCGAGCTCCATGCGCAGCAGCGCGGTGCTCATCGCCTTGCCGGTCTGGTCGAACCGGACGGTGCTGGTGGCTCCACCCCCAAGGGAGCGCTCGCACACCACGTTGTACGAGTGGATGTTGGGCATCGGGTAGACCGTCACGTCGCCCTGTACCCACTCGCCGAAGTGCTCCTGGATCCGCTCGGGGGTCAAGGCCCGCCCGATGCGTTCGTAGTCCGCGGGGTCCTTGGCGATCACCCCGATGTTCGAGATGTCGCCCTTGTCCCCGGAACGGGCATAGGCGATGTCGACGAGCTTCACGACGGGTCCTCCTCGGCAGGTTGGTGATCGTGCCAGGCTGGGGTCCGCTTCTCGAGGAACGCGGCGACCCCCTCCTTGATGTCAGGTGTGTGCAGGAAGGTGCCCCGCATCGTGCGGGCGTGGTGCACGGCTTGCTCGTAGGGCAGGTCCGCGAGCCGTGCGATCAGTTGCCGACCGTAGGCGAGGGCCCGCGGCGCGCTCGCCGCGAGATCGGCCGCCACGCCCCGTGCGGTCTCCACGAGATCGTCGTCGTCGACGACCCGGCTGACGAGCCCGATGCGGTGGGCTTCCTCGGCATCGATGCGACGGCCGGTGAGCGAGAGCTCCTGGGCCGCACGGTAGCCGACGACCCGCATCACCATCGGGAGCACCATGATCGGGAACAGGCCGATCTTGATCTCGCTCAGGGCGAAGTCGGCGGATCCCGACGCCACGGCGATATCGGCCAACGCGACGAGCCCGACCGCTCCAGCTCGAGCGGGGCCACTCACCGCGATGACCAACGGCGTCCCGAGGGTCGGCACGAGCGTGAACAGCTCCTCCCACACCCCTCCCGACTCGTAGAACTCCGTCGCGGAGCTGGCGATCTCCTCCTGGAACTCCCGGAGGTTCGCGCCAGCGGAGAAGACGGGGCCGTTCGCGGTGATCAAGACGGCCCGCACGGCGGGGTCCGCGTCCGCGACGCGGAGCGCGTCGAGCAGCTCACGTACGGCTGCGTAGTCGAGCGCGTTGCGCCGCTCGGCATCATCGAGGGTCAGCGTGAGGACACCGTCATCCCCCCGCTCGTGGGTGAGCACGACTCAGGCCTCCAGCAGCGCGACGTCGATCTCGACCGCGTCACGAGGGATCAACGTCGGCCACAAGCTGACCACGGGCCGCGGGCGCCCGGGCGGCATGATCGCCGAGCCGACGCCACCGAGGGTCCACAGGTGCAGGATCTCGCGGCGGACCACCTCGGCTTCCTCGCGGGTGTCACAGTGGGCCGCGACCCGCAGTCCGACCTCGTTGGGCTCGCACTCGGGATCCGGGGCGGTGGGACCATGCAGGGTGTTGATCCCGAGGTACTCGAAGACGATCTCGCGCGGCTCCACATCGAGCAGCTTGAGCCGATCGCGGACGATCTCCTCACCGTTCTTGGCCTTGTCGTGCGCATCCGGCCAGGAGAACATCGCGACGCCCTCACCGATCCAGCCGTCGTCGAACCCGACGCACACCTTCAACTGGTCCGGACGCTCCTTGCCTGTCATCCCCGCCACGCGAACCCGATCCTCGCCGACCTGCTCCACGGTCGGCGCAGTGAAATCGGCGATCCCGTCCGGCATGAGGTAGTTCGCCGGGTCGTGGACCTCGTAGAGCAACTGCTCCTTGATGGTCATCTCGGTGACGAGCCCGCCGGTGCCATCCAGCTTGCTGACCACGGCGTCGGTCGACTCCTCGACATCGGCGAAGGGGAACCCGATGTTGCTCAACGGGCGTGCTTCGCGCCAGAAGTTCGACAGCGAACCGGTGGCCAGGGCCGCGCACTCCAGGATGTGGCCGATCGTGACCGCGGCCCCGACCTTCTCGACGTCCTCGAAGGTCCATCCGAACTCGTGCATGAGCGGACCGACGTACAACGCGTTGTCGGAGGCGCGCCCGGTGACCACCACGTGCGCCCCCTGCTCGAGGCCGGTGACGACACCCTCGGCGCCGATGTAGGCGTTGGCCGCCACGATCCGGTCCTTGATCCGACCAAGATCCTGCTCGCCGGTGTCGAGGTTGGGGAACGCGACGCCCTGCTCGTGCAGCTCCAGCATCTTGTCATGGACGTCGTCACCGGTGACCACCGCGACGCGCGTGCCGGTGAGACCGTGGTTGCGGGCGATCTCGATCACCTTCTCACCAGCCGCAGGCGGATTCGCCCCGCCAGCGTTCGTGATGAGTTTGGTGCCCTTGGAGCGGGCGACCGGAAGGATCGCATCCATCCACGGCACGATGTCGGCGATGTACCCGCGCGACGGGTCCTTGGCACGATGTCGCTGCAGGATCGCCAGCGTCAGTTCGGCGAGGTGGTCGAAGCTGAGGTAGTCGAGCTCCCCGCGTTCGGCGAGCTCCACCGCCGGTTCCATCAGGTCGCCCCAGTAGGCCGAGCCGCTGCCGAGCCGTACGGTCTTCATCGCGCTCCCTCGATCATGGGCCGGGT
>SKQL01000044.1 GCA_007119035.1 Nitriliruptorales bacterium | reverse complement strand
TTGCGCGAACAGGAGGGAGCATGGACGAGCGACGTGTGCGTGCGCTGGTCAAGGGCCGCGTGCAGGGAGTCTTCTTCCGCGCGGGCATCAACAACCTCGCGGAGGACCTCGGGCTATCGGGCTGGGTGCGCAACACGCCGGAAGGTCACGTGGAGACCGAGCTCCAGGGCGATCCGGGCGCGGTCGAGAAGGCGCTCCGGTTCTGTCACAAGGGGCCCGCGGGCGCCGAGGTGACGCACGTGTCGGTGGAGGATCGCGAGCCCTCCGCGCAGGCTGCGGGGTTCGAGGTCAGGTGAGCGCCGCGCGGCCGCTGTCGAACCCGCAGCGCCGCCTGTGGCCGGAGTTCACCAAAGCGGACCTCGCCGACTACTACGAGGCGGTCGCGGATCGGCTCCTGCCCGCGATCGCGGGACGGCCCGTGACGTTTCGTCGGCACCCCCGCGGCGTCGAGGAGCAGGGCTTCTTCCAGAAGGACCTGCCCGACCACGCCCCCGAGCACCTCGGCCGGTTCACCGACTGGTCGGAGAGCGCGGGCCGGGAGCTCACCTATGCGGTGCTGTCGAGCGTCGACGACCTGCATTGGTGCGCGCAGAACGCGGTCGTGGAGCTGCACCCGTGGACCGCCCGGACCGACCGTCCCGACCGGCCCGACACCGTCGTGTTCGACCTCGACCCGGGCGAGCGCGACGTCGCGATCGCTGTCGCGGCGGGCTGGATGTGCCAGACACTGTCGGAGCTCGATCTCGCGACCCTGGTCAAGACGAGCGGCAAGGCGGGCCTGCACGTGCTCGTGCCGATCGAGCGGCGCTACTCGTTCGAGCAGGTACGCGGCTTCGCCCTCGCGGTCGCGCGGGTGTGCGCCGCGCGACATCCCGACGACCTGACGGTGGAGATGCGCAAGGCCCGACGTAAGGGCCGGCTGCTTCTCGACTGGTCGCGCAACGGCCGGGCGCAGACGATCGTCGCCGCGTGGAGCCCCCGCGCGGTGCCCGCGGCCACCGTCGCCATGCCGCTTGCGCCCTCCGAGGTCGACGAGGCGCTCGACCCGGGGGCGTTCACGCTCGCCACCGCCGCGGACCGTGCCGACCCCTGGGTCGACGGCCCCCGACCCCAGCGCCTCGAGCACGCAACGCGGGCGCTGGAGGCGGTCGGCTACGCCCCCGTCGACTTCAGTCCCCGCAGCAGCCGCTCCGTCGAGGAGCGCGCCGCCGCGTCGGGCTCCACCTCGGAGGCGACGGACTCGGCTTGAGTCGCGCGGTTACGGCTCGAGCGCGTCGAGGCGTTCCCGCACGACGTGGTGGCGGGCGAGGAACCGCTCGGGCGCGAAGGCCTCCTCGGGCACATCCAGCCCGATCTCCGCAAGCGTCTCGCGAAACGGCCGGCCCGTGTGCCACGTGCGCATCGCCGCGGTCTGCACCGTCTCGTAGGCCTCGTCGCGGGAGAGCCCCTTGTCCTCGATCAAGGTGAGGAGGACCTGACTCGACGCGAGCAGGCCGCCGGTGGCGTCGAGGTTCTCACGCATCCGGTCGGGGAAGACCCGCATCCCGTCGACGACGCGGGTGGCGATGCGCAGCTGGTAGTGCGCCGCGATGAGCGCGTCGGGCAAGATCACCCGCTCGGTGGACGAGTGGCTGATGTCGCGCTCGTGCCACAGCGCGACATCCTCCATGGCAGCGAGCGCGGCTGAGCGCAAGAGGCGCGCGAGCCCGCACATCCGTTCCGACATGATCGGGTTGCGCTTGTGCGGCATCGCGGAGGAGCCCTTCTGGCCCTCCCGGAACGGCTCCTCCGCCTCACGCACCTCGGTGCGCTGGAGGTGCCGGACCTCCGTGCCGAGCTGCTCGACGGACGCTCCGAGCACCGCGAGCGCGGACAGCAGCTCCGCGTGACGATCCCGGGCGACGACCTGGGTCGCGACCGGCTCGACGCCGATGCCGAGGCGGTCGCACACGTAGCGCTCGACGAACGGGTCGATGTTCGAGTACGTCCCCACCGCGCCCGAGATCGAGCCCACCGCCACCGCCTCGCGCGCCGCGCGCAGCCGCGTCCGTCCACGGTCGACGGCGAACGCGAACTGCGCGAGCTTGTGCCCGAATGTCGTCGGCTCCGCCTGCACGCCGTGGGTCCGCCCCGCGCAGACGTCGTCCCAGTGCTCGACCGCCCGACGCTTCAGCACCTCGACGAGCCCGTCGGCCTCCGCGAGCACGAGGTCGGTCGCCCGCCCGAGGGTGGCGCCGAGAGCGGTGTCGAGCAGGTCCGACGACGTCATGCCGTAGTGCACCCACCGCGACGGATGCTGGGCATCCTCCGGGACAGGGATCGTCTCCGCGAACGCGGAGAGGAACGCGATGACGTCGTGGTTGGTCTCCTCCTCGATCTCGGCCACGCGCTCCGGGGAGGGGGCCTCGCCGGACCGTATCGCGGCGAGGTCGTCGGCGGGCACCACACCGAGCTCGTGATGCGCCTCGCAGGCGAGGACCTCGACCTCCACCCACGTGGCGAGCTTCGCCTCATCGGTCCAGAGCGCGCCCATCTCGGGCAGCGTGTACCGGGGAATCATCGCGTCTCCTGTGCCCGCGTGGTCCGCGTCGTGGGTCGTGGGCTGTCGTGGGCTGTCGTGGGCTGTCGTGGTCGCGGCCGTAGGGCCGGGGGCGGCCATGGCCGGTGAACAACGACCGTCGTATCCGCTGGCAGGTGTTCACGCAAGCTGGCGCAGCCGCGTCTCACGCCGCCGCAGGATACGTCGTCGCAGCCCGGCGAGATCCCCGAGCATGTCATTGGTGACCACGAAGACCGACCAGCCCGCGGCGCGCAGGCGCGCGCGGCGCCTCCGGTCGTGCTCCCGGTCGGCGGGGTACGTGTGATGGGCCTTCCCGTCGTACTCGACCACGAGCCTCGCGTCCCGCCACACCGCATCCACCCGCACCCCCTCGAGCAGCCAGGCCTGGAACTCGAGCGGGGGGCTGTGCCCCTCGAAGAGACGAGCCACGACCCGCTCACCCTCCGACTCCTGATCGAGGATCCCTGAGGTCACGAGATCGAGAACCCACCGGGCACCATGCTGAGGGAGCGCGGCGTCCGCGCTCCGCGCGAGCTTGGAGGTGCTGACCAACCCCAGCCGCCTCGCCGAGTCGAATGCCACCCGGAAAGCCTTGCCGCGTACGCGCGCCGCGAGGTCGACGAACGCCCGCGAGGGCACCGCTATCGCGATTGGCCCGGACTTCGCCCGCTCCCCGCGAGAGAGCTCGCGGTAGCGGACCTCGTACTGAACCCCACGAACGCGGCGGTGGCGAGGGCAGAGGACGACGGGGCCATGGCCCAACGCGAACCCCTCGACCCCGAAGAGCGCCATCACGGGCTCGGCGGTGAGGACGGCGTCGTCACCTGCGCGCCAGACCGCAGCGAGGTGAGCCTGCTCACCAGGGACGTAGCCGCCGGCCACCCGGTACACGCTCCGCTGCACGGCCTCCCAACGGCCCCGCTGAAGCAGGCCGTCGATCATCGCGGCCGTCATTCCGGGGGCTCGCAGAGCCTCGTCTCGACGGATGAGCCCGTAGTTCTCCGCCATCACCGCATGGACTCTTGCCTGGGGCTTGCTCATCTCGAACACCATGACCGCACCGCCAGGACGCGCCCCGAGCTCCTTTGCCCGCTCTGTGGAGAACCCTCAGGGCGATCAGGTGGGCGCGCCGAGGCCGCGCGGGGTAGGGCGCCGGGGTCACCACCGCCGCGGAACACCCACCACCGCATCCGACGGTAACTGTTCAGCCGCCGCGCCGAGCCCAGCGGGGTAGGGCGCCGGGGCCGCGCGGGGTAGGGCTCAGAGCTCCGCGATGTCCTCCCGGCGGTGCAACCCCTCGAAGTGGATGGCGTCGGCGGCCTGGTAGGCCGTCGCGCGTGCCTGCGCCACCGTCGAGCCTCGCCCGGAGACGGCCAGCACCCGGCCGCCCGCGGTGACGATCCTGCCGCCGTCGCGCCGGGTGCCCGCGTGGAAGACCGCGGCCCCGGGCACGCTCGCGGCCTCCTCGAGCCCGGTGATCTCCTTGCCCGTCCGGTACTCCCCGGGGTAGCCGCCCGACGCGAGCACGACGGTGACGCAGTGGGTGTCGTAGAAGTCGAGGCCGGGCCGATCCGCCAGCCGACCGGTGGCGGCCGCGAGGAGGGCCTCCCCGAGATCACTCGCGAGGCGAGGCAGCACCGCCTGCGTCTCCGGGTCACCGAGCCGGACGTTGAACTCGAGCACCCGGGGCCCCTGAGCGGTCAGCACGAACCCCGCGTAAAGGGCCCCCACGTACGGGGTGCCCCGCGCGGCCATCTCCGCGAGGACGGGATCGATCACCTCCTCGCGCACCTGCGCGCGGAAGGCCTCAGGGAGGTCGGGAGCGGGCGATACCGCGCCCATGCCTCCGGTGTTGAGGCCGCTGTCGCCGTCGAGAGCGCGCTTGTAGTCCCGTGCGGTCTCGAGGATGCGCGTGGTCGTCCCATCGCACAGAGCGAAGACGGAGACCTCGGGACCGGCGAGGAACTCCTCGATGACGACCCGATCCCCCGCAGCCCCGAAGGCGCGGTCGACCATCATCTGGTCGATGGCCTCCTCCGCCTCCTGGCGGCTCCCGCAGATGCGCACACCCTTGCCCGCCGCCAACCCGTCGGCCTTGACGACGTAGGGCGCGGCGAACCCGGACAGCGCCTCCCGCGCCTCCTCGGCGCTCGTGCCCGACCAGTAGCTGGCGGTGGCCACACCCGCGGACACCATGACGTCCTTCGCGAACTCCTTGGAGCCCTCGAGGCGGGCGGCTGCGGCGGTGGGCCCGAACACGGGCACGCCCGCGTCCGTCAACGCGTCCGCGACCCCCGCGATCAGAGGGGCCTCGGGCCCGACGACGACGACATCGGCGTCGACGTCCCCCGCGAGGGAGACGACGGCTGAGGGATCGCCCGCGTCGACAGCGCGCACCTCCGCGACCTCCGCGATCCCCGCGTTACCGGGGGCGCACACCACGTGGCTGACCGAGGCGGCCTGGTCGAGGGCCCAGCACAGCGCGTGCTCCCGCCCGCCGCCACCGAGGACGAGGGCCCTCATACGCGGACGGCCGCCACGCCCAGGCGCTCACTGACCCGCTCGACGGCCTCGGGATGCAGCGTCCCCCGCATGACCACGCGCGTGCCCCCATCCGCGATGTCGACGACGAGCACGAAGCTCTCCTCGCTCCGCCAGAGCAGCAGCAACAGCGAGATCCCGCCGGTGAACAACGCCAACCCAAGCGCAGTCACGAGCGCCCACGTGGGAAGGTAGCGCCGGTGCGCGACGACGGTGCGCTCGTCCACGCCGGTGACGACGATGCCGCGCGTCTCCGCCACCGCAGCCATGACCTCGTCACGCGCAGCAGTCGTGCCGAGGTAGGGGGCCCACGCCATCCCGCCCACCGCTACTCACGCTCCAGCGTCTGACGGCGGGCGGGCCCGACCGATACCCAGCGAACGGGGACGCCGGACAGCTCCTCGAGTCGGCTCACGAAGGCCTGGGCGGTCGACGGCAGGTCACTGTACCGGGTGACCTGGGTGATGTCCTCCATCCAGCCGGGGAGCTCCTCGTAGATCGGCTCCGCATGGTGGAGGATCGACTGGTGGGGCGGGAACTGCTCGTACTCCTCGCCCTCGTACCGGTACGCCCGGCAGATCTTGAGCGTCTCGAACTCGCTCAGGACATCGAGCTTGGTGAGGAAGTGCTCGGTCAGGCCGTTCACCCGGGCCGCGTAGCGGATCATCACGGAGTCGAACCAGCCCACCCGGCGACGGCGCCCCGTCGTGGTCCCGTACTCCTGGCCGACCGCGGTCAGACGCTCGGCCAGTTCGTCGTGAAGCTCGGTGGGAAACGGCCCCGACCCGACGCGGGTGACGTACGCCTTGGTGATCCCGATGACCCGATCGATGTCGCCGGGCCCGAGCCCCGAGCCGGTGAGCGCCCCGCCCGCCACGGGGTTCGACGACGTCACGAACGGATACGTCCCGTGGTCGAGGTCGAGCAGCGTGCCCTGCGCGCCCTCGAGGAGCACGTTCTCTCCGCGGTCGAGCGCGTCGTGGAGCAGCGGCATGGTGTCGGCGATGTAGGGCCGCAGCCGCTCCGCGTAGACCGCGTACTCCGTCTCGATCTCCTGGGCGGTCATCGGCAACCGGTTGTACACCCGCGACAGGATCGCGTTCTTCTCCTTGAGCACCGTATCGAGCTTCTGTCGGAAGATCTTCATGTCGTAGAGGTCCTGCACGCGCAGCCCCACCCGCGAGGCCTTGTCCGCATAGCACGGGCCGATGCCACGCTTGGTCGTGCCGAGCTTCTGGCGACCGAGGTAGCGCTCGGTGACCCGGTCGAGCTCGCGGTGGTACGGCATGATGAGGTGCGCGTTGCCGCTGATCTTGAGCTTCGAGACATCCAAGCCCTGCTCGACGAGCGCGTCGAGCTCGTCGAGCAGCACGCCGGGGTCGACGACGACCCCGTCGCCGATCACGGGCGTCACCGCCGGGTACATGACGCCCGACGGGACGAGGTGGAGCTTGAGCGTGCGCACCTCAGGCTCCACGTCCTCGGACCCGGTCGAGGGCTCGTGGACGATGATGGTGTGCCCCGCGTTGTTGCCGCCCTGGTAGCGCACGACGTAGTCCACGTCGTCGGCGAGCAGATCGGTGGCCTTGCCCTTGCCCTCGTCACCCCACTGGGTGCCGAGCACGACTATCGCACCCATGCGAAGGCCTATCGGTCGAGGCGGAAGCGGATGCGGACGTGGGTGTGGTACTCAGCGATCTCGTTGTCCTCGACGATCGCGGACGTCTCGAGGACGTCGAACCCCTCGATGCCGCGCAACGTCTTCGAGGCCTCGTCGAGCGCCTTGTGGGCCGCGTCACGCCAAGAGTTGGTGGACACACCGACGAGGTCGATGGTCTTGATAACCGCCATGGGGGCTCCGCATCCTTCCGGGTCGGGTCGGCCCGGGCCGAATCGGTCGGGCCACAGAGCCGCTGATCCTAACACCGACTTCCCGCGCCACAGGGGCGTCGAAAGGGGGCCCGGCGGGCATCATCCGCTTGACCAGGCACCATTCGGCGCCTTGACTGTAGCCGGAAACGAGAGCCCACCCAGGAGGATCTATGAGCGGCGCGACGATCGACGACATCGCGGGAATCCTCGGCGACGACGCCGATCACCTGCTCGGCCACAAGAGCCAGACGATCAATGCGGACCAGCTGCAGCTGCCTGGGCCCGACTTCGTCGACCGGGTCTACGCGCATAGCGACCGCAACAACCGAGTCCTCTCGGGCCTCCAGTCCCTCCTCGACACGGGACGCCTCGGCGGAACGGGGCACGTGAGCATCCTGCCCGTCGACCAGGGCATCGAGCACTCCGCGGGCGCGAGCTTCGCGAAGAACCCCCAGTACTTCGATCCCGACAACATCGTCCGCCTCGCCTACGAGGGGGGCTGCAACGCGGTGGCCTCCACGTTCGGGGTGATGGGGATGGTCGCACGCAAGTGGGTGCACAAGATCCCGTTCATCGTGAAGCTCAACCACAACGAGTTGCTGACCTACCCGAACACCTACGACCAGATCCGCTTCGGCACCGTGCGCGAGGCGTGGCAGATGGGCGCGGCGGGCGTCGGCGCGACGGTCTACTTCGGGTCGGAGGAATCGGGTCGCCAGCTCGTCGAGATCGCGGACGCGTTCGCGGAAGCCCACGAGCTCGGCATGTTCACCGTGCTCTGGTGCTACCTGCGCAACAGCGCGTTCAAGGTCGGCGGCACCGACTACCACCTCGCCGCCGACCTCACCGGGCAGGCGAACCACCTCGGGGTCACGATCGAGGCGGACATCATCAAGCAGAAGCTGCCGGAGAACAACGCGGGCTTCAAGGCCCTCAACACAGGCGGCAGCTCGTACGGCAAGCTCGACGAGAAGATGTACTCGGACCTCGCGACCGACCACCCGATCGACCTCACGCGCTACCAGCTCGCCAACTGCTACATGGGCCGCGTCCCACTCATCAACTCCGGCGGCGCCTCGAGCGGCGAGTCCGATCGCAAGGAGGCGGTGGCCACCGCGGTCATCAACAAGCGCGCGGGCGGCATGGGCCTCATCAGCGGCCGCAAGGCGTTCCAGCGGCCGATGGAGGAGGGCATCGAGCTGCTGGGCGCGATCCAGGACGTCTACCTCTGCGACGACGTCACCGTCGCGTAGCACGCGCGGCCGCCGCGACCGCGGGGGCCAGCGCGTCGGCCCAGAGCCCGTAGCCGACGCCCGAGGGATGAAAGGCGTCGGCGGACATGGTCTCGGGGCGGCCGAGGAAGCGGGGGCTCGCCTCCGCGGCGATGTCGACGTAGGGCACATCCGCGTCGGCCGCGCCCGCACGCTGTCGCTCACGCAGAATCGCCGCGTACGTCCCGAGGACGCCACGCAGCGGCTGGGGGAGCGCGGGGACGGTCGCGAACTCAGGGATCCCGCCGAGCACCACGGGGGCGCGAGCGGCGTGCGACACCGAGCGAAGCATTACCGCGGTGTCGCGCCGCATGCGCCAGGGGGGGAGGGCGTGCGTCGCGTCGTTGGAGCCGATCACCACGAGGACGCCGTCCGCGCCAGGGGCGAGGCGCGCGGCCTGGCCGGGCATGTCCGCGGTCCGCGCGCCGGAGGCCCCGTAGCCGGTGACCTCGACGGCGCGGCCGAGCTCGTCTGCGACACGTTGCGCCACCAACGTCGCGAGCGACCGCTCGGGGCCGGGCGACCCGATGCCCGCCACCGTCGAGTCCCCGAGCACCGCGAGGCGCAGTGGATGGCCGCGGCCTCGAATGGTGGCCTCGACGGCGTAGTCGGGCTCAGGCAGGTACTCCCGGCCGACCGCGCGTAGGCCCTGGTAGCCGGCGAGCGCGCCGAGGGCGGTTGGCGTGCCGACGAGCGCGGCCAGGGCGGAGCGCGCCCTCATCCCACTTCTCCCCTCAGGAACCGAACGACGATCTCCCGCACCGCGGCGCCCCCGAGGGGTGGGTCGGCGGTGCCCGCGGCGGTGGCGAGGTGACCGTTGCGAAACCCCGCCGCGAAGCGGGGCGCACGCGCCCGCAGCGGATCCGTGGAGCCGACCACGACCAGCGTGGGCACGACGATGGCACGCAGCCGCGGTGGGCTGGGCCACGCGGCCTCCTCGAGCCACTCGGCGAGGACCCGCCGGTCATGGCCCCGCCCACGGACCTGAGCGACGAGCTCGGCCGCCTCTGCTGTCCACAGCCGCGCGGAGGCGTCCCGCAGCGCGCCCGCAGCCTCCGTCGCGTGCGGCGGCGGGGGCCGGTCGTCGGGGTCGATGAGCACGAGCGCGCCGACGTCGACGTGGGTCGCTGTGTGCGCGGCGACCATCCCGCCCTGCCCGTGGCCGACGAGGAAGGGTCGCTCGATGCGCGCGCGGGCGAGGTCGACGGTGATCGCCTCCGCGGCCCAGGCGGCGGGGTCGACGCCTCGGGGCTTCTCGAGGTCCGCTGAGCCCCCGTGACCGGGGAGGTCGACGCTGCTCGCGGTGAAGCCCGCCTCGGCGAGCGGTTCCTGCCATGTCGCCCAGGCCCCGCCGTCCTCGCCCCACCCGTGCAGCAGCACCGCCGCCGACGAGCCAGCCGGCGGCCCCGGATGCCAGGCGAGCAACGTCACGTCGCGAGCGGCTGCGGCGACGACTCGATGGCCGCGGTGAGGTCCGCCCACAGGTCGTCGACGTCCTCGCATCCCACGCTGATGCGCACGAGGCCGGGCGGCAGGTGCTCCTCACGCGCGTCGCGGCCCGGGCGTTGGAGGCTCGTCTCGATGCCACCGAGGCTCGTCGCGGTCACCGCGAGGCCGGACAGCACGTCGGAATGCTCGCGTGGTTCGCT
>SKQL01000117.1 GCA_007119035.1 Nitriliruptorales bacterium | reverse complement strand
GAGCAGGGCGCGGACATCGTGGTGGGCACGACACAGCGGTTCGGGGTTCCGCTGTGGTTCGGCGGCCCGCACGCGGGCTACATCGCGTGCCGCGAGTCGGCCCGCCGCCAGCTTCCCGGACGCCTCGTCGGAGTCTCCGTCGACTCGGAGGGCCGGCCCGCGCTGCGTCTGGCGCTCCAGACCCGCGAGCAGCACATCCGCCGGGAGCGGGCCACGAGCAACGTGTGCACCGCCCAGTCGCTGCCCGCGATCGTGTCCGCGATGTACGCGTCCTACCACGGCCCTGAGGGGCTGCGCGCCATCGCCGGGCGGGTGCACGGCCACGCCGCGCGTCTCGCCGCGGGGCTGCGCGCCGCAGGGCTCGTGCGCCGCAACACCCACTTCTTCGACACCTTGACCATCGAGTCGCCGGGCCGCGCGGAGGCGCTGCTGTCGGCCGCCCGCGAGCGTGGCCTCAACCTGCGCGGCGTGGACGCCGACACCGTCGCGGTCTCGCTCGACGAGACCACCGACGACGCCGTCGTAGACGCGGTGCTCGAGGCGTGCGGCGCCGCCCCCGCCTTCGACGCGGCCCGCGGCGGCATGCCGGAGGAGCTCGCCCGCACGAGCGGCTACCTCGAGCACCCCGTCTTCTCCGAGTACCGCTCGGAGACGCAGATGATGCGCTACCTGCGCCGGCTCGGCGACAAGGACCTCGCGCTCGACCGGACGAGCATCCCGCTCGGGTCGTGCACGATGAAGCTCAACGCGGCCACGGAGATGGAGCCCATCTCGTGGCCGGGCTTCACCGACGTCCACCCGTTCGTGCCCCTCGAGCAGGTCGACGGCTACCGGGAGCTCATCGACGACCTCGAGGGGTGGCTCGCGGAGATAACCGGCTACGACGCGGTCTCCGTCCAGCCCAACGCGGGCTCGCAGGGCGAGTTCGCGGGGCTGCTCGCGATCCGGCGCTACCACGAGGATCGGGGCGAGGGCGCGCGGGACCTCTGCCTCATCCCCGAGTCCGCGCACGGCACGAACGCGGCGAGCGCGGCGATGGTCGGCTTCCAGATCATGGCGATCGCGTGCGACGAGACGGGCAACGTCTCCGTCGCCGACCTCGAGGCCAAGCTCGCGGAGCACGGCCACCGCGTCGCCGCGCTCATGGTCACCTACCCGTCAACCCACGGCGTGTTCGAGGAGAGCATCGAGGAGGTGTGCGAGGCCATCCACGCGCACGGCGGCCAGGTCTACCTCGACGGTGCGAACCTGAACGCGATGGTCGGCCTCGCGAGCCCCGGGCGCTTCGGCGCGGACGTCTCCCACCTGAACCTGCACAAGACGTTCTGCATCCCCCACGGCGGCGGCGGCCCCGGGGTCGGTCCCGTGGCGGTGCGCAGCCATCTCGCGGGCTACCTCCCGTCGACGCCGACGATCGAGGGCGACGAGGGCGTGGGTGCGATCTCGGCGGCCCCGTGGGGGTCGGCGGGCATCCTGCCGATCTCGTGGGCGTACATCGCGATGATGGGCCCCGACGGGCTGCGAGCCGCGTCGGAGGCCGCGATCCTCGCCGCGAACTACGTCATGCGCCGGCTGTCGAGCCGGTACTCCGTGCTCTACACGGGCCCACGGGGCACCGTCGGCCACGAGTGCATCATCGACCTGCGCCCGGTCACCCGCGAGACGGGGGTGACCGAGTCCGACGTCGCGAAGCGCCTCGTCGACCACGGCATCCACGCGCCGACGATGTCGTTCCCCGTGCCCGGCACGCTCATGATCGAGCCCACGGAGTCAGAGCCCCTCGAGGAGCTCGACCGGTTCTGCGAGGCGATGCTCGCGATCCGCGACGAGATCGACGCGGTCGCCCGCGGTGACGTCGACGTGGACGACAGCCCGCTGCGCCACGCGCCGCACACCGCGGAGGCGCTGCTGGCCGAGGGGTGGGAGCGGCCCTACAGCCGCGACGAGGCGGCCCATCCCACCGAGTCCGCGCGCGCGGCGAAGTACTGGCCGCCGGTCGGTCGCGTCGACAACGCCTACGGGGACAAGAACCTCGTCTGCACGTGTCCGCCGGTGTCGGCGTACACCTAGCGGGGATGTCGCTGTCCATCGGCGGATACGAGCCCGCTGATGGATGAGGGGACCGCACGTCGAACCGCTGAGGCCCCGCAGGACTGACGCGAGGCGGCCCACCTCGGCCTACGCTGCGCACACGACGACGAAGTGGGGTGCAACCATGACCCTCCTCGGGTTGGAGCAGGCCAGGACGATCGCCGAGTCCGCACGCCAGCGTGGGATGGAGCTGGGCCTCGAGCCCCTCACCGTTGCGGTGCTGGACGCGGGAGGACACCTCCGCTTGCTCGAGCGGGCGGATGGCTCGGGCATCCTGCGGCCACAGGTCGCGACGGGCAAGGCCTGGGGCGCGCTCGGGATGGGCCTGCCGAGCCGGGAGCTCGCCCGCCGCAGCGAGCTCGCGCCCGCGTTTCTCACCGCCCTCGCCTCCGCGAGCGAAGGGCGTGTCGTCCCGGTTCCCGGCGGTGTGCTCGTCCTCCACGACGGCGATGTCGTCGGAGCGGTGGGCGTCACCGGCGACACGTCGGACAACGACG
>SKQL01000116.1 GCA_007119035.1 Nitriliruptorales bacterium | reverse complement strand
TGTACCAGTACGACGTGAGGAAGTTCGACAGCATGAGCAGCACGCGCGTCGGCAGCGGCAGCACGCCGCCGAGCCCTTCGAACATCCCCACGAACACCGGCACGATGAAGATGAGCATCACCGCGGTGAGCACTACCGCCATGATGAGCACCACGACGGGATAGGTCATCGCCGACTTGATCTTGCGCCGGAGCTCGACGTCCTTCTCGAGGGTGTCAGCGATCCGCAACAGGACCTGGTCGAGCAGCCCCGCGGTCTCACCCGCCCGCACCATCGCCACGTAGAGCTTGGGGAACTCCTCGAAGTCAGCGAGCGCGTCGGACAGTGCCCGACCCTCCTCGATCTGGGTCCGGACCTCGCCCACGATCTCCGCGAGGCGCTTGTTCTCCGTCTGCTCCGCGAGGATGTTCAGCGCACGGACCAGCGACAGCCCCGAGCTGATCATCGTGGCGAACTGCCGGCTGAACACCGCGAGGTCCTTGAGGCCGACCTTGGTGCCCAGGCCCGGAATGCTCAGCTCCCGGTCGAGGCCCTTGCGGCTGGCCTGCGTGATCGAGACGGGCGCGTAGCCCATCTCGCGCAGCTTCGCGGCGACCGCGCGGTCGTCGGGCGCGTCGAGCTTGCCCCTGACCGTCTTGCCGGTCCGGTCGCGGACGGTGTACTCGAATGTGGACTGGGTGGCGGTTGCCATGGCGCTTCCTCTCCCCTACGCCCGGCCGCAGAGCCGGTTGAAGTCCCCGACGTTGCTGCACTTCTCGAGGGCGGCGTCGTAGGTGACCGCCCCTCGCTGGACGAGCGCGGCCAGCGACTGGTCCATGGTCACCATGCCGTACTGCTTGCCGGCCTGGAGCGATGAGTACATCTGGTGGGTCTTGCCCTCGCGGATCAGGTTCTTGATCGCCGATGTGGCGACCATCACCTCGCAGGCCGCGACACGGCCGGTCCCATCGGTGGTCTTGAGGAGCTGCTGGCACACCACGCCCTGCAGGGCGCCGCCGAGCATCACGCGGATCTGCTCCTGCTGGTGGGGAGGGAACACGTCGATCATGCGGTCGACGGTCTGCGGCGCGTCCTGGGTGTGCAGGGTCCCGAACACGAGGTGGCCGGTCTCCGCAGCGGTCAGGGCGACCTGGATGGTCTCGAGGTCGCGGAGCTCACCGACGAGGATGACGTCGGGGTCCTGGCGCAGCACGTGCTTGAGCGCGGCGGCGAACGTGTGCGTGTCCGTGCCGAGCTCGCGCTGGTTGACGATGGAGCGCTTGTGCTGGTGGAGGAACTCGATGGGGTCCTCCACCGTCATGATGTGCGAGGGCCGTTCCCGGTTGATCACGTCGATGAGCGAGGCCAGAGTGGTCGACTTGCCCGATCCCGTCGGCCCGGTCACGAGCACGAACCCGCGGGGCAGGTACGCGAAGTTGGTGACCTGGCTCGGGATCCCGAGCTCGTCGATGGACTTGATGTCGAAGGGGATCACGCGCATGACCGCGCCCATCGAGCCGCGCTGCTGGTACATGTTCACGCGGAAGCGCGCCTGGTGCGGGACCTGATACGACAAGTCGAGCTCGAGCTCGTTCTCGAAGGCCTCGCGCTGGCGTTGGGTGAGGATGCTGTAGAGCACCTTCTGGATCTCGGGCGGGGTGAGCACCTCGAACTCGTCGAGAGGCTGCAGCTCGCCGTTGACGCGCAGCATCGGGGGCAAGCCCGCGGTGAGGTGCACGTCCGAGCCGCCGCGCTTGAGGAGTTGACCGAGGACCATGTCGAGGTCGACGACGGACTCCTCCTCGAAGCGCAGGAGGTCGGGCGTGCGCTCGTCTACCGCGATCTCGTCTGGCGCGGCGTCCTGTTCCGAGCCAGAGCCCGAGCCCGCGCCGCCCGGGGTCGCGTCGGGCAGGCTCTCCGTGAGGTGGTCGATCGCTTCGAGGAGGTCACGGCGCACTGCCAGTGCCGGCACCGCGGCCATGCCCGTGAGCGTGGATATCTTCTGCAGCGCGTCGACGTTGCCGGGGTCCGCGAGCGCCACGACGACCTCGTTGCCCTCTTCGAACGCGATCGGCAGCGCCTCCAGCGAGACGGCGTCCTCTCGGGGCAGCAACGCCGCCGCCTCCGGCGAGATCGAGCCCGGCGACATGTCGGCGAACGGGTAGCCGACCATGCTCGCGACGGCCCGGACGATCTGGATGTCGGTGGCGTACCCGAGGTCGACGACCGCCTTGCCGAGGGATCCGCCGTTGTCCGCCTGCTGCTGCTGCGCGGCGAGGAGCTCGCTGTCGCTCACCACGCCCCGGTCCAACAGGACCTGCCCGAGTTCGCTGCTCATGATGGCCTTCCCGCCTGCTCGTGTGTGCTGTCACTTCCAAGTCGGCGCCGCGGACGGTGACCTTGAGTGCCGCCCGCACCTCCGAGCACCCGCATGCTCAGACGACGACGCGGCCGACCTCCTCGAGGGTCGTCTGGCCGACGACCGCTTTCGCGAGGCCGTCCTCACGCAGGGTGCGCATCCCCTGGGCCTGGGCGAACTTGGCGATCTCGTCGGTGCCCGCGCGCTCGACGATGAGGCGCTCGATCTCCTCGGACATCACCATGACCTCGTGCACCGCCACACGTCCGCGGTAGCCCGTCTTCGCGCACGCCGAGCAGCCGACGGCCTTGTAGAGGGTCGGCAACACTCCTGACTCAGGGATCGCGAGACCGGCGGTCGCGAGCTCGTCGGTGGAGGGCTCGTAGGCCTCCTTGCACTTCCCGCACAACTTGCGCGCGAGACGCTGGGCGAGGACGCACTCGACCGCGGACGCCACGAGGAACGAGTCGACGCCCATCTCGACCAGTCGGGTGGGTGCCGAGGGGGCGTCATTGGTGTGCAGCGTGGACAGCACGAGGTGGCCGGTCAACGCGGCTTCCATCCCGATCTTCGCGGTCTCCGAGTCGCGCATCTCGCCCACGAGCAGCACGTCGGGATCCTGGCGGAGGATGGAGCGCAGCGCGGTCGGGAACGTGAGCTTCGCCCTGTTGTTGATCTGCACCTGGCTGATGCCCGGTAGGCGGTACTCGACGGGATCCTCGGTGGTGACGATGTTGACGCCGGGCTGGTTGATGACGTTGAGGGTGGCGTACAGCGTGGTGGACTTCCCCGAGCCGGTGGGGCCGGTGACGAGGATCATGCCGTAGGGCTTGCGGAAGCTCTTCTCGTAGCGCCCATAGTTGTAGTCGAGGAAGCCGAGGTCGCCGAGCTTGAGCAGCACCGACGACTTGTCGAGGATGCGCATCACGATCTTCTCGCCAAAGACCGTGGGAAGCGACGACACACGCAGGTCGATCTGTTTGCCGCCGGTGCGCAGGCTGATCCGCCCGTCCTGTGGCACGCGCCGCTCCGCGATGTCCATGTCGGCCATGATCTTGAGCCGGCTCACAACACCTGCGTGGATCTTCCGACTCTGCTTGACGACTTCGTGCAACACACCATCCACGCGGAAGCGGACGCGGACGTCGTGCTCCTGTGGCTCGACGTGGATGTCCGACGCGCGGTCGTTGACAGCCTGGCTGATGATGCCGTTGACGAACTTGACGATCGGCGCGTCCTCGGCGATCTCCTTGACCGAGGCGAGATCGTCGGCGTCCTCATCCATGCCGAGCTCGGAGGCGAGGTCCTCGACGGACTCGCCCATCTGCTTCTGGCGTTCGATCGCGCCGAAGATGTCAGACCGCGTGGACACGACCGTGCGGACCTCGCGGTCGGTGGCGGTACGGACGTCGTCGATGGCGAGCACGTTGCCCGGGTCGGACATCGCGACGACGAGCACGCCGTCCTCGTCGAACTTGATGGGCAGCACACCGTGACGGCGCGCGAGCTTGTCGGGGACGAGGGATGCAGCCATCGGGTCGATGCCCGTGTCGCTCAGGTCCACGTACTCGAGGCCGAGGTGGCGCGCGAGCGCGGCGACGAGGTCGGCCTCGGAGAACAGGTCCATCTCGATCAGGACCCGTCCGAGGGACTTGCCGCTGCGCTCCTGCTCCCCGTATGCGAGCTGAAGCTGTGCCTCGTCGATCAGCCCTGACTCGAGGAGCACCTGCGCGAGTTGGCCGGAGGCTGAGCTCATCGAGATAGCGTTACCGCTCGAACCACTGCTTCTGGACAAGGGGCGCATAGTCGATCATGTCCGCCAATGCCTCGTCCCAGTGGAAGTTCCAACCACCGTTGTTGTTGATGCTCCCGGCGATCAGCGAGCCGTAGACGTTGCCCTGCGCGCCTCCGCTGAAGCCTGCGTTCGGTGCGAATACCGCACCCGCAAGCGATGCATGATTACCGAAAGACAGTGCCTCGGATCCGTCGCTGTTCGAGAAGATAAGCAACGACGGGGCGGGTCGAGGTTCTGGATGACCGTCCGCCCCTGTCGTGAAGTTGACCGCGTCGTGGTTCGGGATCGACAACTGCCCGGTGATGTAGATCACGGTGGGATCCTCAGGGTCGCCCTCGATCACCGTGTCCGCGTCGAGTGTCACATCGCTGAAGAGGTGCTCGCCCGCGGGAAGCACGTTCGATCCGAAATCCTGCGGGAACCGCCCCTCCGAGTCCAGGTGACCAGGTATCTCCACCGGGTCCGGTTCGACAACGAGCTCATCGCGGAAGTAGGAGACCTTTTCGTCGTCACAACGCCATCCCGCCATGCTGCAGTACCCGGTCGCTGAGGGGTGCGGTTCCTCGTCGATCCGATCCTGGTCCATGGCGTAGTGCACTTCGGCGGCATCTGTCTTGTCCCACGCGTTGCCCTTGAGGTTGAGCTCGCCATTGGTCGCGACCACGCCCTTGTCGGTCTCGTTGCACATCCTGATGTCTGAGTTCCCGGGTCCCGTGGCCGTGACCCGCGTGGTCCCGTCCCCGCCTTCGCAGATGTAAGAGCCCGTAGGGTCCTTCGTGAAGGAGCCTCCCGGCATCGAGAACGAACCCGAGCGGTAGGAGTCGGCCGCGTTGCCACCGTTGAAGTCGACGAAGAACTTCCCGAACGCGGCGACCGCGAACAGCGGTTCGGGTTCGATAGTGAGCTCGATGCTGCGCTCTTCGCCGGAGGGGGTCACACCGGTAGAGGTCAGTGTCCAACGATCCTCGGACTCGTCGTAAACCGCGCTCGTGTCGTACGTTCCGCCATCGGAGGTCTCACCGTCGAGGCTGCTGTCGTTGAACACCTCGTAGTTCTGGACCTGGTACGCCATCCGGTCGAGGCCAACTTCGGCAATCTGCAGGGATTGCTCGTACCCCTGGTCGAAGCGGGTCTGCCGCTGCCCGGCGATCGTCGTGCTCGTCACGACCACGACCAAGCCGACGACCACGATCGTCGCGAGCATGGCGAGAGGGAGACTCCCCCCGTCGTTGTGCCACCTCATGATCAACTCCCTGCGTCTTGCAGCCGGACGTTTCGGATGGTGGTGTCATCGCTCAGGGTGATCGGTGCGTCGTCGGGGCCCACCTCGACCGTCACGCTGATCTGCACACGGCGGACATCGCTGGGCTCCGATACTTCCTCGTTCTCGCCGTCCACGTACTCGAACACGAGCCCATCGGAGGCGAGGCCCGTCACGAGTGGCCGAGTCGTCACCGTCCCGTCCACGTCCTCCGACACGATCAAGGCCGGGTCACCGTTGTTCGTGCCCAGCTCGTAGGAGACGAGCCGTTCTTCGCCACGGTGGACCGTGGCCTCGAGGAGCGTCTCCTCGGTCGTGTGGAGAGGATCCGCCGCGCGAACGTCCGCGGTGATGCGTTCGAGCGCGAGCTTCGCGTCGTTCATGGCGTGGACGCGGCTCGTCGTCCGGCGTTCCTGCTCGAACGCGTTGACGACCGTGCCGACCACGAGACCACCGATAATGGTCAGGATTGTCATGACAACGAGCAGTTCGACCAGGGTGAACCCATGATCATCCTGCGGCGCGTTCCGGTCCTTCTCGAGACACTTCAATTCTTCACCTCCTGCACGGTCACGTTGAGCACCGTCGAAACGGAGACACCGTCGGTGACCTCGGTCGCGATGAAGGTGAACGGCTGATCGCTACCGACCTTGAACTCGACTTGTTCCGCTGGGATGGTGGATTGCCAGTCGAGTGGGTTCGACTCGGACTGCTGAAGCGCCAGCTCGCCATTGGAACCGTCGCGACGGAGATAACGCACCTTTACCGAGTCGACGTTATCGGGATCGAAGTTCTCGACTGTCGCACTGAACGTGAGTTCGTCGAGGTTCTTGCAGTGATGCTGGGAATGTGTGCACTCGTGATTGCTGTGCTTCTCTTTCACTCGAATCACAGTAGGGCTCACGGAAGTTGATGTTATCTGTGGTGGATCCGCGTCTGGATCTAGGAGAGTCAGGTCGTACGTGCGGGTTAGGTTCTCCGGGGTGGTGGTGAAGGTGATCGTGATGTTGCCCTCCCCGTCATCACCCGGCCATGCGAAGTCTCCCCGGTCCGCCGTCGCACGCCACTTGTCCGCTCCCCAGTCCAACTGCTCGCTCTTGGGAACCCCTTCGCTCTCCCAACTCGCAACGATCAAGGGGTCGGATTCGAACCCGACGACCGAGGCGTCGAGCTGGATGTCCTCGACAGGGTGGCCGTTCTCATCGGTGGGGACGGGATCGGGGCTCGCCCCTACGCTCGTCAGCGCCGGGTCGGGGTCGATCGACTCCGAGTCCACCTGGGTTGAAAGCGGCGAGATGGCGGTATCGAAGACGCTCTCCCGCGCTTGCCCTCGCACCTCCCACGTGATCGTGACGGTGACGGCTTTGACCTGCTCGTTGTCGGGTGACCCGTCGCTCGCGTCCATCCACGCGACCTCTGTAACGACGGTGTAGCCGTCGAAGGTGGTGGAGTCAGTCTCTGTTCCCACCTCCACGTCGTCGAAGTCCATCGACCGCAACGTTTCGAGTCGCTCGGTGCCGATACGGGTAGCTTCTGAGCGCATCTGCTGGTCCAACGCGGACTGCATCGAGGCAATGAACGAGTTCAGGAGCGCGAAGAGGCCGACGCTTATGACGAACATGGCCACCAAGAGCTCGACCAGCGACATGCCGTCGTCGCCAGCGAGACGTTGGCGTACCCTCGCGCTTGTCATCGAACCGGTCCCCCATCGTGTTGCAGGCGTATCCACGCCTCATCGGCTAGTCAGCGCGGTGAGTTGAGGACGAATCCGTGGTCTACGCGGGGGCAGGCAACGACGCGTCCACGTCGGCGAGCACCGCGTAGAGCAACTCGAGCAGCACGCCCTTGACCGAGTCGCGATCCCGTGCGTCGCACGCGACCACCCGTATGTGCGCGGGAAGGTCGAGCTCCTGGCGGGCCCGCTCCATCGCCGCGACCTTGCCTCGCTTGCACTTGTTGACCGCCACGACGAACGGCACGTTCGCCCGCTCGCGGAAGAACGAGAGGATGTCGGCGGCTTCGAGCAGCCCGGCCTCGTCGGCGACGTCGACGAGGATGATGAAGCCCAGCATCCCCTGGGAGAGGATGTCCCACATGAAGTCGAAGCGCTTCTGGCCGGGGGTGCCGAACAGCGACAGCGACAGCTCCTCGTCGATGGACAGCTGCCCGAAGTCCATCGCGACCGTCGTCTTCGCCTTCGACGTGGAGCCGTCCGAGACGCTCCGCTCGGTCGCGAGCACCTTCGACTCGCTGATCGACTGGATCAGCGTCGTCTTGCCTGCGCCGAACGGGCCCGTGACGACCATCTTCATCGCCAACCGAGACGCTCCGTCGCTGTCAGCTCGGGAAGAAGCCATGCTCATGCTCCCTTGACGCCGTCGATCATTCGGAGCAGCAGACCCCGGCTCACGTCGTCGTCACGGGTGAGGCCGTGCTCGGCTCCCGCCATCGCCCGTGAGTCACCCACCCTGCGCGGCTCGTCGTCGAGTCCCAGCGAGGCGAGCTCCCGAGCCACCTGCGCGCGGTCGAAGCTTCCTCCGGTCCCGGCGCTTCCGGAGGCGGCGGGTGCGGTGGGTGCGCCCTGTTCCGAGCCGCCCTCGTCCTCCTGGGCGTCCTCGGCGGGGTCGTCACTTCCATCGGCCGCTTCATCGTCCTGCGGCTCGTCGTCCTCGTCGAACTCGACGTCCTCGAGATCCTCGAGATCGATGTCCTCTACCTCGACCACGACGTCGGCCTCCTCCTCGTCGTCGTCCTCGTCCTCTGCGCTGACCGACTCCGTGTCCTCGCCGGCCTCGGGCTCGACATCACCGAACAGCTCTGCCCAGGGCTGCGGCTCCGAAGACTGTGCCGGCTCGGAGCCCACTGCGGTCAGCAACCGCTCCGCGCCGCTACCCACCCGCGGTCGCTGAGAGGCCTTCGCGCCCAACGCGACCTCCTCGAGCTGGCGCAGCGCATGGCGACCCGACAGCAGCTCCGCGAGCGCGCCCTCCCCCTGGTGCTCATAGGACTCGAGCAAGCCGATCTCCACGAGCTCGCCGATGAGCCTTCCCGTGGCGAACTCCCCCGTTCCCGCCAGGTCGATGAGCTCCTCGACGGTCCGGGTGCCGTTGACGAGCGTGAGCAGGTGCCACTGCTGGCGGGTCAGCGACAGCGCACCCGTCCCCGGCGGGTTCGGCACGAGCCCCAGGACGGAACCCCGGGCCGGTACGTGCTGCGCGAGGCGGGTCCACTCGTCGATGCGCCTGCCGGCCTCGTCGAGCAGTTCCGGGCCCGAGTGGCGTTGCCCGGTCCATTCCGCGCCGCTGCCCGCCTCGAACTGGAAGGTGCCGTCCTCGAGGCGCAGCAGCGTGAACAGCGCGTCGTAGACCTGCTCGCGCACGTAGGAGTGCAGCGTCTCCGACTCGACCTCGTCGGAGACGAGGAGGTCCGCCGCGACGTCGACGGGGCTGCCGCCGCGGTGCTTGCTCAGGAGGTCACGCAGGCGATCGGCCTGCAGGTGGCCCCCCGCGACCAGCCGGGCACCCAGAGGGAGCCGCCGGTCGTCGGATACGGCGAAGTAGACCGCGCCGTCTGCGAAGTACACCCGCCCGTCGGCGTGGTGATGAGAGATTCGCAGGGCGCCCGTCTTCTTCGTCAGCGTGAGCAGCTGGAAGAGGTCCGGTAGGGAGAATTCGGCGAGGTCTCCTGCGAGCATGACTGGTCTCCGCGTATCGGTGGCGTGTGGGGCGAGGGAGAAGGGTCAGGTCAGGTCAGGTCGTGCGACGGGGCGTGGGGCATGCCGTTGGCCTGCAGGTACTGAGGCTCCGCGGTGTGGTCGCCCCACGGGTCGTCGAGGCCATCCTCGGCCGGCGCCGCGTCCTCGACGGCGAACGCCGCAGGGGTGATGAGGATCTCGCCGACGTCGGCGGCGACGTGGCGCATCTCGTAGAGGATGAGCCCCATCTTCGCGTCGTGGCTGGTGACCGCGACGAGGACCGCCTCATCCTTCGCCGACATGAGGAAGACGAAGCCGCGGTCGGCTTCGACGAACAGCTGGTGCAGCTCCCCGCGGCCGAGGCCACGCGCGGCCTGCTCGCCGAGGCTCAACAACGCCGCGGACATCGCGCCCAGCCGGTCGTCGTCGATGTCATCGGGCAGCGCGGACGCCATGGTGAGCCCGTCGAAGCTCACGACCGCGCTGGCCTCCACCTGCGGCACCGTCGCGAGGAACGTGCCGAGCGCCGCGTCGAGCTTCTCTGCCTTCGTGTCT
Organism: Nitriliruptorales bacterium; assembly: GCA_007119035.1. Classification (GTDB taxonomy): domain Bacteria; phylum Actinomycetota; class Nitriliruptoria; order Euzebyales; family Egibacteraceae; genus SKQL01. The sequence goes on along the minus strand of SKQL01000116.1, from coordinate 418 downwards.
GCCATGTAGTGGGATCCCTTGAGTCGAGGCCGACCTTCCCGATGGTGTCGGCACGACACCGGGATCCCTTGAACAAGCAAACTAGTTAGATCTGAGCAGCGACCTCGCCGTGTGCATCATCATTTCGGTCGGCGGCTCTAGTCCGGTCCAGCGGGCGAACCCGAGCGCGGCCTGGTTCACGAGCATGCCGATCCCGTCGTGGGCCTCGGCGCCACGCTCCCGGGCCGCGGCGACGAAGGGGGTCTCCTCCCGGCCGTACACGAGGTCGAGTGCGACCTGGCCGGGCGCGAGGTCCATGTACTCGGCCGGCAGCGCCTCGCCGCGCATCCCGAGAGAGGTCGCGTTGACGACGACGCGGGGCTTGGCGACCGGCCCGACCGTCGCGCCCGCCCGCTCCGCGAGGGCCTCGACGTCGCGG
>SKQL01000109.1 GCA_007119035.1 Nitriliruptorales bacterium | reverse complement strand
GGTCGGTGGTGCTCGCGGAGCAGTTGTCGGATCATGTGCGTTCGTTGGGAGTCGAGGTGCAGGTCAACCACCGCGACCGGGGCTCAAGCCCCATCGAGCCGCAGGAGGACGCGGAGGCGGGATGATGGGACGTGTGGTCGCGGTCGGGGGAGGGCATGGGCTGGCCCGGGCACTGAAGGCGCTGCGCAGCCTCGATATCGAGCCGACCGCGATCGTCACCGCCGCGGACGACGGGGGGTCGAGCGGCCGGCTGCGCCGGGAGCTCGGCATCATCGCCCCGGGCGATCTGCGGATGGCGCTGCTCGCGCTCGCCCGGCAGCCCGAGCTGGCCACCGTCCTCGCCCACCGCTTCCAGACGGGGCACCTCAAGGGCCACGCCCTCGGCAACCTCCTGCTCGTGGCGCTCGCCGAGCAGCGGGAGGGGTTCCTGCCCGCCCTCGAGGCCGCCGAGCGCCTACTCGACTGCGCGGGGCACGTCCTGCCGTCAACCACGGTCCCCGTCGAGTTGCGGGCGCAGGTGGCGGGTGCCCGCATCGACGGGCAGGCGCACATCGCCCGGGCGGGCGGGCGGATAGAGCGGGTGTGGCTCTCACCGGCGGATCCCCCGGCGTGCCCGGAGGCGGTCGACGCCATCCTGTCCGCGGACACGATCGTCCTTGGCCCCGGCAGCCTGTTCACGAGCATCGCGGCCAACCTCGTCGTTCCCGCCATAGGCGCGGCCCTCAGCGGGACGCCTGCGCGGCTCGTCTACGTGGGCAACCTGCGCACCCAGCCGGGGGAGACGACGGGGCTCGATATCGCCGCCCACCTCGACGTGGTGCACGAGCATCTCCGTGGACGTCGGCTCGATGTCGCCCTGGTCCACGACGGCCCCGTCGCCCGGGATGGCGGTGCGATGCCGCTCGGGACCGCGGTGCCCGAGCACGCGGCGCAGCGGATCGTCCGCGCCGACCTCGCTGAGAGGGTCGACGGCGTGGCGGGGGCAGCCCACGACGTGGGGCGCCTGGCTGCGGCGCTCGGCCCCGTTCTGGCCTCCCGAGAGGCGACGTCACCGTCCGCATGAGCCTCACGAGACGCTTGCGCGACGAGCTCGCGGGTGCCCCTGACGCCACAGGCAGCCTGCAGCGGACAGAGCTCTCCGGGTTGCTTCGGTTCGGGGGAGCGTGGACGGTCCGTGCAGAAGGGCCCGGGTGGGTGCTCGACACGACGGCGGCCTCGGTCCTGCGTCGTGCGCACCAGGGGCTCGTGAGACATCTCGGCGTTCGTCCCCTGGTCGAGGCGCACTCCCCCGGAGGGCTGTCCGCATCGACGCGCTACCGCCTGCGTGTCGCCGACATCGCATCTCTCGGCGCGCTCGGGCTGATCGATGCCGAGGGACAGCCCTTGAGCTCACTGCCCTGGGCGCTCCTCGAGACCGACGCGCAGAAAGCGGCCTACCTCCGGGGAGCGCTGCAGGCGGCGGGCGGGCTCTCGAACCCGGGCCAGCCACCTCACCTCGAGGTCCGCGCGTCCAGCGCACGTGCGGCCGCTGGTCTGGGACGCCTTCTCGCCGCGCTCGGAATCGCTCACAGCGGCACGAGCACCCACGGGGACAGCTGGCGCCTCGTCTGCAAATCGGGTGACGACATCGGTCGCGTGCTCGTCCTCACCGGGGCGCACGGCACCTTCCTCGAGTTCGACGAGGGCCTGCTGCGCCGCCAGATACGCGGCGAGGCGACGCGGGCTACGAACGCCGAGCGTGCCAACCTCGGCAGGGCCGTGGCCGCTTCCGCGCGGCAGGTGGCCATGATCGAGCGCCTCGTGAGCAGCGAGGATTGGGGTGACCTGCCCGAGGAGCTGCGGCAGGCCGCCCTCGCGCGCCTGGCCAACCCGCATGCGAGCCTCCTGGAGCTGGCGGGACTGCTCGACACGACGAAGGCTACGGTGCACCGGCGCCTGCTGCGCCTGGAGCGCGAGGCGGAATCGGTCTCCGTCGGTTGGGTAGAGTCCGAGGGCGGGAACGAAGGACATGTTCCGAGCGCATCCGACACCAAGTCTGGGAGACATCAGCGATGAGCATCCGCGTGGGCATCAACGGGTTTGGACGTATCGGCCGGGTCTTCTTCCGCGCCGCGAGGGAGCGTCACAGCGAGATCGAGTTCGTCGGTGTCAACGACCTGACCGATAACGCGACGCTCGCCCACCTCCTCAAGTACGACAGCGTCCACGGCCGGTTCGACGGGACGGTGGAGACCAACGACGAGGGCCTCGTCGTCGACGGCAAGCCGATCCGGGTCACCGCCGAGCGTGACCCCGCCAACCTCCCTTGGAAGGATCTCGGCGCGGACATCGTCGTCGAGTCGACAGGCATCTTCGTCCAACGCGACCAGGCCGCCGCCCACCTCGATGCGGGAGCCCGGAAGGTCATCATCTCCGCGCCGGCCAAGGGACCGGACACGACCCTCGTGATGGGCATCAACGAATCTACCTACGACCCGGCCAACCACCACGTCATCTCGATGGCGAGCTGCACCACCGGCTCGGTCGCGCCCATGGCGAAGGTGCTCGACGACGCGTTCGGCATCGAGCAGGGCTTCATGACCACCGCGCACGCCTACACGAACGACCAGGCGCTGCTCGATGGACCTCACAAGGACCTGCGCCGCGCACGAGCGGGGGCGAGCTCGATCATCCCGACCACCACCGGTGCGGCCAAGGCGGTCGCACTCGCCCTGCCCCACCTCGAGGGAAAGCTCGACGGCCTCGCGCTGCGCGTGCCGGTGCCGGACGGATCGATCACCGACCTCGTCGCCACGGTCGCTCGCGAGACCGACATCGACGAGGTCAACGACGCCTTCCGGCAAGCGGCGGCATCGGACGGGCTCGGGAGGGTGCTCGAGTACGCGGTCGACCCGCTCGTCTCCTCGGACATCGTCGGCAACCCGAGCAGCTGCATATTCGACAGCCTGACGACGATGGTGAAGGGCAATCAGGTGAAGGTGCTGGGCTGGTACGACAACGAGTACGGCTACTCCTCGCGGCTCGCCGACCTCGCGTCCCACCTCGGAGAGCAGCTCTAGGCGATGGCTGATGTCCCAGGACTCGACGCACTCGACCCGCAAGGACGGACCGTCCTCGTGCGGGCCGACCTCAACGTGCCGTTGCGCGACACCGCGGACGGCGGGAAGGAGGTCGCGGACGACCTCCGCATCGAGGCATCCCTGCCTACCCTCGAGCATCTGACCCTCGAGGGCGCGCGCGTAGTGGTCATGAGCCACCTCGGGCGTCCCAAGGGGCGTTTCGACGAGGAGTTGAGCCTGCGACCGGTCGCGCAGCGCCTCACCGAGGCGCTCGGGACGCCCGTGACCATGGCGGCCGACGTGGTCGGTGACGACGCCCGCGCGAAGGTCGACGCCCTCGAGCCGGGCCAGGTGGTCCTGCTCGAGAACCTGAGGTTCGAGCCGGGCGAGGAGGCCAACGCCCCCGATCTCGCCGATGCCCTGGCCGCGCTCGGCGACGCGTACGTCGATGACGCCTTCGGCGCGGCCCACCGCGCGCACGCAAGCGTGGTGGGGGTTCCCGAGCGCGTCCGGCCCGCGGTCGCGGGCGAGCTGATGGAGGCCGAGCTGAAGAGCCTCTCGCACCTCCTCGGCAGCCCCCCGAAGCCTTTCGTGGCCATCCTCGGCGGCGCGAAGGTCTCCGACAAGCTCGGCGTGATAGACAACCTCCTCGGCACGGTCGACAAGCTCCTCATCGGCGGTGCCATGGCCTACACATTCCTCGCAGCGACAGGCCACGACGTGGGGAAGAGCAAGGTGGAGGAGGACCGCCTCGAGGACTGCCGGGCACTCCTCGAGAAAGCGGACGCCTCGGGAACGGCCATCACCCTGCCCACCGATGTCGTGGCCGCCGACGAGTTCGCGGAGGACACGGCCCACGAGACCGTGCGCGTCGAGGAGATCGGCGCGCACCGGATGGGCCTCGACATCGGGCCCGACACGGTGGCCGCCTACGCGAGCGTGATCGCGGACGCGCAGACGCTGCTGTGGAACGGGCCGATGGGCGTCTTCGAATGGGAGGCGTTCCGCTTCGGGACCGAGGGGGTCGCCCGCGCGGTCTCCGCGTGCACCGGGTTCACCGTGATCGGCGGCGGCGACAGTGCCGCCGCCATCCGCCAGCTCGGGCTCGCCTCCGAGGTGTCGCACGTCTCGACGGGCGGGGGAGCGTCGCTCGAGTTCCTCGAGGGCGTGGACCTGCCAGGGGTGGCCGCGTTGCGACAAGGGGACAGCGGATGACGGAACGACAGCCCTTCATCGCGGGCAACTGGAAGATGAACCTCGACCATCTCGAGGCGATCCAACTCGTCCAGCAGGTCACGTACCACCTGGAGCCGGAGGACTATCGCGCCTCCGAGATAGCGGTCATCCCCCCGTTCACCGCGCTGCGGAGCATCCAGACGCTGATCGAAGGCGATCGCCTCCCGATCACGCTGGGGGCCCAGGACTGCCACTGGGAGGACAGCGGGGCCTACACGGGCGCGATCAGTGTGCCGATGCTCGCGAAGCTCAAGGTCTCATACGTCCTCTGCGGCCACTCCGAGCGACGGACGCTCTTCGGCGACGACGACGAGACCGTCCGCGCCAAGCTCGACGCGGTACTGCGGGGCGGCTTGACGCCGATCCTGTGCGTGGGGGAGACCCTCGAGCAACGCGAGGTCGGCGCCGCGGAGACCGTGGTGGCGGGCCAACTCCGCGCAGGCCTCAACGGGCTCACCCTGGGGGAGGCCGCCAGCGTGGTCGTGGCCTACGAGCCCGTGTGGGCCATAGGCACGGGACGCACGGCCAGCCCGCAGGACGCCGACGCGATGTGTGCCTTCGCACGCAAGACCGTCGCGGAGATCGCGGGCGACGCGACCGCGGAAGGGATGCGCATCCAGTACGGCGGCAGCGTGAAGCCGGGCAATGTGGTCGACCTCATGAGCCGGGAGGACATCGACGGCGCGCTCGTCGGTGGTGCGAGCCTCGACGCCGACGATTTCGCCATCATCTGCCGGCACCACCGGCTGTAGGGAAGAAGTCCTCGCTCGACGGGGATTGCCGTCGTAGGATGACTTGGAATGACTACCTAAATTCGAGGAAGACATGGCCAGAAGACGCGATGAGCTCGAGGGCCTGCTGGGCCCCCTCGAGACCGAGGTGATGGAGACCATCTGGGATCTCGGTGAGACGACAGTTCGAGATGTGCACCTCGAGCTCTCGAATCAGCGGGACCTCGCCTACACCACGGTGATGACCACGATGGCCCGCCTCGCCACCAAGGGGCTGCTCGAGCGGGACACCTCGGGCCTGGCACACCGCTACCTGCCCGCGATCACAAGGGAGGAGTACGCACGCAGCACGGTGACCTCGGTCGTCGACTGGCTCGTGGACCGCTTCCCCGAGCCGGCCCTCAGCTACTTCGTCAAGGTGGTCGGCGACGACCCCGAGGGCGACGCCTCCGCGGACCTCCGTGAGCGGGTCGGACGGTACCGAGAACAGGAGGGGTAGTGCAGGCAGACGGGTCGGGAGGATTCTTTCTCCTGCTGACTGAGTCGTTCGCTGTTCGGGCCATGCTCGGCTCGTTGGCGGCGGCCGGACTCGTCCACCTGGCTGTCCGAATGATCGCGGTGCGCAGCGGGCGCGCGCGCCGCCTGCTCGTACTCGCCCCCGTCACCGCAGCCGCGGTCGTCGGCGCCCTCTCGGTGGGTGAGGCCTTCCTGCCCCGTCTGTGGGTGGCCACCACGACGGGTGGCTCCGCCGCGCAGATCCTCGACTTCCTGGGGGAGTCCTGGTTCCTCACCCCTCAGCGTGAGATCGACGTCCTCGTCATCGGATGGGCGCTCGTCGCGGCAATCCTGCTCGCCCGGCGCCTGACCGGGTTGCTCGCGGTGCGCCGAGTCCTCGGCCGGGCCCAGCCTCCCATCGGGCACGGTTCGCTCGTGCCGGTGGTGGATCGCCTCGCGTCTTCGATGGGCATCCGTACCCCGCAGCTCCTCCTGCTCGCCCGCTGCCCCGGCGGTGCACTCACCGCGAGGGTCTGGCATCCGGTCGTGGTGCTCGACCCGGCGGTGGTCGACGGGTTGGACGATCGCGAGGTCGAGGGCCTGCTCGCACACGAGCTCGCTCACATCTCCCGACGCGACAACCTGGTGGCGGGGCTGATCGGGGTGTTCCGCGACCTCACGTTCTTCCTTCCGCCCATGCACCTGGCCGCACGCTGGCTACGCCTCGAGCGCGAGGAGAGTGCGGACGAGCTCGCCGCGAGGCACACCGCCCGTCCCGGCGCGTTGGCGTCGAGCATCATCAAGGTCTGGGACAGCTGCTCGATCCGTCGTCGCGCGGTGGGCTGCGCAGCGGTCGGCGGGTACTCCCTCGCCCTCGCGGGTGGTCGCTCCGTCACCGCGCTCGAGGCGATGGAGGGTCGCGTCGAGCGACTCCTCGAGTCCCGCGGCATGATGTCGAACCTGCGGCGTGCGGGGGAGTTGGGCGTGGCGGGGCTGGTGACGGCCGCGGCGGTGAGCACAGCGATCGCGGTTCCCGCATGGATGGCGAACCGCTATGACGCCGCGGCCATCGCGGTCGGCTATCTCACCGCCCCTCCCGTCGCGTCGGTCGAGTCGCCCGCGTTCGCGACGTTCCGGCAACTCGCTCCGGAGCGGGCTGCGACCTCCTCGGGGAGCGTGGACCTCGAGGCGCCCTCCGCGGCGGTGGCTGCTGCCGAGTGCCCGTGCATCGAGTCGAGGACGCAGTGGCGTGACCACGCGCCCGCCGCCCCACGGCACGACAACGCGCACATGGCCTGGGGCGCGACCGGCCATGAGCCGTGGAGCCTGCAGAGTGTCAGGCAGCGCGACTCCGTGCGTGAGACCCGACCGCTGCTGACGGTAAGTGACCCTGCGCAGCACTTCGGCTTCTTCGTGCTCGGTTCCGCGCCGCAGGTGCCGTGAGGGCCCGACGTGACGGTCCCTGCTAGTATTGGGAACTGTCCAGACGGCCTGCGGAGGTTCGATTGATAACCGGCACCTTGATCGTGCTGCACGTGCTCGTGTCGCTCGTGCTGATCACGCTCATCCTGCTCAAGTCCGGACGTGGGGGCGGCCTCTCGGACATGCTCGGTGGCGGATCCTCAGGCGGCTCGATGAGTGGCTCCACGATCGTGGAGAAGAACCTCGACCGGTTGACGGTCGTGATCGGCGTCTCGTTCGCGGTGACCACGATCGTCCTGGCCCTGCGGCTCGCCTGACGACGATGAGCCGCGTGAGGGCTGCGCCGCTCCTCGCACTCGCTGTCGCGCTACTGCTCACCGCCTGTCTGGCACAGGACGACAGCAGCGCCGCACCCTCCCCCGCGCCCGAGCCACCCGACCCGCTGACGGAGCCGGAGAGCCAGGCCGCCACCCCGCAGACGCTCCGGTGGGCCATCGGCCCACCAAGGGAGATAGTCCCGCCGCTCGCAGCCGACACCGACAGCCTGACCGTCGTCGACGCGTTGTTCGAGAGCCTCACGAGGGTGGACGAGGACGGGGAGGTGCGACCGGCGGCGGCGAGCAATTGGTGGGCCAACGGCGACGCGACCGCGTGGGTGTTCGTCCTCGAGTCCGGCAACGTCTATCACGATGGCCGGCCGGTCGTGGCCGCGGACGTGAAGTTCGCCTGGGAGGAGGGCATCCGGCGTGGGGTGGTCGCGCCCCATCTCGAGGACGTCGTCGGCTACGACGCTTTGCGAAGGGGCGACACGGACAAGCTCGTGGGGGTCAGCGCGCACGGTGACCGCACTCTCAGGATCGCGCTCGAACGACCCCGTGCGGACTGGCCGGTCGTCATGGCGCACCCGTCCCTCGCGCCCGTGCCGGCCGAGCGCTGGGCCGACGACGTGGAGGGGTACCGGCAATGGCCGGTCGGCAACGGGCCGTTCGCGATGTCGGAGGAGTGGACAAGAGCGGATTTCGTGCGCCTGAACCGGGTCGAGACGGCGTCAGAGACGGACTCGGGCACCGTCGAGGAGCTCCTCTTCCGCTTCACCGACCCGACGACCGGCTTCGTGGCCTTCCAGCAGGGCCGGATGGATGCGACCACCGTGCCGCCCGGAGCGCTGCCCGAAGCCCTCGCGACGTACGGTGCGATGGGCGAGAACGAGGACGGTGGAGTGCTCACCGGCGAGAGGGCGTCGCTCTACCTGCTGGCCATGAACGTCGAGTCGCCGCCGTTCGACGACCCGGTCGTGCGGCGAGCCTTGAGCTTTGCGCTCGATCGCGATGACCTCGTCGAGAGTGTGCCCGACCGCAACGCGACGGTGGCGCGGGGGCTTGCCCCCGCCTCGGTGCCGGACGGGCAGGTCACGTCGTGCACCACGTGCATGCATGGGGCGGCCGCATCTGAGCGCATGTTCGCCGACCGGGGCATCACCCAACTCGAGATGTGGGTGAACGCGGAGGGCGGCCACGAGGAGGTGGCGGAGAGGATCGCGGCTGCGCTGGAAGAGGTCGGTGTCCACCTCACCGTCCACTCCCTGCCGTTCGCTGAGTTCGTGGATGCGGTGGAGAGCGGAGAGGCCACGCTGTTCCGCTACGGGTGGGCGGCGGAGCACGTCTCCCTCGACGACATGCTCGTCCCTCTGCTGCACAGCAGGTCGGGCGGACTCGAGTCGGGCAACCCGGGCGGGTATGCGAACGAGCAGGTCGACGCCCTCCTCGACGAGGCGCAGGGCACCCGTGATCGCGATGAGCGCGCGCAGCTGTTCCAGGCGGCGAAGACGCTCGCGCTCGGACGTGAGCAAGCGGTCATTCCGATCCACTTCGACCGCCACCGGCTCGTGGTGAGTGATCGCGTCGAGGGGTTCTCCGTGGGTCCCACCGGCCGTGTCGCCTTCGACGAGTTGCGCATCAGCGAGCCTCTCGCCGACGCGGAGGTCCTGAGCTCGGGGAGATGACCGGGCTCTCGTCCGGGAAGTGGCACGCGTTGGAGTGCCCGGGCGAGGCGCGATCCTCGAGCTCTGGCTCGACCTCGGCGCACAGGGGCTGGACTTTCCAGCAGCGTGTGCGGAAGTTGCATCCCGAGGGCGGGTGCGCGGCGCTCGGGAGGTCCCCCTCGAGGGGGATGCGTCGTACGCCCCGCTCCGTGGGGGAGATGCGGGGGACCGCTGAGAGCAGCGCCTGCGTGTACGGGTGGGAGGGCCGCTCGTAGATGTCCTGGGCCGGGCCCGTCTCGACGATTCGCCCTAGGTACATGACGGCGACACGATCCGCGACGTGGCGCACGATCGAGAGGTCGTGGGCGATGAAGATCGTCGCGAACCCGTACTCCTCGCGGAGGTCGTCGAGGAGGTTGATCACCTGGGCCTGCACCGACACATCGAGGGCGGAGACCGGCTCGTCGCAGACAAGAACCTCGGGACGCATCGCAAGGGCCCGGGCGATGCCCACACGTTGGCGTTGGCCACCGGAGAACTGATGCGGATACCGGTCGCCGTGCCCCCGGTCGAGCCCCACCCGCTCGAGCAGGTCACCGACGGCGACGTGGCGACCCTCCGCGGGCTCGAGGTCGGGGTGGATCGACCAGCCCTCGGACACGATCGAGCCCACCGTCTGCCGCGGGTCGAGGGAGGCGTAGGGATCCTGGAAGATCACCTGCATCTCCTTGCGCAGGGCGCGCAACTCCCGCTTCGACATCGCGAAGATGTCGCGCCCCTTGTAACGCGCGCTGCCGCCTGACGGCTCGACGAGGCGGAGCAGCGTACGGGCGAGCGTCGACTTCCCGCACCCGGACTCGCCGACGATGCCGAGCGTCTCACCCGCTCGCAGGGAGAAGCTCACCCCGTCGACCGCAGCGACCTCACCGACGTGGCGTGCGAAGAGCAGCCCACCCGTCAACGGGAACCGCTTCGACAGCCCCTCGACATCGAGGATGGGCGCGTCCCCCGCGGATGCGCCTGTCACCCGAGCACCTCCTCGGCGTAGTGGCACGCGCTCCGACGCCTCCCAGCGAGGGAACGCAGCGAGGGCTCGTCGACGCCGCAACGCTCACGGGCGAGCCCGCAGCGGGGGTGGAAGGCGCAGCCGGCGGGGATCCGGGAGAGATCGGGTGG
>SKQL01000010.1 GCA_007119035.1 Nitriliruptorales bacterium | reverse complement strand
CGGGGAAGGCGCCGAGGGGGGGCACGCTGCCGGGGACGGTCCGCAGGCGCTGGGAGCGGGCCCGCTCCCCGACCTCGGGGATGGCCGCGACGAGCCCCGCGGTGTAGGGGTGACGGGGCTCGGCGAAGACCGCCTGCGCCCCACCGCGCTCGACGAGGTGGCCGCCGTACATGACGAGGACCTCCTCGCACATGCCTGCTACAACAGGCAGGTCGTGGGTGATGAGCAGCAACCCCATGCCCTCCTCGCGCACGAGCCCGTCGAGTAGGACGAGCATCTGCGCCTGGACCGTGACGTCGAGCGCGGTGGTGGGCTCGTCGGCGATCAGCAAGGCGGGCCCGCACGCGACCGCGGCCGCGAGCATGGCGCGCTGACGCTGCCCCCCGGAGAGCTGATGGGGATAGGCCCGCAGCTTCGCGCCCGCATCGGGCATGTGGACCCGGGCGAGGAGGTCGGCCGCCTTGGCCCTGGCCTCGGCGCGGCGGTGCCCGCGGTGGATGCGCAGCGCCTCACCGATCTGGTCGCCGATGCGCATGACGGGGTTGAGCGCGGTCATCGGCTCCTGGAAGACCATGCCGATGCGGTCGCCCCGCACATGGCAGACGCGGTTCTCGGGAAGGTCGAGGAGGTTCACGCCCTCGAACCACACCGACCCGGTGGCGCACAGCCCGTCGGGCAGCAGTCCCATGATCGACAGCGCGGTGAGGCTCTTGCCGCAGCCGGACTCGCCGATGAGACCCACCCGCTGCCCCGGCTCGATCGAGAACGAGACGCCGTCGATGGCTGGTACGTCACCCACGAGCACCCGCAGGTCCCGGACCTCCAACAAACTCATCGTGGTCCCCTCGCCAGGCGGGGGTCGAGGCGGTCGCGCAGTCCGTCCCCGAGCAGGTTGAAGCCCAGCACGCTCGCCGCGATCGCCAGGCCCGGCCAGACCGCGAGGCTGGGCGAGAGGGTCAGGTAGGTCTGGGAGTCCCGCAGCATGCGGCCCCACGACGGGGCCGGCGGCTGGGTGCCGAGCCCGAGGTAGGAAAGGGCGGCTTCCGCGAGGATGGCGAGCGCGAACATCACCGTGGCCTGGACGATCAGGACCGAGGAGATGTTGGGCAGCGCGTGGCGGACGAAGATGTAGCCGGGCCGACGCCCGTACGCGCGGGCCGCGAGCGTGAACTCCCTCCCGAGCACGCTCATCGCCGCGCCGCGGGTGACACGGGCGAACACGGGGATGTAGGCGATGCCTATGGCGGTCATCGCCGCTGCGGTGCCGGGACTGAACGTCGCGGACAGCAGGATCGCGAGGAGCACGGGGGGAAACGCGTAGATCACGTCGCTCGCGCGCATGACCGCCTCGTCGGTGAGGCGCCCGCGCGTCACCGCCAGGCCGCCGAGGGGGATGCCCACGCTGATCGCGATGCCGACGGCAAGGACCCCGACGAACAGCGTGTTGCGTGATCCGACCATCAGCATCGAGATGAGGTCCCGACCGTACTGGTCGGTCCCGAGCCAGTGCTCGGACGAGAGTCCCGCGAACGTGTTGGCCGTCTGCACCGCCGTGGGGTCGTGTGGCGTCCACAGGAACGACAGCAACGCCGTTGCGACGACTCCGCCCACGAGCACGCCGCCGAGGAGGAGACTCAATGGGGGGCGTCTGGACGGTGCCTTCCCGGCCGGCGCCGCGCCCGGCAAGGGCTCCGCGGCCATCACGACGCCCGGAGCCTCGGGTCGATGACCCGGTAGGCCACGTCCACGAGGAAGTTGACGAGGAGGATGGCGAAGGTCAGCACCATGACGGTGCCTTGGACGAGCAGCAGGTCGCGCCCGTTGGCCGCCTGCAGGATCATCCGCCCGAGGCCGGGCAGGAAGAACACGTTCTCGATCACGACCGTGCCCGCGAAGAGGAACCCGAACTGCAGCCCGAGCAGCGTCACGAGTGGGATGGCCGCATTGCGGAGGCCGTGGCGCAGCAGCGCCTTGGTCCGGGTGAGCCCCTTTGCCCTAGCCGTGCGGACGAAGTCCTCGCGGAGCACCTCGAGCACCGCGGAGCGCACATACCGGGTGAGGATGGAGGCCTGGACCAGGCCGAGCGACAGGGCCGGCAACGCCATCGACCGTAGCCAGCCCACCGGGTCCGTCGCCAGAGGCACGAACCCACCGGACGGCAGCCACCCTAGGTACACCGACACGAGCATCACGAGGAGGATGCCGGTCCAGAAGGCGGGGATCGCGATCCCGATCTGGCTCCCGGCGGATATGGCCGTATCGACCCACCGCCCGTGCCTCGAGGCGGCGTAGACCCCCAACGGGGTGGCGACGGCCACCGCCAACGCCAACCCGAGCAACGCGAGCGGGATGGTGACCTGCAGGCGTTGGGCGATCATGGGCCCGATCGCCGCCTGGGAGACGTAGGACGTGCCGAAGTCGCCACGCACGAGCCCACTTGCCCAGTCGAGGTATTGGCGCCACACGGGTTGGTCCAGCCCCATCTCTGCCCGCAGGACCGCGAGGTTCTCCTCGGTGGCCTGCTCGCCGAGGATCACCTGGGCGGGGTCGCCCGGCAGGACCGCCAGAACGCCGAAGACGAGCATCGACGCGAGCACGAGGCTCAGCGTGAAGATCACCACACGGCGTACGACGTAGACCGCCATCAAGGCCGCAAGCTACCACGACCGGCCTAGCAGGCCGTCTGTGATGCCTGCTAGGCCATCTGACCCATCTGGCGGGCGATGCTCTCCAGGTTGCGTACGCGGTCCTCCGTCTTGGGGTGCGTGCGGAAGGCGTTTCCGAGGCCGCCTCCGCGCCCGAGGCCTCCGAACGGCGCGGAGATGTAAAGGGTGGAGAACGCGCTGTCGGGACGCTCCGCAGGGGTGCCTCCCACACCGCGGCGTGCAAGCTGCTTGCCGCCTGCCTCGAGCTTGCGCAAAGCGCGCGCGAGCGCGAGCGGCTTCCCGCTCAGCTTCGCCCCCGACGTGTCTGCCTGGGTCTCGCGGCTCCGGGTCACCGCGAACTGGATCAGCATCGCCGCGATCGGTGCGAGCAGGATGAGCGCGATCTGCGCGACCGGGTTCGCGCTGTCGCGGCTTCCGCCGAAGAAGAGGGCGAAGCGCGCGAGGAAGGTGATCGCCGTCGCGAGCGTGGCGGCGACGGTCCCGATGAGGATGTCCCGGTTGTAGACGTGGGACAACTCGTGCGCGAGGACGCCCTCCATCTCGTCACGGTCGAGGAGATCGATGAGCCCCCGGTTCACACAGACCGCGGAGTGCTTGGGGTTGCGCCCGGTAGCGAACGCGTTCGGCTGCGGCGACGGCGAGACGAACAGCCTCGGCTGCGTCTGGCCTGCCTGTTGCGAGAGGTTGCGGACCATCTGGTGGTACCAGGGGTACTCCGCCTCGCTCGCCGGCTTGGCGCGGGCCATCTTGATGGCGAGCTTGTCGCTGTACCAGTACGTCCCCACGTTCATCGCCAAGGCGATGCCGAGAGCGATCACCAACCCGCTCTCCCCCGCCATGGCCTGACCGATGTAAAGCAACAAACCGGACAGAAGTGCCAGCAAGAACACCGTCTTCGCTGACTTGAACATCGCTTCCTCTCACCTCTCCAGAAGTCTCTTGAAGCTTGGTAGTCGGACAGGCCAGGATACCCTGAGGCAGCCTCCGTGGCCGCTCCTACCGCCGCGTTGGCACGCCAGCCGGGGGGCGCGTGGAATTCACCGGATCTGATGAATCGCACGCACCTCGACCGGTCCGTGCGGTCGCGATTCATCAGATCCGATCAAAAGAGCGGCCGGGCGAGTTCCACGCCCGGTTCCGCCTCGTGTAACTCATCGGATCCGATCAAAAACGCAGGCGAGGGGCGGAAGCACGCGGGCAGCAGGCGGGCGACGGGCCGACGGACGGGCGGGGGGCCATCGCCAGGGCCAACCGGGCGGACGGAGGGCCAGTCAGCCGGGCGGCCGCGCGTGAGCATGGCCACCGCGGACAGGGCCACATCGTCGGCTGATCAGCCGCCGGCGACGAGGGTCGACAGGTTCGCGGAAGTGGCGAAGAGGTCGACTGCGACGAAGAGCCCGACGGTGAGGAAGGCGAGGCCACCCACCGCGGTCCCGAGGGCGAAGCCCGGTCGGATCGGCTCCACGCTCAGCGGCTCGTCCATCCACATCGTTCGCACCACCGCCAGGTAGTAGAACATCGCGATCACCGAGTTGATCACGACCATCGCGGCGAGGAACAGACCGAACGGCGTCCCGGCCTCGACCGAGGCGATGAAGATGTAGAACTTGGCCCAGAGACCCACCAGCGGCGGCACCCCGCCGAGGGACAGCAGGAAGACCGACATGGCACCCGCGAGGCCGGGAGAGCGGTGCCCGAGGCCCGTGTAGTCGGCGACCTGGCGGCCGGGATGCGCCCTCGTGACCGCGGTGACCGCGGCGAACGCGCCCATGTTCATCACCGCGTAGGCGATCAGGTAGACGAGGACTGCGGAGAACGCGTCGCTGTTGAGCGCGGCGTTGCCGGGCTGGACGATGCCGAAGGGCACGAGCATATAACCCGCGTGGGCGATCGAGGAGTACGCGAGCAGCCGGAGCATGTTGGTCTGCTGCATGGCGACGAGGTTGCCGAGCGTCATCGTCAGCACCGCGATGACGCCGAGCACGGGAGCCCAGACGTCGGCGAGCGGGGCGAACGCCACGAAGCAGACCTGCAGGAGCCCCGCGAAGCCCGCCGCCTTCGACGCGACGGACAGGAAGGCGGTCACCGGGACGGGCGAGCCCTGGTACGTGTCGGGGGCCCAGAAGTGGAACGGCACCGCGGAGACCTTGAACCCGAACCCGACGATCACGAACAACACCGCGGCGAGGAGCAGCGGCGCACGCTCCGCGCCCTCGAGCGCGACGGCGATCCCGACGAGGTCCGTGGTCCCCGTGAACCCGTAGACGATCGACATGCCGAACAGCAGCACCGCCACTGAGAGCACGCCGATGATGAAGAACTTGAGCGCCCCCTCGTTGGAGCGGAGGTCGAACTTGCGCAGGCCCGCCATAACGAACCCGGGGATGCTGACGATCTCGAGCGCAATGAACAGCATCACGAGGTCACGGGCACTCGGCATGAGCAACATGCCGACGAACGCGGCGAGGAGCAGGAAGTAGTACTCCCCCTGGTAGGTCCGGAACTCGGAGAAGTAGCGGTAGGACAGCAGCAGCACGAACACCGCGACCCCGAGGAAAAGCCCCTTGAACAGCAGGGCGTACTGGTCAACCACGAACGCGTTGCCGAAGGCGGCGCGCGAGCCGCCGCCGATGTCGGCGGCCAACGCGATCAGGAAGCCGATCGCGACGAGCACCCCCGCCATGCCGATCAGCATGACGAGGCGCTTGCGCTCGGCGGGCAGGAACAGCTCGACGAGCAGGATCGCCAACGCCGCCACGATCACGCTCAGCTCGGGCGCGAGCGCGAAGAGGTCGACCGTCGTGGGGTCGGACAGAAGCTCCGGCATGCTGGCTCTAGCCCCCGAGGAAGGTGGTCATGATGGTGGTGACGTCCGGTGTGGTCATCCCCGTCACCAGGAACGCGGCGGGCCCGAGGAGGACGGTCAGGACGATCAGCGGCATCCACGCCCCCCACTCGATGGGTGAGATGTCACGCAACCCCGCTTCGCTCCAACGCTCCGGCGGCTCGCCCATCAGCACCCGCTGCATCATGTAGAGGAAGTAGCCGGCGGTGAGGACCGTACCGACCGCACCGAAGACCACCAGGACGCGGAAGAGAGTGAGGTAGCCCGCGTCGACGAGACTCGGCGCGGGATTGAACGCGGCGAGGAGCGCGAGGATCTCCCCCCAGAAGCCAGCCAGGCCGGGCAGCCCCAGCGACGCGACCGCGGTCAACCCGAGCACGACGCCCATCTTCGGCATGGTCTTCACCATGCCGCCGCCGATCTCTGCGATCTCGCGTGTGTGGTAGCGCTCCTTGATCGACCCCGCGAGGAAGAACAACATCCCCGTGATCACGCCGTGCGCGACCATGCCGAAGATCGCCGCGTTGATGCCGATCGGGGTGAGCGTGGCGATCCCGAGCATGACGAAGCCCATGTGGCCGACGGAGCTGAACGCGATCAGGCGCTTCAGGTCCGTCTGGGCGAGGCAGCACAGCGCGCCGTAGATGATCGCGATGACCGCGAGCACCCCGATGATCGGTGCGTACTCCACCGCGGCGTCCGGCAGGATCGGCAGGGCGATCCGGATGAAACCGTACGTTCCCATCTTCAGCAGGATCCCCGCCAGCAGGACACTACCGACGGTGGGGGCCTCCGTGTGCGCGTCCGGCAGCCACGTGTGGAAGGGCCACATCGGCACCTTGATGGCGAACCCGAGGAAGATCGCCGCGAACGCGAGACGCTGGAAGTTCGCGGTGAACTCGCCCGCCGCTCCCATCTGCTGGAGCGCGAGTATGTCGAACGTGCGCTCCGGCGCGGCGAAGTACAGCGCGAGGAACGCCACGAGCATGAACACCGAGCCGAAAAGCGTGTAGAGGAAGAACTTGACCGCCGCGTACTGCCGGTTCGGTCCTCCCCAGATGCCGATCATGAAGTACATCGGCACGAGCACGAGCTCCCAGAACACGAAGAACAAGATGAGGTCGAAGGCGATGAAGCAACCGGCCATGCCGGTCTGCAGCATGAGCATCAGCGCGAGGAACGCCTTCGGGCGCCCCGGCTCCTCGATGTGGTGGTACGAGTACACCGCGCACAGGAACGTGAGCAGGTAGGACAGCACGAACAGCGGCAGGCTGATCCCGTCGATGCCGACGTGGTAGTTGATGCCCGCGGCCTCGATCCAGCTGACGTTCAGCTGGAACTGGATGCCCCTCGCGCCCCAGTCGTAGCCCGCGAGGATCGCGAGGCTCAGCACGAACGCCGCGAGCGACACGATCAACGCGATGGACTTCGCGGACTCCTCGTGCCGGCGTGGCACGAACGTGATGATCGCCGCGCCCAACAGGGGCA
Source organism: Nitriliruptorales bacterium (assembly GCA_007119035.1). GTDB lineage: Bacteria > Actinomycetota > Nitriliruptoria > Euzebyales > Egibacteraceae > SKQL01. The sequence goes on along the minus strand of SKQL01000010.1, from coordinate 3,492 downwards.
GGAACACCGTGACGGTAATCGCCAACTCTTCCCAGGTCACTCGAAGTCCTCCCTACCCAATTCCCTGTGTGCTTCGGTCCCACATCGGCACTATCCGACCGCGAAGACGACGGCGAGGACGACGACGCCCGCAAGCATCGCTCCCGCGTACAGTTGCACATTGCCAGATTGCGCCAGGCGCAGCCGACCGCCCGACCAGCGCGTGGACTGTCCCACGCCGTTGACGAGGCCGTCGATGCCCTTCTGGTCCGCCACGTCGTAGAGCCCGCGACCGAACCCGACCGTCCCCGCACCCGCGAGGTAGACGATCCGGTCGATCACCCGGTCGTTGAGCCACACGGACGCCGCCCCGAGTTTGTCCCGGACGAGCGTGAGGGTGATCAGGTCCGTGTAGAGGCGGTCCAGGTAGTACTTCTCCTGGAGGATCCTCGTCGGCAGGCCCAGTCGGAGCATCGGGTCCGCGTCGCCCACGGGCGCGTCGCGGTACATCAGCCTGCCCACGACGAAGCCCGCCGCCGCGAGGGTGACGGCGACGAACGCGATGAGCGGCGAGAACTCGATCGGGTGCGTGACCCAGTACTCGGTCGAGAACATCGTCCACGCGCTGAACGCGTATGGCTGGAACGCGGGCAGCGGCAGGTTGATGAGGCCGATGAACAGCGACGGGACCGCGAGCGCGACGGGTGGCGCGGTCATCGTCTGCGGGCTCTCGTGTGGGTGGCCGTACCCGCGGAACTCGCCCGCGAATACCAGGTAGAGCACACGGGTCATGTAGAAGACGGTGATCGCGCCGCCGATCGCGCCGAGGACGAGCACGAGGTTGCCCGTGTACGCCCCCGCGGCGGCGGCTTCGACGAGGATCTCGTCCTTCGACCAGAAGCCCGCGAGGGGCGGCACCGCCATCAGTGCGAGCGAGCCGATGAGGAACGTGTAGAACGTCCTCGGCATGACCTTCGCGAGGCCACCCATGTCGCTCATGTTGTTCGAGTGGGCGGCGTGGATGATCGAGCCCGCACCGAGGAAGAGAAGCGCCTTGAAGAACCCGTGCGTGAACAGGTGGAAGATCCCGGCGGTGTAGCTGAAGCCGAGGGCGGCGACCATGTAGCCGAGCTGGGAGATCGTCGAGTAGGCCAGGACCTTCTTCACGTCGTCCTGGACGAGGGCGAGCAGCCCCGCCATGAGCAGCGTGATGGCGCCGATCACCGCGATCGTCGCCTGGGCGGCGGGCACGGCGGAGTAGACCGGGTAGAGCCGCGCGATCAGGAAGACGCCCGCGGTGACCATGGTCGCGGCGTGGATGAGCGCGGAGACGGGTGTGGGGCCGGCCATCGCGTCGGGCAGCCAGGTGTGCAGCGGGAACTGCGCGGACTTGCCGACCACACCCAGGACGAGCGCCACGAGCCCGAACGTGAGGAGCCCCTCGTTGTAGGCACCGGCCTCGACGCCCGCGATGATCTGGCTGATGTCGAAGGTGCCGAACACCGACCACAGGGTGATCACGCCGACCACGAGGCCGACATCGCCTGACTTCGTGGTGAGGAAGGCCTTGATGGCGGCGTTCGAGTTGCTCTTCTGCTCCCACCAGAACCCGATGAGCAGGAACGAGCAGACTCCGACGAGCTCCCATCCCACGAGCAGCAACATGAGGTTGTCGGCCACCACGAGGATGAGCATCGACATGGTGAACAGGCTCAGGAGTCCGAAGTACCAGGTGAACCGCTCCTCGCCGGCCATGTAGCCGAGCGAGTAGATGTGCACCATCAGGCTCACGAAGGTGACGAGCAGGAACATCATCGCGGAGAGGCCGTCGATGCGGATGCCCGCGTTGATCCCGGCCTCCGCGCTGATTGGGAACAGCTCGACCCCGACAGTGGTGAGGAACGCCTCCCCGCCGTCGGCGACCGCGGCGACGTTCGCGCTGAACACCTCGATGGCGACCACGACCGCGAGGACGAACGCGATGGCTAGCGAGAGGATGCCGACCTCCGCGCCGCCCTTGGGCATGCGCTTGCCGAAGAAGATGATGGCGAGCGCCGACGCTGCGGGCAGCGCCGGGATCAACCAGGCCACCTGACTCACGAGTCCCTCCCCGCCAAGACCGCCTCCATCACACCGTCCGTCACACGCTGCACGTCAGTACTTCATCAGATCGGCGTCGTCGATGTTGACCGACGCACGGTTGCGGTAGATCAGCAGGACGATGGCGAGGCCGATCCCGACCTCCGCGGCGCCCACGGCCATCACGAACAGTGCGAACACCTGGCCGGTGTACAAAGCGTCACCGACCATGGCGCCGAACGTGACCAGGTTGACCGTCACCGCCGCGAGCATCAACTCGACCGACATGAGGACGAGCACCGCGTGGCGACGGGACAGCACGCCGTAGACACCGACGCAGAAGAGCAACGCGGCGAAGGTCAGCGGATAGGCGGCCTGCACTACCGGGTCACCTCCCCTGTGACGGGCGCGGGCTCCTCGGATGGCGCGCTCACACCCGGGTTGGTCGACGCGTCGGTGGGGACCGGCTCGCGGCTCACGTCGGCGAGCTCGGGGTCGGGCTCGGGCAGCGGGCCCTCCCCCTCCTCGCGGCGGGCGAGCACGACCGCGCCGATCAGGGCGACGGTGAGCAGGAAGCCGAGCGCCATGAACGGCAGTGCCCACGGAATGTAGAGGACCTCGCCGAGCATGCCGGGGGACACGGGGACCAGCTCGAGGGTCGTGTCACCGAACGAGCCGAAGATGAGCGTGATGAGCACCGCGAAGAAGCCTCCCGACACCGCGATCGGCAGTGCTTTGCCGAGCTCGTTGTGCTGGGCCATCGGCCCGATCGGCGCCCGGGTGAGCATGAGCCCGAAGAGGATGAGGATCACCACCGCCCCGACGTAGACGAGCACCTGAGCCCACGCGAGGAACTCCGCGCCGAGCGCGAGGAACGCCCCCGCGACGGATAGCAGCGCCACCACGAGGAACAGCGCGGAGTGGACCACGTTGCGGCTCGTGACGACGAGCAACGCAGCCGACCCGCCGAGGACGGTGATGGCGAGCATGATCACATCGGGCAGCGTCATCGTCTACTCCCCCGCCCTCTCCGCGCGGATGCGCTTGCGCTCCGCGCGGACGTACGCCGCCTTCGCCTGCGCCCGCGCGACGCGCTCGCTCTTCCCCTCGCCGATGAGCTTGTCGTACACGGCCTGGTCGACCTGGGCCTCGACGTGAGGCACCTCCTCGGCCTTCTTCTCGGCCGTCCCGCTCGCCTGCGTCGCGGCAGGCTGTGCCTCCCCCGCAGCGGGTGCCATGGCGGCGAGCTGCGCCTCCACCTGCTTGCGGGCGGCGTTGAGGCCCGCCTCGATCTCCGAGGGCGGGGCCGCTCCCTCCTCCAGCTGCGGCGGGGGTGGCACGGTGTCCATCCACTCCCGCAGCTTGTCGGCCTCGTGGGTCAGCTCCCGGATCGAGTACGTGGAGTACTCGAACTCAGGACTCCAGAACAGGGCG
>SKQL01000049.1 GCA_007119035.1 Nitriliruptorales bacterium | reverse complement strand
TGCGCGTCAGCGCCCGCACCAGCTCATCGCGAAGCTCGTCGGCCTGCCGATCGCCCCGGACGCGCGCGACGCCCTCCTCGGGCGTCTCCTCCGCACTCGGTGTGTAGTGTCCCGCGGCGACCAGGTCGCTCACGGGGATCTCGACGGCGGTGCTGCCTGCGCGCTGACGAGCGTTGGCGTACACGCCCTCCCTCTCGTCGCGGCGCACCGAGTCGTAGCTGCGCCCGATGAGGTCGGCCACTTCCCGCCGGGTGAGCCAGCCCTCCTGTGCATCCTGCATTGGGTCCTCCTGTGTGTGTCTGACAGGAGGACCTGTGGGGAGCGAGCCCGCCGCCGCAATCGCTGCGGGCCTTGACACCGAAAAAATCTGAAAATCTGTGATCGCGCCCAGGGGCTGCACACCCCCGACGGACGCCGACGCCGCGGCGAGGGCGCCACAGTGTGGTTGGCACCAGTTGGGCTGCACACCGCAGGGTTGTGCACGCAGGGTCAAAAAACCCGGAGAACGCCTCCGTCCTCCGGGATATCCCGGAGGCACAGGCGTGCGGTTCGCTCGGTCAACTAGGCGATAGGCCGCTGACCTGCGGAAATGAAAACGCCCCCGGGGATCCCAGGGGCGTCGAGCGTTGCGAGGGCAGGATTTGAACCTGCGACCTCCGGGTTATGAGCCCGGCGAGCTACCGAACTGCTCCACCTCGCGACACCTAAGCTAGCGGCCGCCCACCTGGCCTGCAAGGTGGCGACGACTCAGTCGTCGAGCGCCGCCTCGCCGTTGTCGTCGTCGACCGCCGGGTCCGGTTCCGGAGCCGACGCCGCAGGCGCTTGGCCGATCAACGACAGCGCGTCGATGATCGCCTGCTGCGCTTCCCCGATCTTTGACTGGTACTCCCCGAGGTCGCCGTTGCGCAGGGCCTGCTCCGCGTCGTCGAACAACGAAGACGCAGCCTCGACCTGCTGTGCGAACTGGGGATCCATGTCGGGCGTGTCACCCGGGTCGCCGGGAGCGTCCTCGTCCTCCTCGTCGGGACCGGTGACGACCTCGTCGTCGGTGATGTCCGCGACGTCTTCGTCGTCGGCCCCCTCGGGCAACGCGATTGCGGGTGCCGCGTCGCCGAACAAGGCGGCCAGCCCCTCCGTCAGGGTGTCCTCGAAGACCACGTTGTCGCCGAGGACCAGCACGACCTTCTCGAGGTTCGGCAGGTCGGACTGCTCCGCACGGAGGAACAGCGGCTGCACGTACAGCAGCGCGTCCTCCACCGGGATCACGAGCATGTTGCCGTAGATCACCCGCGAGCCCGACTGGTTCCACAGCGCAACCTGGTCGGCGACCTGGCCTTCCTGGTCGACACGCGCCTGGACCTGCTCCGGGCCGAAGACCGTCCGCGTCGGCGGCATCTGGTAGGCCTTCAGCTCCCCGTAGTTGTCAGGGTCGCTGCGCCCAGCCATCCACGCGATGAGGTTCTCCCGGTTCGCGGGCGTGTAGGGCTGGATGAGCGCGAACTCCTCCTCCTCCTCACCGGGGAGGTTGAGCATGAGGTAGTACGGCCGCATCGGCCGCTCCGCGCGCTGCTCCGCCTCCTGGTCGACCTGGTTCTGGAAGAACGCTGCGTCGTTCGGCGTCCGCCACGCGTCCTCCTGCGTGTAGAACTCGTCCGGATCCTGGATGTGGTAGAGCTCGAACATCGACGCCTGCACCCGGAACATGTCCTCCGGGTAGCGGAAGTGGGCGATCATGTCGTCGCCCGCCTCCTCGAAGTCCCGGAACGAGTCGGGGAAGATGCCCCGCCACGCCTGCAGCACCGGGTCGTCCGGCTCGGCTACGAACAGGTCCACGCTTCCGTCGTAGGCGTCGATGACCGCCTTGACGCTGTTGCGGATGTAGTTGGCCTGCCCCTCGATGCCGGGTTGCTGCCGGGTGGTCTCGCGCAGCTCGATCGTGCCGTCGGGGGTGGTGAACGGCTCGAGGACACGCTGCTCGGCAAGCGTCTGCTCACCGAGGTCGACGCGCTGGGAGTAGGGGATCATGTCCGTCGTCGTGTACGCGTCGAGCACCCATTTGACGCGCCCGTCGTTGGCGACGGGGTACGGGTCGTGGTCGAACTTGAGGTAGGGGGCCACCATCTCCGCGCGCTCACGGATGCGGCGGTTGAACATGATCTCGCTGTCATCCTCGATGAACTGCGAGATGAGGATGTTCGGCTCCGCGTAGCGCAGCGCGAACGCCAGCTGGCGCCCGAGCCCGCCGATGTTGACGCCGTCCTCACCGGTGTAGCGGTAGCGCGCGGGGGTGTCGCCCTCACGGGGGAAGTCGAGCTCTGCCCGCCCCGTCCGCACGATCGAGTACTCGGGGCTTCGCTCCCCGAAGTACACGCGCGGGTTCTCGACCTCGAGCTTCTCCACGCCCTGGGGCGGGATGTCACGGGCGTAGAACACCGGCTGACCGTCGGAGCGCTTCGTCTGCACCGCGCTCGAGACGAGGCCGAAGCCGTGGGTGTAGACGAGCCGCTCGTTCTCCCACGTCTGCGCGTCGCCGAGGTTGCGCTCGTTTATCTCGCGCACGCTCAGCATGACCTGGCGGTACTCGTCGTCGAACGTGTAGCGGTCGACGTCGACGTCATGGAACTGGTAGTAGGGCCGGAGCTCCTGCAGCTGCGAGTACGTGTTCTGCAGCGTCGCGGGGTCCCACAGCCGGATCGCCTCGAACGTCGGCGTGTTGTTCGCGACCTCCTCGGGCTCGAGGGACTCGAGGGCGGGGAACGGCTCGAACGTCACCTCGTCGAGACCGAACGCGAAGCGCGTGAGCTCGAGGTTGCGGTCGATGTACTCGCGTTCCTGCTCGAGCTCCTGCGGCGCGACCTGGAAGCGCTGGATCACGGCGGGGTAGATCCCCGACAGCACGACGAAGGCGACCGCGAGGATCGCGACGCCCGCGGACGGGAGCAACCAGCCCTGGAAGCGGATGTTGAGGAGGAAGAGCACCACGCAGACCGCCGCGATGACGGTGAGCAGCTGGAGCGCGACCAGCTCCGCGTTGACGTCGGTGTACGAGAGCCCCGTGCCGACGCCGCGCTGGGAGTAGCTGAGCTCGTAGCGGTCGAGCCAGAACCCCCACGCCCGGACCGCGATGAGCGCGGCGAGCAGCAGCGAGAGGTGGACGTTGACCTGGGGGGTGAGCTTCTGACCGGGCGACTGCGGACGGATCCCCCCGAAGAGGTAGTGCGCGACCGCGGTCAGCACGATCGTGATGAGCAGCGCGGAGAACAGCCACGAGTTCACGAGCGAGAGGAACGGCAGGCTGAACACGAAGAACCCGAGGTCGAGCCCGAACTGCGGATCGGCCTGGGCGAACTCGGTGCCGTTGAAGAACAGCAGCACCGTCTCCCACTCCGGGGCGACGGAGATCCCCGACAGCACACCGATCGCGAGCGCGACGACGACGAGGAGGGGACGCGCGAGAGGTTCCAGCACCTGCCGGTAGCGCTCGATGCCCTCTTCCTGCGCGGACGGGATTCGGTACGGAGGAGCGAGGCGGCGCGCCAGGAGGAGGTTGCCCGCCAGCAGCACCGCCATGAACAGGCCCGCGCCGAAGCCGATCGCGACCTGCGTGGTCAGCAGCGTCCAGAAGACCGCGGAGAAATCCACGCTCTGGTACCAGAGGGCATCGGTGTAGAAGGTCGCCACCCGGGTGGCGAACAGAACGAGAAGGACGATCAGCCCCGCGACCGCCAGCCACCAGCGCCGACGGAGCTCTTGAAGGAAACGCATCAGTGTCAGGACTCCAGGACTGGAACGGTCGTGCACGTGCAACCGACGTGCACCGGCGGCACCTCGTGGCCGCTCGGGAACGCTTTCGTCACGTCCGCCGCTCCAATTTCATCGTTTTGTCGACAACGGCCTTCCGGGCATCGAAGTTCCCGGCCCAGGACCCACGCTCGCTCTGACACCCCGCCCTGCTCCCACGCATCGAGCAAGCCGAACTCGTAGGACCGGATGAGGTGGACTGCCGACAACTCGTCGGCCGCGACGCCTTTCAGCTCCAAGAATACCGCACCAACCCGGTCGTTCAGCGCTGAGAGCCCCTCATCCTTGGCGAAGCCGATGCGCAGGCTCGCCCCGAGGGACTCCTCGATCCGCTGTCCGGTGTCCGCGACGAAGTCGTCGACGAGGGAGCGTGCCCGCTCCGGCGAGGACAGGCTCCTGCCCGCCAGGACGGCCGCCGACGTGACTCCCGCGTCATAGGAGTGGGCGAGGAACGGCTCCGCGACGTCGGCCAGCGTCTGAAGCTCCTCATCCGAGAAGCTCATCTCCTCGTCGCTCTTTCCCTCGGTGCGCCGCAGGCGGTCGAGCGTGATGTTCTGCAGGTCGCTCAGGCCCCGCTTCAGCCGACGCAGCATCTTCGGGTGCAACGGCTCGAGCGCGTCGGCGCGCAATGACACGGGGCTCGCGTCGAAGCTCTCGCTCTCCTCCGCGGAGATCGACGGGCGCAACGCCGCGGCGGGGTCCTCGCCCTCCTCGACGGTGGGCTCAGGGCCGAGGCCCGACACGGACACGAGGTCCCCCGGGTCCTCGGGTGCGGGCTCAGGGTCGGGACCCGGTGCGGGCTCAGGGTCGGGATCGGCCACCAGCGCGAGCGCGGGAGCCAACTCGACCGCGGGTTGCGCCGGCTCGTCGGCGACGGCGAGCAACTCGGCTTCGAGGGCCTCCGGCGCGAGGTCGGCATCGGGCACGGAGGCTACCTCGGGGGCAAGGTCGCCCACGGGGGGATGGGGCTGCGAGCGCTGGACAGGGTCGGGGCGCTCCTCCGAATCAGCCTGTGGGTCGGCGAGCTCCTCCGGGCCGCTCAGCGCCTCCCTGACCGTGGGTGCGCTCTCGGCCGGCGCGAGCTCCCCGAGGACCTCGTCGATGACCTGTCCAACGCCCGCGAGGTCACTCGCGAGTTGTCCGCGGTACTCCTCGAGGCGTGCGACGAGCTGCTCCGCCTGCTCGCGTTGGCGCTCCCCGTCGGCGATGGCCCTGGCCGACTCCTGACGCGCGGCCTGGATCTGGCGGTCCGCTTCCTGACGGGCCTTCCGGGTGATCTCCGCAGCCGTCTCCTGGGCGGCCTCGAGGATGCGCTGAGTCTCCTCCCCCAGCGCGGCGTACGGGCGCTCGACCTCGGTGGCCGGTGCGGACTCCGTCGCCCCGGCGTCCGCTGCGCGCGCCCTTACCTCCGCGAGGGCCCGCTCGAGCTCCGCGTTGGCCCGCGTGAGGTCGCCGACCTGCTGCGCGACCTCGCCGAGGAACTCGTGGACCTGCTCGCGGTCATAGCCCCGAAGGGTGACCAGGAAGCGCGACTGGGTGATCTCTTCTGGACTGCGTGGCAAGGCGCGGCCTCCATGGGGTCGGGTGCCACGCCAGTTTACGCAACGGCGACTCCCCCACCCAGGGACCGCTCACCGGCAACGCGTCTCAGCCGCGCTGGAAGAGGCGTCGCGATGCCGCGTCGACGGTCTCCCCTTCGCCGTTGACGCTGTCCGCCCCGACGAGGGCGCTCACGGGCTCGGCGTCCTCCTCCGCGTCATCCGCGTCCTGGCTCACGGTGTCGGGCTTTACCTCCACCTTGAAGTAGGTACGGAACTCGATGGGGACCTCCTGCATGCGGTAGACCCGCACGCCCGACGCCTCCTCCGTGTTGCGCAGACGCTCGACGAAGCCCAAGGCGTCGTCGAGGCTCGTGGCCGTGTGAGTGCCGTCCCGGCCCTCTGATGTCTTGAACGTGACGAGATGCTCCACTGCTGCCTCCCGGCGGAATACCGACCCCCACGCCCGTAGGGCGCGCTGACAAGGAGCAATATCGACACGTAGAGTGAGTTCTTTACAAATTCCTACCCTGCGCGACCCCGGTTGCGACCGCCTATGACTGGAACAGCTTCCCCACGTCGTCGAACGCGTCGATCACCGCGCCCGCGCCCGTCACGACCGCCTCGAGCGGTTGCTCGATGAGGTTCACGACCACTCCCGTCTCCTGCGCGATCCGGGCGTCGAGGCCCCGGACGAGCGCGCCTCCCCCCACGAGCCACATGCCTCGCTCGAGGATGTCCTGGGTGAGCTCGGGCGGGCACTCCGCCAACGTGTCGAGGACCGCGTCGACGATCGTGCCGATGGAGTCGTCGATCGCGGTCCGGATCTCCGCCCCCCCGATCGTGACCACCTGCGGCAGCCCGGACGCGAGCTCGCGGCCGCGGATCTCGGCTTTCAGCTCCTCCGCCTGCGGGTAGGCGGACCCCACCGCGAGCTTGATCTCCTCCGCCGTCCGCTCGCCGATCGCCAGGGCGTACTGGTCGCGGATGTAGCGCTGGATCGCCGCGTCGAAATCGAACCCGCCGATGCGCACGGCCTTGGCCGTGACGATGCCCCCCAGGGCGACCACCGCCACCTCGGAGGTGCCGCCGCCGACGTCGACGACCATGCTCCCGAACGGCTCGTGGACGGGCAGCCCCGCTCCGATCGCCGCGGCCATCGCCTCCTCCATCAGGAACGCACCGTTGGCCCCGGCCTCCTCCGCCGCCTCCTCCACGGCGCGTCGCTCCACGTTCGTGACCGCGCTCGGCACGCAGATCAACGCGCGCGGCTTGCTGAACCTCGCGATGCGGGAGCTCCGCACCCGACGGAACAGGAGGCTGAGCAGCTTCGCGGTCTCGTCGAAGCTCGTGACCGCACCCGCGCGAAGGGGTCGCTCCGCGACGATGTGGCCGGGTGTCCGACCGATCATCGCGTAGGCCTCGTGGCCCATGGCCAGCACCTCACCGCTTCGCTGATCGACGGCGAGCACGGTCGGCTCGTTGAAGACGAGGCCCTTGCCCTCCAGCCAGACGAGCGTGTTCGCGGTGCCCAGGTCGATCGCGAGGCCTCGGGCCACCGTCAGTCCCGCTCGGAGGAGCGGGGGGCCTCGTCGGGTGCCCTCCCTGCCGACCCCCGTGTCCGGGCGGGATCCAGCGCGTGCAGAGCACGCGAGAACCCGCTGACGGTCTGGTTGGGGTCACGCTGGCCGCCACCCGCGGCCACGGCGACCCAGACGCCGCAACCCACCACGAGCAGAACGAGGACGATGGTCATGGGAAAGGGACCTCCGCGGCGAACCGGCGACTTCAGACAGGGAACCATCAAAGACAGGTGGGCGTAAGCGTCCACCGACTCTCAGAGACTAGGGCTGCCCGAAGCGCGGACGCAACCGGTGCAGGTACCCCACTGGGCAGGCGGGCACCCGTGCGTGCGCGCCTCATGTGGCCCGTGTCAGTCCGTTCCCGGCCAATGCGAGCCGCCGGTGACCCAGTGCTCCCGCTTCCAGATCGGCACCTCGGCCTTGAGCGTGTCGATGCCCTCCCGACACACCGCGAACGCGTCGGGGCGATGGGCCCCCGATACCGCCACGACGACGGACGGCTCGCTCACGTCGAGGTTGCCGAGACGGTGCTCCAGCCAGACGGCCACGATCCCGTCACGAGCGCCGAGCTCCGCAGCGAGCGCTGCCAACCGGTCCTCGGCCACGGACCGGTACGCCTCGTAGCTGAGCCCGGAGACGTCCCGCCCCTCCGCGTGGGAGCGCACAAGCCCCGTGAAGACGACCACGGCCCCCGCGGCGGGGTCCCGGACGAACGCGTGCGCCGCATCGAGCGACAGCGGACGGTCGAGCAGCGCGGAGTGAGCCCGGGCGGTCACGGTGCCTACCCGCCCTCCTCGACATCCTCGAGCTGGTCGAATTGCTCCTCCATCTCCTGCTCGAACGCCTCGGGGTCCTCGATGAACTCCCCGAAGTTGTTCTCGAACGCGGAGATCGCCGCCACTCCGAGCGCGATCCACAGCAACGCGGCCACGAGCCCGATGCCCCCCGTGACGAGCCCACCGATGGCCTGGCCACGGCCCGTGCCGGAGACCTTCGCGCGGTTGAGCCCGATCACCCCCAGGACGATCGCGACGATGCCCAGGAGGATGGCGATGGGAATCGTCAGGACGAAGAACCCGAGGATGGTTCCGAAGATCACCGCGATGATGCCGCAGACGAGCGATCCCGTGGCCATCCCGTTACCGCCCGAGGGCGGCTCGGGGGCGTATCCCTGCCCTGGCGGCGGGTACGTCGGCTGGGGCGGCGGCTGCCCCTCGTAGGGCTCCGGCTGCCCACCCGGCGACGGCGGTGGTGGCGGTGGTGGCGGTGGCGTGCTCATATGACTCTCCCTTGGAGGCGTTTGCGCAGCTGCTGCCCCGCCAGGCTCACAGGCAAGAGGGCGATTGCGCCGACCACACCATAGACAACACGACGGCGAACACGTAGCGGGCCCACCCGCCACCACTGGTGGTGGACCTCCGCGTAGGCCCGCAGGATCTCGCGGTGCGACAGGCGCGGGGCCCACCCCGCGGACCGCAGACGCTGCGTGTCCGCAACCCAGGGGAACATCAGGTACGACAGGTGCCCGGGACCGAGACGGGCGAGGCCGGCCGCCCGCAGTAGCCCGAGCGCGCTCGTGAGCACGGTCTCGGGGAAGCGCGTCACGCGCCGACCGAGCAGCGTGGCCGCCTCGTCCGCGGGCAGCCAGCCGTCCGCCGCGACGTTGTAGGCACCGGAGAGGCTTCCGAGCGCGGCGAGGTGCACCGCCTCCGCGAGGTCGTCGACATCGACGAACTGGAACGACGTCTCGTAGCCGTCCACCAAGGGCACGCGAGGCGCCTCGAGGAGTCTGGTCACGGGAGACTCCACTCCAGGGCCGAGGACCGGCGCGGCCCGCAGCACGGTCACCCGGGCATCGTGGTGGCCTGCGGCGAAGGAGAGCACGAGCTCTTCGGCGAGCAGCTGGTGATAGGCCTCGAGCGCCTCGGGGTCGACGCGGCGGGGGGTGTCCTCCGTGAGCGGGACGGGGTTGCTCTCGTGGGCGCCGTAGACCATCGTCGAGGAGAGATGCACGAACGCAAGCGCGCCGATCCTCTCGGTGGCATCGAGCACCTGGCGTGTGCCTTGCACCACCCGTGCGAAGTGGAGGTCACGCGACATGGACTCACCGATGCCGGTGCCGAGGTGAACGACGACGTCTGCCCCGTCGAGCGCACGTGAGAGCACGGGATCGCGGAGGTCGGCGGTGCGGAACTCGAGCTTGGGGGCTGGCATGTCCGGCTCGACGGTGTCGACGCCGATGATTCGCTCGACGCGCTCGTCCCGCGCGAGACGGGCGATCACCGCGGTCGCGAGCGCCCCACGTGCCCCGGTAACGGCGACGACAGTCATGGATCGCAGTCTGCCGCACGAACGAGCGGACCGAAACTGCCATCGGCCTCTACCATGGGGTGGCCATCGCCACGCAGTGAGAGGCACCCTCATGACCGACCCCTTCTCCGCGGGAGGCTTCGACCCCCGCATGTTCGAGCAGGTCCCGCTGTTCAGGGAGCTCGCCAAGGTCATGTCGTGGACGGGAGGCCCCGTGAACTGGGACCTCGCGCGGCAGACCGCAGAGGCGCTCGCCAGCGAGCACACCGCACCGGACACCGACGACACCGCCATCCGCGAAGCGGTGCACGTCGCCGAGTTGTGGCTCGACGGCGTGACGGGCCTTCCCCGCGTCGAAGGGACCGAGCGGGCCCTCAGCCCCCAGACGTGGGTGCAGCTCGCGACCACCCCCGAAGGGCTCGGGGTCTACGTCGAGCCGGTCGCCAAGGGGATGGGCGAGGCGCTCGGGCGCAACCTGCCGGAGGAGCTGACCTCCATGATGGGCGGCCAGGCAGGAGCCACGGGCGCGATGGGCCAGGCCTTCGGCGCGGTCGGGGCCATGCTCTACGGCGTCCAGGTCGGCACGATCGCGGGCAACCTCGCGGGCCAGCTCATCGGCTGCTACGACCTCGGTGTCCCCACCGTGGAGCCGCGCACGATCGGCACGGTCGGCACCTCCCTCGAGCAGTTCGCGACCGACTACGAGTTCGACACGACCGAGCTCCGGTACTGGCTCGCGTTGCGAGAATCCGCGCATCGGCGGATGTTCGGCGGCCTTCCCTGGTTGCGCGAGCACCTGTCGGGACTGATCGGCCGCTTCGCCGCGGAGGCCGAGTTCGACCCGAACGGGATGATGGACGCCATCGGCGGGATGGGCTTCGACCCCGGCGATCCCGAGTCGTTGCAGAACGCCCTCGAGGACCCCGACGCGTTCCGTGTCGAGCCGACGCCTGCGCAAAACGCGGTCCTCGAGCAGCTCCAGGGGCTCGTCGCCTTCACCGAGGCGTACGGCAGCACCGTCGTGGCCGCTGCGGCCGGCGAGCGACTCGGGGACCTCTCGCGCATCCAGGAGGCGACCCTGCGGCGCCGGGCCGAGCACGGTCCCGGCGAGCGCTTCCTCCAGCAGCTGATCGGGCTCGACCTGAAGCCCGCAGACCTCCGCCACGGCGAGGCCTTCTGCCAAGCGGTGATCAGCGCGCGTGGGCAGGAGGGCCTGGACCGAGCGTGGCAGCGCCCGGAGCATCTCCCGACCGTGGCCGAGCTCGCAGAGCCCAGCCGGTGGCTCGTCCGGATGGCCGCGGCCGAGCTCGAGGAAGGCGA
>SKQL01000060.1 GCA_007119035.1 Nitriliruptorales bacterium | reverse complement strand
TGTGTCGATCTCACCGGAGACCTTCCTGCGCACCGACGCCGACGCGGTGAGTGTCCGGCCGATCAAGGGGACACGTCCCCGGTCCCCCGACCCAGCCACCGACACCGCCGCGGGACAGGCACTTCGCGCGAGCGACAAGGACCGCGCGGAGCATGTGATGATCGTGGACCTCGAGCGCAATGACCTCGGACAGGTCTGCGAGACCGGGTCCGTCCACGTGACCGAGCTAATGGTCCTCGAACGGTTCCCCACCGTGTGGCACCTCACATCGACGGTGGTCGGGGCCCTGTCCGACTCCGTCGAGCTCACCGATATGCTTCGGGCCACGTTCCCGTGTGGCTCCGTCACGGGAGCGCCCAAGCGCATGGCGGTGGCACGGATCCGCGCGGTCGAGCCCGTCCGGCGGGGGGTCTACTGCGGGGCGGTCGGCGTGATCTCGCGAGGGATCGTCGACCTCTCCGTCGCGATACGCACCGCCGTCCTTGAGGACGGCGTGGCCCGTTACGGGACCGGCGGGGGGATCGTCGCCGACTCCGACCCTGAGGCGGAGTTCGAGGAAGCCATGGACAAGGCCGAGGCGTTCCTGACCGCGGTCGGTGCCGACCGGCCTCGCGCTAAGAGCCCGCGCCAGTAGGCGGATCGGGCGATTCCTCGAGCCCGGTCATGCGCAGACCCGTATGCGCCTTGCGGCTCTTGTTCACCGCGATGAGCACGGAGGTGATGTCCTCCACGGGCTTGGCCAGGCGCAGCGGGCCGACATCGACGGTACGCAGGTTGGGGATCTGAGCGGCAAGCTCGCCGACACGCTCCCTGGCCGAGGCATCGTCGCCGACCACGAAGATGTCCGACTCGAGCGCCGTATCGGGACGGAGGAGCATCACCGCGGAGATGTTCTGGAACGCCCCGACGACCCAGGAGTCGGGCAGCAGCTCCTGGCATTCCTCTCCTGCCGAGCCGGCGTCCACCGGCAGTGGGTACGGCCCCCGCTCGTCGAATCCGAGCGCGTTGACGCAATTGACGACGACCTTGCCCGCGAGCTCGGCACGCAGCTTGCCGACCGTCTCCGCCTGCGCGGCATAGGGGACGGTGACGAACGCGATGTCGGCACCCGAGGCGGCCTCGCTGTTCGTGGCGCCGTGGAGGGCGATGGCTTCCAAGGCCTTGCCCCGCGTCTTCGCAGCCGCCTCACCCGCGCGGTCGGGGTCACGTGAGCCCAGGACGCAGGCGTTGCCCGCGATGGCCAGCCGTAGGGCGAGGCCACGGCCCAGTGGGCCTGTGCCGCCGATGAATCCGAGTGTGTGCACGCCTGCTCCTTGCTCGCGAGGGCCGAGCTTCGATCCCGGAAAGCTACCCGGGGAAGGCTGCCTCGCCTTCCCGCCCGACGCCAACCCGGGGAGTCCGAGAGACATTCCCGGCCCGCCACGGGCAAGGGGGAGCTACGCCATGCCTGCGCGCTCCTCCGCCGCCTCCTCCTCCTCAGAGCGCTGGCCGTCGAGGTCGGGTCGTTGCCCGTTGTTGACCACCGCGCTGCCGCGCAGGAGCTGGTGCTGCTCGGGGTCGATGCCCCGGCGGATCGCGGCGAGCGCCTGCTCACCGGTCAACGTCTCGGACTCGACGAGCTCCTCGACGAGGGAGTCGAGACCGCCGCGAAGCTCGCGGAAGCGGGCGACCAGGGCCTCGAGGGAGACGCGCAGCATCCTGCCGACCTCGTCATCGATGACCTGAGCGGTGTGATCGGAGTACTCGGACCCGCGAGCGAGCTCCTCACCCAGGAACACCTGCTGCTGGTCGCCGTAGCCCACCGGCCCGAGCGCGTCGGACATCCCGAATTCCCGCACGATGGCACGGGCGAGCTTCGTCGCCTGCACGAGGTCGTGCTGACCCCCTGTCGTCGCCTGACCAAGCACGGCGAGCTCCGCAGCGCGCCCGCCGAGCATGACCTTGATGCGCGCATCCAGGTAGCTGCGGAGGTAGATGTGCCGCTCGTCGATCGGCAGTTGCTCGGTGACCCCGAGGGCCATCCCTGTGGGCAGGCAGGTGATCTTGTAGACCGGGTCGGCCTCCTCCTCGAGAAACGCCGCCAACGCATGGCCACCCTCGTGATACGCCACCGCACGCTTCTCGTCCTCGTCGAGGCGAAGGCTCGAGCGCTCGCGCCCTATGGTCTGGCGCTCACGGGCCTGCTCGATGTCGCGCATCCGGACTTCCTCGGATCCCTCTCGGACCGCGATCAGCGCCGCCTCGTTGATGAGGTTTCGCAGGTCTGCTCCCGCCATGCCCGGGGTGCCGCGGGCAACGACCTCGAGATCGACGCTGTCCGCGATCGGCTTGCCCTTGATGTGGACCTCGAGAATCTCGATGCGCTCGGCGAGCGTGGGCAGTGGGATTGCGACCTGCCGGTCGAACCGGCCGGGACGCAGCAAGGCGGGGTCGAGCACGTCAGGGCGGTTCGTGGCCCCCATGATGACCACGCCCTCCGAGCCCTCGAACCCGTCGATCTCACCGAGCAGCTGATTCAGGGTCTGCTCACGCTCGTCGTGGCCGCCACCGAGGCCGGCCCCCCGCTTGCGACCGATCGAGTCCAACTCGTCGATGAAGATGATGCAGGGCGCGTTCTCCCTCGCCGTCTTGAACATGTCCCGGACCCGGCTCGCGCCGACGCCGACGAACATCTCCATGAAATCCGAGCCCGTGACGGAGATGAACGGCACGCCTGCCTCTCCCGCAACCGCCTTGGCGAGGAGGGTCTTCCCCGTTCCGGGAGGGCCCACCATCAACATGCCCTTGGGGATCTCAGCGCCCGCCCCCCTGAACTTGTCGGGCTCGCGGAGGAACGCGACCGTCTCCTGGATTTCCTGCTTGACCTCCTTGTAGCCCGCGACGTCGTCGAATCGGGTCGTGGGCTCACTCGGCTTGTGCACCTTGGCCTTGGACTTCCCGACATTGGCCATACCGCCCATCTGGCCTCGTGCCTGGCGATTGAGGTACCAGAAGAAGAGGATGAACAGCAACAGGGGGAAGCCGAAGAAGAGCAGGAGCATCCCCAGCCCATCCGCCTCGACCTCCGCATCCAGCGCCACGTCATTCGCGACGAGGAAGTCCTCGAGGCCCTCGGGGCCTAGGACCACCTCGGGCGGCACCACCGTGCTGAAGGTGCCCCGCTCCTCGTCCTCGAAGGTCCCCTCAACCGCCTGGCCGATGAAGGTCGCCGATGCGACCTCCCCCGCCTCCACCTCCGCGCGGAACTGCTGATAGGTGATGCGGTCGTCGGGTTGAAGGTTGGCGAAAACCCAGAACAACACCGCCACGAGAAGGATCGCGGTGATTATTCGGATTCTGGCATTTCGGTCCACGGAGGCGCCTCGGTAGTCGACTGGGCAAGGTCGCGGCGGGGCTCTCCACAAGGATTACCCTGCGGCCTCGGCCGATACCCGACTCTCGCTCGTGGAGAGCAGACACCTTGCTCGAGCGTTACGCGTCGCCGCTCGTCTCCCATTCTCGCAGCATGGGAGCGCCGAGGGGAGTCGGTGCCGGGCACACGGCCTCCGCGGATGTCTCCGGTGGGCACGAGGACCCCACTTGTGGTCATCTCGACGATTGTGCAAAGGGCATGCGGGAAACCACACAGTATCTGGGACTGTCAACTACCCTGGAGGCAGGTCACCACGATTCGTCGCGGAAGGTCGCACGTTGCTGCCCATCGACATCGCCGATCATCGGCAGGACCGCACGCCTGAGTTGCTGTCCTCGATCGCAGAGGGCGACGCCTTGGCGCTGGCCGAGGCCTACCACCGGACGTCAGCCGCGGCGCATGCCTGCGGCCAGCGGCTCCTCGGCGACAACCGCGAGGTCGAGGCGCTCCTTCGCACCGCCTACGGCGCCTTGTGGAAGGAGCCGCCCGAGGACGCGCCGCTCGAAGCGTGGATGCGTCACCGGGTGTTCGTCGAGGGGCGGGCCCACCTCCAGCGCAGGGGGCGCGGAGCCGCGTCACCGTCCGCCAACCTGCTCCTTCGTGATGCGCCTGGCCCCGATCCCGCCCACGACCGGACAGAGCGCCTGATCGCGTCCCTCGACGATGAGGAGCTCCGGGCGTTGCTGCTCGCCCACGATCGGGGCATCCCCACCGCGGACCAGCGCAGCGACCACGCCGAGCCTGCCCTGCGTCGCGCCCTCGTGATCCTGGGTGAGGGCGACGACCCAGGTGACTGCGCGCTCACAGGGGTCTCGGACTGGGTGCTGGGCCTCCTCCACGACGAGGAGGCGAACAGAGTCGCGCTCGCTGCGTGGGAGTCCCCCGATTGCGCCGCACTGGCCCGTTCAATCCGGCGCGGACGCCGCCGGATGGAGGGCTTGCCGCCCTCCCCCGACCTCGGTCATCGCGTGCTCGCCTACGTGCTCGCCGACGGTGCCCGCATCCCCCGCGAGGCCTCCACCCACCCCGCGATCGCGCCAACCCCGCCGACGGGGCGGGAGACAGATGGGGAGGACCGTGGCCCCGCGAGTCCTCGCGCAGAGCCCGCGGGGGTTGGCGCCCCCGAGAGCGTGCTTGACGGCCCGCTGGAGGAGCCGACCCCAGAGGCGGCCTTGGGCGACCACGCCCCCTCGGTCCTCGACCGGTGGGTGAGCGATACCGCTTCCCCGATGCGCGGCAACGGTGACGCCCAGCCCGGCCCCCACCCCCGTCAGGACCCGGCCGCTGAGGACGCCTCCGCACCCGAGGAGCCCCTCTCGCCGCCTCGGACGGGCGCCCCGCCAGTGACCGATCATGAGCTCCCGGCCGCACAGGCCCAACCGACCGGGGAGAGAGAAGGCGCCTCCACGGCGAGCTTCGCCGCGGCGGAGGAAGAGCCGCCTGGCTCACCTCCCCTTGACGATGGGGGCGCCTTCACGCACCACGAGCCTCCATCGGATGACCGGGAGAACCTGCGGTTCGCGGACTTCGCGTCAGAGAGCGCGTTCGACGACCGGTCGAAGGGGAGCCGGACGCTCAAGCTCCTTTTGATGACGGTGGGCGCGCTGATGCTGCTCGCCGCTGGGGCGTTCGCGGGCCTCCTGCTCGTCCGGGTCGTGCTCGGCTGACCAGATGGTCAGGCAAGCTCCCCCACGCGGCCGTTCTGTGCGCGGTTGACCACGCCCTCGTAGCCGATGCGCCGTGAGATCTCCTGGGCCAGCGCCCGGACTGGGTGACCGAGCAATGCGGGGTCGTGCACACGCGCGTCCGGAACGATGAGGCTGACACTCGCCACGGCCTCGCCCGCGTGGTCCCGGATCGGGGAGGCGATGGCGACGACGCCGTCGCTGTTCGCGACCGCGAACCCGTGGGACCGGTCGGCCGAGGCGTCGCTGGCCGACACCGCCCCATCGGCGGGCAAGAGCAAGGCGCGCCCGAGCACCCCATCGGAGATGGCATGACGCAGCCCGACGGGGTAGCCGACCCGCACCTGCCGCCCGGATGGCTCGAGTCGGTCGACGATGACCACATCGTCGCCCTCCCGGACTGCCAGGCATACCGTCTCCCGCGCCTGCTCCATCAGGGCGCGCATACCCGGAAGCGCGTGGCGCCTGACCTCGAGCCCCCTGGCAGCCCTCGCACCCAACTCGATCAACGCCACACCGAGGCGGTACTTGCGGCTGCGCTCATCACGTACGACGTAGCCGTCCTCACCGAGCGTGGCGAGCAGGCGATAGAGCACCGCGCGGTCCAGGCCCGTCTCGCTGGAGAGGCCTGCGACGGTCACGCCCTCAGGCTCTCGCGAGAGCGCACGAAGCACCGCGAGCCCTCGTGCGAGTGTTCGGGAGCCTGCGCCTGACGCGACCGTGCCCATCCATGCCCCCTGAAGCCGGCAGTGCTGTGCCGACGACGTCCGACCTAAGGAAGTAAGGAGTGTCCCGCCGGTGACCGGCCACGTCAAGCGGCGAACTCTCGAGTGCTAGCCTGGCCACCCGCACAAGCTCCCAGGACCTCTTGAGAGGGAACGACCGAGATGAGTGAGCAGCTGCGCGTGCCTCGCGCCGCAGACCAAGACCTCCCGTTCGAGCAGTTCGCGTCAGCTAGCGTGTTCCGCAAGCTCTTCGAGAACCGCATTTTGTATCTGCGTGGGCCCATCGAGGATACCGTGGCAGACACGCTGGTGGCGGAGCTGATGTCCCTCGATGCGGAGTCCGAGAAGGACGTGACGCTCTACATCAACTCCCCCGGCGGCCTCGTGAGTGGGATGTTCGCGGTGTACGACGTGATGAACCTCATGCGCGCGAAGGTGAACACCGTGTGCGTCGGCATGGCCGCGTCTGCGGGGGCGTTCCTGCTCGCGACGGGAACCGGCGTGCGTGCCGCCACCCCGAACGCGCGGATCATGTTCCACCAACCACTGGGTGGGGCGCGGGGACAGAACGTCGACATCCAGATCCAGGCGCGTCAGATCGTCTTCCTTAGGGAGCGGCTCTACGAGATCCTGGCCGAGCGCACCGGGCAGTCCCTCGAGCGGATCGCAAAGGATGCCGACCGGGATTTCTGGCTCTCCGCGGACGAGGCCGTCGAGTACGGGGCCATCGACGAGGTCCGCAGCCGCGGGGGCATCTAGGGAACCTGGCAGCGCTCGCATAGCACGCTGCTCCTCCCGGCCACGAGCAGGCGGGAAAGAACCGAGCCGCACACCGTGCACTCCTGACCCGCACGACCGTAGACCCGCAGGTTCGAGACGTTGGTGCCGCGGCTGCCGTTGGCGTTCAGGTAATCACGGAAGGTAGTGCCCCCCGCGGCGAGCGACGTCTCGAGAACCTCTTGTATCGACCGGTGCAGCCGGGCGCACTCGTCCGCGTCGAGGAAGCGTCGCGCGGGATGCACCCCCGCCGCGTGTAGCGCCTCGTCCACGTAGATGTTGCCCAGGCCGCCCACGATGCGTTGCAGAAGCAGCCGGGCCTTCACGGGGGCACCCTCCTTCGTGAGCTCGGCGGTGAATGCGTCGAGGCAGAAGCTCGTCGAGAGCGGCTCGGGCCCCATGCGCGCCAACGACTGGATCCGTGCGTAGTCACCCCGGGGAGTGACGCGCCATCGACCGAACTTCCTGACGTCGCGGTACGAGACGTGCTCCCCCGAGTCGAGCCGGAGCACGACATGGACGTGCGGGTCGGGCCCCGGCCGCCCGCCGAGGCACAGCTGTCCGGTCATGCCCAGATGGACCACGAGGTCACGTTCGCCGGCTTCGCTGTCGTGGGCGAGTATCAGGAACTTCCCCCTCCGCCGCACGCCCGTGACCAGCGCCCCCTCGACCGAGGCGGCCTCGTCCCAGCGAGGCCCGCTCCTCGCCCAGGCACATCGCACCCATCGGCCTTCGAGCGTCGTTGCGAGCTGACCGCGGATCGTCTCCACTTCCGGCAGCTCGGGCATGCTCCCCATGATGGCGCATCACCACGGCAAGTCGCACAGCCGCGCTCATGTTACCCACGGCAATGCCGACTGTTGGTCTATGCCGCCTGTTGCACATCGACTTGGAGCCCACACGCTGATGACCGAAGCGGAATCGGGCTACAAAGTCGCACACGGTACGGAGTTCGACGCGCCCGCCGCGATCGCCTTCCTCGAGAGCGAGGCCAGGACCTTGCGGTGGGCACTTGCCAACGCCAGCGAGGCTGGTGTCGACCAGTACGTTCTCCGTTCCCAGGAGGTTGCCCACGAGTCGTGGCTCGCGCTCATCGGATCAGTGACGCAGAGCGAGCACGTGGAGCTCGCGGAACAGATCCTGACCCTCTACGGCTTCCATGGATGGGTCTGCGGTCGGCTTGAGCGCGGGTTCACGGCGGTGGTCGAGCACGAGCTCCAAGAGCGCCTGCGGGCGCTGTGGGTCACTCGCCTGTGTCGCCTCACCAGGTCCACCATCGAGGGAATCGGGAGCCGACGGGACGATGCACCTGCCTCGCGCCCCGAGAGGCCACATTGCAAGTAGGGCCCGGCTAGGCGACCATGAAGGGATGAGCGCGACGATACCTCCTATGTGGACCCCGACGTCATGGCGGCAGCTACCCGCTGCCCAGCAACCCGAGTGGCCTGACGAGGACCGGCTCGAGGAGGCGATCGCCGAGTTGAGCCGCCAACCTCCGCTCGTGTTCGCGGGCGAGGCACGCGCGCTCCGCGGCAAGCTGGCGCTCGTCGGCTCCGGGGACGCGTTCCTGCTGCAGGGAGGCGATTGCGCGGAGACCTTCGCCGCGTTCTCCGCTGACGCGATCCGCGACAAGCTGAAGATCCTCCTGCAGATGGCGGTCGTGCTCACGTATGGCGCGCAGCTGCCGGTGGTCAAGGTCGGCCGGATCGCGGGGCAGGCCGCAAAGCCACGGTCGAAGCCCACCGAGACGGTCGATGGCGTCACGTTGCCGGCCTACCGCGGCGATGCGGTGAACGGCCTCGACTTCACCGCCGAGGCGCGGGAGCCCGATCCGAGCCGGCTCGTGCGGACCTACCATCAGTCCGCCTCGACGCTGAACCTGCTACGTGCGTTCACGCGGGGCGGCTTCGCGGACCTCGAGCGCGTGCACGAGTGGAACCGCGAGTTCGTCGTCGAGTCCCCGCAGGGACAGCGTTACGAGTCCATGGCCGCCGAGATCACACGCGCGCTCGCGTTCCTCCGCGCCTGCGGCGTCGACGTGAGCAACGACCCCACGTTCCACACCGTCGACTTCTGGACTAGCCACGAGGCCCTCCTGCTCGGCTACGAGGAGGCGCTGACCCGGCGCGACTCACTGACCGGCGACTGGTACGACTGCTCTGCGCACATGCTGTGGGCGGGCGAGCGAACCCGGGACCCGGACGGCGCGCACGTGCACTTCCTCTCCGGGGTGGGCAACCCGGTCGGGGTGAAGATCGGGCCAGACGCCACCCCCGACGACGTGGCCGAATTGGCCAAGCGACTCAACCCCGACGCGGTCCCCGGGCGGCTCACGCTCATCACCCGGATGGGTGCAGCCAACGCGGAGGAGCGCCTGCCCGAGATCGTGCGCGGGGTACGGGACCTGGGGCTCCCCGTCGTGTGGTCGTGCGACCCCATGCACGGCAACACGTTCACCTCGGAAGGCGGCTACAAGACCCGACGCTTCGCCGACGTGCTCGCCGAGATCCGCACCTTCTTCGCGGTGCACCACCAGGAGGGCACAGTCCCCGGTGGCGTTCACATGGAGCTCACCGGCGAGGACGTGACCGAGTGTCTCGGAGGCGCGCAGGAGATCGTGGACGCGAACCTTGCCACCCGCTACGAGACTGCGTGCGACCCCCGGCTCAACAACCGGCAGGCTCTCGAGCTCGCGTTCCAGATGGCGGAAATGCTCAGGGAGTAGGCTTCCGGCCGCCTCAGAACCTGCAGCGGCCGGTGTCGACCTCTTCGTCGCGCTCGATGGCCGAGTCGACATCGTCGCGCACCGAGTCCGCGGTGAGCGCGTAGCCGGTGTCGCCCTCGGAGCGGGAGGCGGCGAAGACGACCCCCGCCACCTGCCCGTCGCTGGTGACGAACGGCCCGCCTGAGTCCCCGCGCTCGACGGGTGAGGAGACGGTCAAGATCTCCCTCGTGACCCCCGTCGCCCCGTAGATGTCGCGGCCGACCGCCGACGAGCGACTGCGCACCGCCGCAGCCCTGATCTCGAGCGTCGAGCCCTGCCCGGGGAAGCCTAGGGTCGCGCCACTCACTCCCCTGTCCGCGGGCTCGTCGACCCACCCGATAGCGGGTGCCTCGAGGTCGGGGACGCGCAGCACCGCCACATCGGTCTGGTCGTCGACGAGGACCGCGGACGCGGTGTGCGATCCCGCCTGGTCGCGTACGGTGACCGACTCCGCGCCGGCGACGACGTGCGCGTTCGTGACGACGAAATCGTCGACGGACGCGAAGCCGGAGCCCAGGGACGCGGCGCCGCACCCGACCGCCTCGATCCGGACGGTACTCGGTGTGGCCGCCTCCGCGGCCGCAGCCACCGCACCTTCCTCCGGCGGGTCCACCGGAGGGGCCACGGGATCACCGAGGCCCGCGAACGCCTGGGGGAAGCCCTGCCGGTCGAGGTATGTCCCGACCCGCCCGACGATGTCGGGTGGGGCGGGCAGCGCGTCGTCGATCCCCGCGATCACCCGCGACTCGCGCACCTGCTGAGCCAGCACGGGGGACGGGCCCTGCGCGAGCACCCCTCCGACGAGCCACAACGCGATGACGAGGCCGGCGGCGCCCACCGCCATGCCCGCCACCCGGTCGGCAGGCGCTGCGCCTGCACCAGCCACGACCGCGCGCAGGCGATGGCCGAGGGCGAGCCCCGCCGCCTGCCCCGCGAGCAGTGCTACGAGCAACACCCCGAGCGTGAGCAACGCGAGCCCCATCCCCGGTTCGTTGACGAGGGTCGCAGCGAGGTCGGGAGCGACGGCCGCGCCGAGCAGCAAGCCCGCGAGCGCACCGCCGATGGCGCCGATCTGCGACAGTGCCCCGCGACGGTAGCCGCGAGCGACTATCAGCACGAGGAGGAGCAGGACGACGAGATCGATTGCGTTCACCGTCTCCAGGTTGCCACCTGTCCCCGCTCCCACACTGTCACTTAG
>SKQL01000052.1 GCA_007119035.1 Nitriliruptorales bacterium | reverse complement strand
TGGATGGTCGCGGGCCTGCCCGGGATCCTCGGCGCGGCAGTGGGGCTCGGGTTCGTGCTCGTGCTGTTCGGCGCGTCCGCGCTACTCCTTGCGTGGGCGGTGGCGCGCGGGCAGGCCGCAGCTCTCGGGGTCCTGGTCGGAGGTGCTCTCGGGCGCCTTATGCTCTACGCTGCGGCGCTGGTGGCGCTCTCCGGTGTGGAATCGTTGCATCGGCCGAGCCTCGCGATTGCCACAGCGGTCGCGGTGGCGGTCACCCTCGCGTACGAGTTGAGGCTGCTGGGTCGGATGCCGCAACTGTTCTGGGTCGAGACGGAGCAACAAGGAGCTAAGAACCCGTGACGACGATGCCTGTCATCGCTGCCGCCGAATGGGGCGGCGAGTTCGAAGGTGCACTCGACCCCATCAGCGCCCTTTTCGAGTTCCCAGCTATCCTCGATCTCGGCCCGCTGTCCATCAACCGGACGATCCTGATCGCCTGGTTCATGACGCTGGTGGCGGGCCTGATCTTCGTGGTCGCCTTCCGCAACCCACAGATCGTGCCCGGCAAGCTCCAGGCCGCGTGCGAGGCGATCGTGGAGTTCGTGCGCGAGAACATCGCGCTCGAGATCATCGGGCCGAGGGGCACGAAATTCGTGCCGCTTCTCACCACGTTCATGGTCTTCATCTTCTTCATGAACTTCGCGAAGATAACGCCGTTCATGATGTTGCCACCCACTTCGCGTGCAGCCTGGCCGCTCTTCCTCGCGCTCACCGCATGGGTGGTCTATGTGGGCGTCGGCATCAAGGAGCAGGGCTTCGGCTCCTACTTCAAGGAGCTTGCGTTCCCACCCGGTGTGCCCAAGGTCCTGTATGTGATCCTCACGCCCATCGAGGTGGTCTCGAACCTCATACTTCGCCCGTTCACCCTCGCGGTGCGGCTCTTCGCCAACATGGTGGCGGGCCACATCCTGATCGTCATCACGCTCGTCGCCATCCACGTGTTCCTGCCGTCGTTCCCCGTGGGCTGGTCACTGGGCGTCTTCGCGCTGCTCGTCTCGCCCGCGGTCTTCGGGTTCGAGCTGCTCATCATCATCCTGCAGGCCTACATCTTCACAATGCTCACCGCCGTCTACATCGCCTCGTCGATGGAGCCGGCGCACTAACCCTGTCACGATCGACGTGCGGCGCGGTGGCGTCGCAAGGAGGAAGGCATGGAAAACCTCGGTAACGGGCTGGTCTACGGTCTTGCGACGCTGGGGCCGGGCATCGGGCTCGGCATCCTCATCGGCAAGGCCATCGAGTCCATGGCCCGTCAGCCTGAGGCCGCGGGCATGGTCAGGACCACGATGTTCATCGGCATCGCCGTGGTCGAGGCGCTTGCGCTGCTGGGCTTCGTGCTCGCGTTCGCGATCTAGGTCCAGGTCTAGGTTCGCTGTCGTCCGCAACTAGCTAACAGGAGCCACAATGCTCACCGTGGTCGGGATCGTACTCCTGCCGGACACCCCGGAGCTGATCTGGGGGTTCGTGGCGTTCGCGCTGCTCATGGCCGCCATGTTCAAGCTCGTCTTCCCGAAGCTCAATCAGATGCTCGAGGATCGCGGCTCCGCGATCCAGGGCCAGATCGAGGAGGCCGAGCGGACGCGCCAGCAGGCCGAGGAGCTGCGCCGGCAGTACGAGCAGCAGCTCGCGGACGCCCGCGTGCAGGCCGAGGAGATCCTCGCGGAAGCGCGCACGCAGGCGGAGGAGGTGCGGCGGGAAGCCGCCGCCCGCGGGGACGAGGAGGCGCAGGCGATCCTCGCCCGTGCGCGTGAGGACTCCGCCGCGGAACGGGGACGCCTCGTGAACGAGCTGCGCGGGCAGGTCGCGACGCTCTCCGTCGAGCTGGCGGGCAAGATCGTCCAGAAGGAGATCGATGCGGAGCAGCACCGGTCCCTGGTGGACCAGTACATCAACGAGCTCTCGGGGCTGAACTAGATGGCAGGCGGCAACGAGGTGGTGGCTGGCTACGGGAAGGCTGTGGTAGCCGTGGCCGAGGCGGAGGGCCAGCTCGAGCGGGTCGCCGACGAGCTGTTCCGCCTCGGGCGGGCGATCGAGGCCAATTCCGAGCTGAGCGACGAGTTGAGCAATCCAGCGGTGTCCTCCGTCGCTCGTGTGGAGCTCATAGAGCGTCTGCTCTCCGGGAAGTCCCATCCCGCGACCACCGCATCGGCGTTGCTGGTCGTGCAGAGTGGGAGGGCGAGGCTCCTGCCGGAGATCGCCGACGAGACCGCGCGCCTCTCCGCTCAGTCCCGAGCGCGAGCGCTCGCAGAGGTGCGTAGCGCGGTTCCGCTCGACGAGGCCCAGCAAACGCGGCTCGCCGCGGCGCTGAGCGAGGCGACCGGACGCGAGGTCGATCTGAAGGTGATCGTCGACGAGAACGTCGTCGGCGGCCTCGTCGCGAAGGTGGGCGATACAGTGATCGATGGCAGCATCGCCCGGCGCCTCACCGAGGTCAGGACCCGCCTCACCGGGTGACGGTGCCGCCACCGGGTTCCCCTCTCGAGATACACCCACAAGGACGCAAAGATGACCGAACTGCAAATCTCCCCCGAGGACATCTCCCAGGCGCTCGCCGCCCAGATCGCCGACTACAGCACGGGTCTCCGCCGCGAGCAGGTCGGGCGGGTCATCGAGTCCGGGGACGGGATCGCGCGCGTGTCGGGCCTGCCCGACGTGATGGCCAACGAGCTACTCGACTTCGGCACCGACCACGAGGGCCGTGAGCTCTACGGGCTCGCGCTGAACCTCGACGAGGACGCCATCGGTGCGGTCATCT
>SKQL01000118.1 GCA_007119035.1 Nitriliruptorales bacterium | reverse complement strand
GCGCCCGCGCGGCGTTGTCGAGGCCGGTGCGGAACGCGTGGATGGACACGTCCCGGTGCCACGGGTGAACCTCGTCGCGCACCTGCCGCCACTGGGATGTCAACGACTAACGCGACCACGACAACGCCGACGTCAGGTCGCCCTCGGGCACACCGCGCTCACGCGCGACGCGTCTGGTCTCGAGGTTGTCGCGGACCTGCGCGACCGCCCAGTTGCACGCCGCACGCATCGACCCGACATACGACCGCAGCCACTGCTCCTGCGACGGCGACGGATCGAGGGTGATCTCGACGGCACGGGTGCTACGGCCACCGCCGGCGGCCTGCCCGTTGCGTGCCTGTTCACTCATCACCAGGCACTGTGCCCCAACCCTGTGACACGCCAGTTGGGACCATCCATCACACCTGACTGCCGAACCCGTCATCCGCTGACTGCGGGGTAGGGGCCCTCGATCTCCATCTCGATCTCGATCTCGAGGTCGCCGCGCTCGTTCAGCTCCGCTTCGAACTGCCACTCGAGGGCGCCACGGCGGAATTCGACCTCGATCTCCGTGTCCTCCTGCTCGTCTACCTCCATGGACCAGCCGGGATTGGTGGAGATCTCGACGAGCTTGAGCTTCCCGTCTTCGACCGCGATCTCCACCGACCCCGCCTCCCCCACGTCGTAGTGCCCCGGGTCGGCGCCCACGATCTCGCACGAGAGCTCGATGGCGAGCACCCCGTTCGCGTATCCGACCTCGAACTCGAGCTCCTCGACGCCCCGGCGGAACTCGGCCTCGAGTCGCCCGGGCTCCTCGCGGGCTAGCGATAGCGTCCATCCCGGGGCGGGGGTGACGTCTTCGAGCACGAGGCTCCCCGCTCTCAACGCGAAGGTCACCGTGCCGGCACTGCCGACCTCCCATGTCCCCTCGCGTAATCCCCCTGCCCCCGCCATGGCGAGCCTCCTCTGCGTGCACTTGCTGCAGCCAGAAGTTGCCCCGAATGGCCCGCGCATATCCCACCGCGCGCACCCGCACGGTCAGCGTCCCATGGCGGAGACCACCGTCGCGGCACGGTCGGGATAGTCGGTCACGAGGCCGTCCACGCCCCACTCGATGAGTCGCGCCATCTCGGCGGGATCGTTGACCGTCCACACCTGCACGTCAAGGCCGAGGTCGTGGGCTGCCCGGATGAACCGGGGCGTGACGATCCGCCGGCCATCATGGGTCTCCGGCACCTGGACGACCTGGCCCGGGGGACGCCAGCGGCGATGCGTCAATGAGAGGTGCAGGGCGTACAGTCGCCGGACTTCCGTCTCCGACATGCTGCTCGCCACGCCGGGTAGCGCGGCGCGGGCCTCCCGCAGGAGCGTGGTGTCCTCGGACGCGACCAGAGCATCCCCTGTCCTGCCGTGTCGCCTGAGCGTGTCGGCCGTCGAGCGGGCGAGCGCGGGTCCCGCCTCCACCTTCAGCTCGAGGACGAGGAACGTGCCGTCGACCGCATCGAGGACCTCGGACAGCGTGGGAACCTTCAGCCCCGCGCCCCGGAAGGGATGCCCGCCATCGGCGTCCTGCCACCGGTAGCCCGCGTCGAGGCCACGCAGGTCCGAGAGCGAGAGGTCGGCAACCGCACCCATGCCGTCGGTCGTGCGGTCCACGGTCGGGTCGTGCATCACCACGACCTCGCCGTCGGCGGAGAGGCGCAGATCGAGCTCGAGGGCGTCCGCGCCCAACTCGATCCCGCGGCGAAGCGCGGGGAGCGTGTTCTCGGGCGCCCGGCCCCGTGCCCCGCGGTGGCCGATCACCGTCACCGCATGGGCGCTGAAGGCGGGCACGCGCGGCACACGCCGCGCGGGTGCGGCCAGTGCGCTGACGGCTGCGGCGCCGAGCGCACCCGCGACCACGGCTCTTCTGTGCACCGACGCCTCCTGCTCTGGGGGGACTGGCTCTGCACTCGGGGGCCTGACTCGGGGGAACAGTATTCTCCCCGTTGACCACCACAAGGAGGACGAGATGATGCGAGCGGTACGTGTGAGCGAGCCAGGCGGCCCCGAGGCCATGCGCCTCGAGAACGTCGAGGTGCCCGAGCCCGGCCACGGCGAGGTGCGTGTCCGTGTGGTCGCGGCGGGCGTGAACTTCGTCGATGTCTACTTCCGCAGCGGCCTCTATCCCGCCTCGCCCCCCTTCACCCCCGGGATGGAGGCGGCGGGGCTCGTGGATGCGATCGGGCCGGGCGTGACAGAGGTCGCAGAGGGCGACCAGGTCGCCTACAGCGGCACGCTGGGGGCGTACGCCGAGTACACGATCGTGCCCGCGCCCGAGCTCGTGGCCGTGCCGTCAGACCTCGAGCTCGAGACGGCGGCCGCGATCATGCTGCAGGGCATGACCGCCCACTACCTCGCCACCAGCACGTACGCGCTCGGTCCCGACGACACTGCACTCGTGCACGCGGGCGCGGGTGGGGTCGGCCTCCTCCTCACCCAGATCGCGAAGCGGCGCGGGGCCACTGTCTACACGACGGTGTCCACAGACGAGAAGGCCGCCCTGTCGACGGGGGCGGGCGCCGACCACGTGATTCGCTACACCGAAGTGGACTTCGCGGAGAGAGTTGCCGAGTTGATGCCAGGCGGTGTCGACGTCGTCTACGACTCGGTGGGGCGCGATACGTTCGATCGCAGCCTCGACTGCATCCGGCCTCGGGGCCTCGCTGTGCTGTACGGCCAGTCGAGCGGCCCTGTCGACCCTGTCGACCCCCAGCGGCTCAACGCCGCAGGCTCGCTGTACCTGACCCGGCCCAAGCTCGCGAACTACACCGCCAACCCACACGAGCTCGCCTCCCGTGCCACCGACCTCTTCGACTGGGTCCGTGACGGTGATCTCGCCGTCCGTATCGGTGAGACCCATCCCCTCGAGGAGGCCGCCACCGCGCACCGACGCCTCGAGGGACGCGAGACCACTGGCAAGGTGCTGCTCACCACCTGAGGGCCTTGCAGCACGATGAGAATGCGCTCCACGTGGGGCCTTCTTCGCCTTTGCTCTCGGCTCCGTCAAACGAAGCCCTTGCCCTCCGGCCATATTCCGGTAAGTTCTGGGCCCTTGAGGCGGCGTGGGACCATAGTCCTACATTCAACTTAGCTGTAGTGACCGGTCGATCAGGACAAGGGGCGTTGCATGCCAAACAAGACCGAGAAGCCGGGCCTGGATATTCACCCGATAGTGTTCGGTGTCTCCGCCGGATTGATCATCGCCTTCGTGGCATGGGGTGCGATCGTGCCGGAGAACGCGGCGAACGTGCTGGGGGAGATCCTCGGGGCCATCACCGGCAACCTCGGGTGGTTCATGATCGGCGCCGTGGCCCTGTTCCTCGTGTTCTGCCTCTATCTGGTGATCGGTCCCTACGCCAAAGTTCGCCTCGGGCCTGACGGGTCCCGCCCCGATTACAGCTACGGCACCTGGTTCGCAATGCTGTTCAGTGCGGGAATGGGCATCGGATTGCTGTTCTGGGGGGTCGCGGAGCCGATCTTCCATTTCGCCGACGCGCCACGTGAGGCGAGCGAGTCGATGGCCG
Organism: Nitriliruptorales bacterium; assembly: GCA_007119035.1. GTDB lineage: Bacteria > Actinomycetota > Nitriliruptoria > Euzebyales > Egibacteraceae > SKQL01. The sequence continues at coordinate 26,165 of SKQL01000118.1, read as the reverse complement.
CGGCACAAGACGCGATGACCCTCACGTTCCACCATTGGGGCCTCGGGCCCTGGGCGGTCTACGCGGTCCTCGGCCTCTCCCTCGCGTACTTCGGCTTCCGGCACGACCTCCCGCTGACCGTGCGCTCCGCTCTATATCCCCTCATCGGGGACCGTATCCACGGGCCCATCGGCAACATCGTCGACATCGCCGCGGTGCTCGGGACGATGATCGGCGTCGCGGTCTCCCTCGGGCTCGGGGTCATGCAGGTCAATGCGGGCCTCGGCTACGCGTTCGGTGTGGAGCAGTCGGTCACCGTGCAGGTGATCCTCATCGCCGTCATCACCCTGGCCGCGACGATCTCGGTGGTCACCGGCCTCGACAAGGGCATCCGGATCCTGTCGCAGACCAACCTCCTGCTCGCGGGCGCGCTGCTCATATTCGTGGCTGCGGCGGGCCCGACCCTGCTCCTCGTTTCCGCCTACTTCGAGAACCTCGGCGGCTACGTCGCCAACTTCGTCGACGTCCTCTTCTGGAGTGGTGCGTACGCGGGCGAGGACACCAGTGCATGGCTCGAGGGCTGGACCATCTTCTACTGGGCCTGGTGGATCTCCTGGTCGCCCTTCGTGGGGATGTTCATCGCTCGCATCTCCCGTGGGCGCACCATCCGTGAGTTCATCATGGGCGTCCTGCTCGTGCCCTCCCTCGTGTCGTTCCTGTGGTTCACCGTGATGGGCAACACCGCCATCAACGCGGAGCTGACGGGAGCGATCGACATCATCGGGCCCGCGTTCGAGGACTCGTCGTTCGCGATGTTCGCCATGCTCGACGGCCTCCCGTTGGCTGGCATCACCACGATCGTCGCCATGTTCGTGATCGTCTTCTTCTTCGTCACGAGCTCCGACTCCGGCTCGTTCGTGATCGACATGCTCACCAGCGGAGGCAATCCCGACCCACCCGTTGCGACGCGCGTGTTCTGGGCGGTCAGCGAGGGGCTGGTCGCGGCGGTGCTCCTCATCGCGGGTGGTGGCGCGGCGGCCCTGGACGCGTTGCAGGCCGGCGCGGTGGCGACCGGGCTGCCGTTCACCGTGGTGCTGCTGTTCGTCGTCGCGGGCATCATCAAGGGCCTGCGCAGCGAGCGCGACGGCATCGCGATGAGCGACATCCCCGCTGAGCCGTTCATCACCAGGGAGGCGAGCCCACCGGTGACGGAGCCGGATGCCGAGGAGCCGTCCACCACCGCCGGCGGTCCCACCGAATGGGACCCACCGCGCTGAGACCGTAGGCTCGGTCTGGACTGCAGAGAAGCAGAGGCAGACAGGTAGGAGAGGAACCCCCGATGAATCGGATCCTGGTGGGAGTGGACGCGTCACCGGCCTCTGTCGAGGCCCTGCGACGCGCCGCGGACGAGGCACGCTTGCATGGAGCGACGCTCGAGGTGCTGTACGCGTTCGAGCCTCCGGAGAACGTCGCTGCCTTCCCGGTGCTTCCGGAGAGGGGCAAGGACAAGGTCGATCTCGCGAAGGCGGAGTCAGAGGCCAACGAGCGTGTGGGCAAGTGGCTGTCAGACGTGGACGTGAAGCTCGACGACGTGGATGTCGAGTGGACCGTGGTCCCCGACCAGCGTCCCACGCGGGCCCTGGTCGAGCGCTCCAAGGACGCCGACCTCGTCGTCGTCGGCTCCCGCGGCCGCGGTGGCTTCCGGGGCCTGCGCCTCGGGTCGACCTCGGAGCAGGTGACTCGGCACGCCCACTGCCCCGTGCTCGTGAGCCGGCCGAAGGAATAGGCACGGCAAACCTCCGACGGAGGCCTGCCGAGGCGTCCCATCGGCCATAGACCGCAGCGCTCCTGTCGCTACTGTTGTCGTGTAGCGGCCTCGGGAGCGTGTGATGGAAGTACAGAGCCACGGTAAGACGCATCAGGGTCGGGTGCGACCCGGCAACGAGGACGCGCTCTTCGTGGGCCGCTGGGTCTACGCGGTCGCCGACGGCGTGGGCGGCGCTCCGGCGGGCGAGGTGGCGTCGACGCTCGCGGTGGAGCAGGTCGCCGCGTACGACGACGCCACACCCGAGGACATCGCGGACACGGGCGCGCTGCTGGGCGCGTCGGTGCGCGCCGCTGCGCGCACGGTCGCCGAGGCAGGGGCCGACGACCCGGCCCGCACGGGCATGGCCACGACCTTGACCGCCGCGGCGGTGTGGGACGACCAGCTCGTGATCGCCCATGTGGGCGACAGCCGGGCATACCTCCTGCGCGATGGCCTCGAGCAGCTGACCAACGACCACACCGCGGTGGAGGAGGCGGTTCAGGTCGGCCTCCTCGACCGGGCGGATGCGGCAAGGCACCCGGAGCGTCACCTCCTCGTGCGGGTGGTGGGGATGGACCCGGATGTCCCCGTGGCCGACTACGGGCCTTGGCGACTGCAGTCGGGCGACCGCGTGCTGTTGTGCAGCGATGGGCTCACGGAAGCGTGTGAGACGCGAGCCATCGCCCGCCATCTCGAGGATGCCCGCGATCCAGAGAGCGCCTGCGAGGCGTTGATCCGCGCGGCACTCGAGGGCGGAGGTCCCGACAACGTGACCGTCGTGGTGCTCGACCTCGTCTGAGCTGTCATACCCCTCCCGTACCTTGTGCGTTCAGCGAGAGCACAGGGGGAGCGGCGATGGGCGCGGAGAATGCCTTGACGGTCGGTGTCTTGGCGATGGATGCCTTGGCGATGGCGACGACGCTGGACAGCGTGGCGCTGATCGTGTCCGTGGTCGCGTTGGCGTTCGCGGCGGGCATGGGTGTGTGCGTGCTCGTCATTCGCGGACGGGCGGGCACGAGCGAGGCGCAGGTGTCCGCGACGGTCGATGCGGTCATCGCGGTAGCGGGCGAGCGCCTCTCGGCTCACACCGCCCAGGGCAGCAGCGACCTCAGCGCACAGAGGAGCCTGATCGACCACGAGCTCGCCTCGATGCGCACCGAGCTCTCGAAGGTGACCGGGCTCGTGCGCGATCTCGAAGCCACCCGTTCCACGCAGCACGGCGAGCTCACGGGCCAGATCGCGGCGGCCAGTGAGCAGACCGCGCAGCTTGCGGACAGCACCCGCCAACTACGCGAGGCGCTGTCGAGCACGAGGTCGCGGGGGCAGTGGGGCGAGCGGATGGCTGACGACGTGCTTCGCCTCGCGGGGTTCGTGGAGAACGTCAACTACCGACGGCAGACCGCGGTAGCCGACACCACAGGGAGGGCGCGCGCCATCCCCGACTTCACGTTCCTGCTCCCACGGGGGCTCGAGCTCCACATGGATGTGAAGTTCCCGTTCGACAACTATGTCCGCTACCTCGACGCCGACGACGACGGCGAGCGGGAGCGGTTGCGCAACGCGTTCGTCCGGGACGTTCGCGGTCGTGTTCGTGAGCTTGCCGCGCGCGACTACCAGGCTGGGGAGAACTCAGTGGACTGTCTGCTCCTGTTCATCCCCAACGAGCAGGTCTATGCGTTCGTCCAGGAGCACGATGGGCCGCTTCTCGACGAGGCGCTGCGCAACCAGATCGTCTTGTGCTCCCCGCTCACTTTGTTCGCGGTGCTCGCCGTGATCCGCCAGTCCGTCGACAACTTCGCGCTCGAGCAGACCTCCGACGAGATCCTCGGGCTGCTCGGGCAGTTCCATCGGCAGTGGGAGAAGTACAACGAGGCGGTCGACAAGCTCGGCCGACGGCTCGCAGGCGCGCAGAAGGACTTCGAGGACCTCGATACGACCCGGCGCCGGCAGCTCGAGCGCCCCTTGGAGAAGATCGAGGAGCTGCGGCGCCAACGGGACGTCCCGTCCGCTGGGACAGGTTCCGCGAGTCAGCCTCACGCGATGCCTACCATGCCCGGGCAGGCGGATTAGGAGGTCTCGTGGTCAGGTTCGTGCACACCGCGGATTGGCAGCTCGGACTGCGTCGGCATTTCCTGGACCCGGACGCCCAGGCCCGGTTCACCGACGCACGCCTGGACGCGGTCAGGCGGATCGGGGAGTTGGCCGAGCGTGAGGGATGCGCGTTCGTGACCGTTGCGGGAGATGTCTTCGAGGACAACCACGTCGAGCGTCGGGTCGTGTGGCGCGCGCTCGAGGCCATGGAGTCCATCCCCGTCCCCGTGTACCTGCTCCCCGGCAACCACGACCCGCTGAACGCGGGCTCGATCTACCGCAGCGGCGACTTCTCCACCCACGCGCCCGCGAACGTGACGGTGCTCGACACGTGGGAACCGGTCCCGGCAGGGGACGGGGTGGAGATCCTTGCCGCGCCCTGGAGCTCGAAGCGCCCACTCGAGGACCTCTGCGCCGCCGTCATCGACGGCGCCTCGGACCCCGATCCGGGGACGACGCGCATCCTGGTGGCGCACGGGATCGTGGACACGCTCTCCCCGGATCCGATGAACCCCGCACAGATCGCTGTGGAGGCGCTCGATCGCGCGCTCGGCGACGGTCGGGTGCAATTCGTGGGCCTCGGGGATCGGCACTCGACCACGGAGGTCGGCGCCAGTGGACGGGTATGGTACGCGGGGGCTCCCGAGGCCACCGGTTTCGATGAGTCTGATCCTGGCAACGCGCTCGTGGTCGATCTCCACGGCGGTCGCTGCGAGGTCGAGGCACATCGCATCGGCAGCTGGCGCTTCATCGACGAGGGCTTCGCATTGGACGGCGACGAGGACGTCGACATCGTCCGGGACTGGCTCGCCCGGGTGCCCGACCCCAAGAGGGCGATCGTGCGCGTCTCCTTCGTCGGCACGCTCTCGTTGCGGGGCCGCGCGGCCCTCGACCGCATCCTCGATGACGCGTCGGAGGTCTTCGGGGCGTTGCAGACATGGGAGCGCCACACCGATCTCGCGGTCCTGGCCGACGACGCGGACGTCACCGACCTGGGACTCGCCGGCTTTGCCCGCGACGCGGTCGATGCGTTGAGCGGACGAGTGGCGGAGGACCCGGGCGATGAGGCGGCGGGTGACGCGCTGCGACTACTGCACCGGCTCGCGGGAGCGGGCGGATGAGGATCAGGCGCATCGGCCTGCGCAACTACCGGGGCGTCGTCGAGCGTGACGTCACGCTCCTCCCAGCCGGCTCAGAGACCGGGGTGACGGTCGTGGAGGGGGCAAACGAGGTCGGCAAGACATCCCTGGCGGACGCCATCTGGCATGCGCTCGACTTCCAGGACTCCAGCAAGGCCAAGGAGATCGCGGCTCTGAAGCCCGTGGACCGGGATGTGGGCACCGAGATCACGCTCGAGCTGGAGTGCGGGCCCTACGCGTTCACCTACCTCAAGAGGTTCAACAAGGACCGGGAGACCCGCCTTGCGATCACCGCGCCGCGGGCGGAGACGCTCACGGGACGTGAGGCGCACGAGCGTGTGCGGTCAATGCTCGACGAGTCGATCGACGTGCCGCTGTGGGAGGCCCTGCGAGTTCGGCAGGGCACCGCGCTCTCCCAGGCGGAGGTCTCGGAGACCCGTGGGCTCGCACGTGCGCTCGAGTCGGAGGCAGGGGCGACCGCGATCGGTGAGCGGGAGGCCGACCTCTACGAGCGGGTCGCGACCGAGTTCCGCGCGTACTTCACCCAGACGGGACAGGACGGCAAGGAGCTCAAGGCCGCGAGGAAAGCCAGGGAGCAGGCGGAAGAGACGCTCCAGGAGGTCGAGGGGCAACTCGCGGCCCTCGAAGAGGACATCGAGCGCATCGATCGCCTCGAGCGCGAGCTCCCGACCCTCAGGGGCCGGGTCGTCCAGTGCGAGCGAACCGCGGAGGAGCAGACCGCGGAGTTGACCCGTGTCGCGCGATTGGAGCAGGACGTTCAAGCGTGCGCTCATGCCGTCGAGGCGGCAGACGCGACCGCTGAAGCCGCTCGTGAGCGCCATGACGCGCGACTGCGTCTCCTCGCGGAGGTGGAGGAGGCGCAGGCAGACCTCGCCGAGCTCCGTCAGCAGGTGGACGACGATCAACGCCACCTCGCGTCCGCCGTCGATGCCCACGCGAGCGCCCAGATGCGCCTCGAGGAGGCCAGGGTCGCCGCCAAGGCCGCGGATGAGGTCGCGGTGCTGTGTCAGGAGGACCTGGACCATCTCCGGGAGGCGAACGAGCTCGCCGACCTCCATGCACGGCAGGAGCGCGTGGCAGCGAGCTCCGAGCAGATACTCGAGCTCCAGGAGCGGTGCGACGCCAACAGGGTCGACCAAGCCGTGCTCGAACGCCTCCGCCCCCTGCACCTCGAGGTCGAGAAGACAGCTGCGGCACTGTCCGCGGGAAGCCCCCGTGTTCGCCTCGACACGGACGCGGACGTGACCCTCGAGATCGATGGCGCGGATGTGGCGGTCGCCGCAGGCGAGCGGGTCGAGCACACGGTGGCGTCCCGATGGTCGGCGGTGCTGCCTGGGCTCGGGACGGTCGCCGTCGAGGCCGGGCAGGGTGCGGAGACGCTCGCGCGCGAGCACTCAGCGACGCGTCGTGCGCTCTCCGAGGCATTGGCCGAGGCGGGTGTGAGCGACCTCTCGGAGGCGGAGCGCGCGGCGGAGGAGCGCAGGGACGCGGAAGCTGCGCTCGCCGGGGCGCGTGGTGTGCGCGATCACGCGCTCGACGGGGCGAGCAGCAACGAGATCGACGAACGCATCGCACTGCTCGAACGCCGGACCGCTGACTACGAGACCACGCGAACCTCCGAGCTCAGGCTGCCCGCGACGGCCGAGGACGCGGCGACGTCGCTGGAGGAGGCCAAGGAGGCCGCGTCGCTCGCCGCTCGGGCGCTGGCGGTCGCGGTGGGCGAGGAGCAGGCCGCTCGGGAACGCGTGCAGGGTCTTCGCGACGAAGGGCAGGATCGCCTCGTGCGGCGGGAGGTAGTGACCGACACGGTGACGCGCCTGTCGGAGAGGTTGGCACGGGAGCGGCAGGTCACCACCGACGAGGACCTCCTCGAGGCATGGGAGGAGGCGGGGTATGCGCGGACAGCCGCATATGACCGTCTCGCGGAGGCCCGGAAGCGCTTGCGGGACGCCGACCCGGAAGCCGTCCGGGCGCTCGCGGACAACGCCGTCGCCTCCGCCGAGGACGCGCGTCGGCGTCTCCGGGAGGCCGATGACGACCTTCGTGATCTTCGTGCCCGTGTGGAGGTCCGGGGTGGGGAGGGACTGTTCGACGAGCGGGCGCGCGCACAGGCGGCGCTCGATGCGGCCGAGGCCCACGATCGACGTCTGCGTCGGCGGGCCGAGGCGGCGAGGACGCTCAAGGAGACGTTCGATGCGCACCGTGACGCCTCCCGCCGACGCTACGTGGGACCGCTCACCGAGCAGATCGTCAAGCTCGGCAGGCTCGTCAACGCTGGTGCGGTGTTCGACGTCGAGCTCGACGAGGACCTGCGGATACACAAGCGGGTCCTCGACGGGGTGCCCCTCGATTTCGACGCGCTCAGCGCGGGGGCGCAGGAGCAGCTGTCGTTGATCGGGCGGGTGGCGTGCGCCACTCTCGTCGCGGACAACGGAGGCGCTCCGCTGATCATCGACGACAGCCTGGGCTACTCGGACGCCGACCGACTCGAGGCTATGGGTGCGGTGCTGCGGATCGCGGGCCAGCATTGCCAGATCATCGTGCTGACGTGCTACCCCGACCGGTACCGCCACGTCGGCGGAGCGACGACGGTCTCGCTCACCTGAGACACCGCCACGACGAGCACGCCGACCACGGGACCCTCGGTGTCGCGCGCCCCGGGCGCCGCGGGCCCCGCCTCAGGCCTGCAGCACGATCATCCGGAGCTCGGTCATCTCCTCGACCGCGTACGCGGGGCCCTCACGGGTGTTGCCCGAATCGCGCACACCGCCGTAGGGCATCTGGTCCGCGCGCCACGTGGGGACCTCGCCCACGAGCACACCGCCGAAATGCAGCTCCTGCATCGCGCGCAGGGCCTTGCCGAGGTCCTTCGTGAACACCCCCGCCTGCAGGCCGTAACGGGTATCCCCCGCGAGATGAAGCGCCTCGTCGTAGGTCTCGTAGGCCTGGACCCCCACCACCGGCCCGAACACCTCGTCACGGCACACACGCATGTCCGGGGTCACGCCCGTGAGGACGGTGGGTGCGAGCAGCCCGTCGCGGACCTCACCACCCGCCTGGACGGTGGCGCCGCCGCTGACCGCCTCGTCCACCCACGAGGCCACACGGTCCCGGTCCGCGGCGCTGATCAACGCGCTGACCTCGGTGTCCTCCTCTTGGGGATCGCCGACCCTCAGCGAGCGCACATGCTCGGCGAGGGCCTCGGTGAAGTCCTGGGCGATGCTCTGGTGCACGAGGACGCGCTGGACGGAGATGCACGACTGTCCGGCGTGGCTGTAGCCGTGCACGGAGATCTTCCTCGCCGCGGCCTCCCAGTCACCGTCGGGCTCCACGATGACCGGGGCGTTGTTGCCGAGCTCGAGGCCGACCTTCTTCCGCGGCGCCTTCTCCCGGATGCTCCAACCGACGTCCGCGGAGCCGGTGAACGTGAGCATCGCGATGCCGGGGTGGGCGACGATCGCCTCACCGACGTCGCGCCCGCCGCCGGTCACGACCGACAACCATCCCGGTGGCAGGCCGCACTCGTCCATCAGGAGGTCTGCGAGCGCGACCGCGGACAGCGGCGTCTGGCTCGCGGGCTTGAGGACCACGGGGCAGCCGGCCGCCAGCGCCGGCGCGACCTTGTGCGCCACGAGATTGACGGGGAAGTTGAACGGGCTGATCGCCCCGACCACGCCGATCGGCACACGCAGGGCGAAGCCCAGCTTGCCCTCCCCGTTCGGGCTCGCCTCGAGCGGGACCATCTCACCCGAGACCCTGCGGGCCTCGGCCGCGGAGAACGCGAACGTGTTGACCGCCCGGGAGATCTCTTGCCGGGCGGTCGCGATCGGCTTGGCCGCCTCGCCGGCGAGGGTGCGGGCGAACCGCTCCGCGGTGTCCGGATCGGCCAGCCGGCGCGAGGCCTCGTCGAGTATCCCTGCCCGGCGCCACGCGGGGAGAGGCTCCTCGTCGGGGACGTGGCGCGCGACCTCGACGGCGTCGTCCACCTGGTCGGGACCGCACCGGGGTACCTGCCCGACCACGCTCCCGTCGTACGGGGAGGCGACGGTGATCACGTCGTCGGTCGAGATTCGGTCCCTGCCGACCGGCAGGAGCTTGGTGTCATGCGTCTGGGTCGCCATCGCTGCCTCCTATGGGGACGTGCAGCCTGTCCTACCCATCCCATGCGTCACGATGCGGGCGAAGTAGCCGGAGACGGCAGGTTCCTGACTCAGGGGGCGAAGATGGCCTTCGGAACCGCGCACGTGACGACCCAGTTCGGCGCGTCGACGATCTCTGAGATCCGCAGGTCGGCGGCGACGCTCGCGAGCATATACGCATTGGGGGGATCCAACCGGTACCGCAGGCCGAGAAGCTCGATCATCGCCCTGACCGCGTCGCGCGCCCCCGCCATGAGGTCTGGCCCGATCCCCGTGGTCGCGATCACCCCGTCGCGCACCTCGACGTCGCGGGGAGCCGCAACGGTCTCGAAGACGGGGAAGGCCGGTGCCGCCCCGGGCTCCAGATCCAGGGACACGACCGCGGTCATCGGGCTCTCGATCGCGGTCCCGCACACCTCTCCGTCGCCTTGTGCCGCATGGGTGTCGCCGAGGCTGAACAACGCGCCCTCCACCTCCACGGGGAGCCACAGGGTCGTGCCGGCCACGAGATCGCGGGTGTCGAGGTTGCCCCCGACCCGGCGAGGGGGGATCACGCTGTGCGGGCCAGGCTCAGCGGGAGCGACGCCGAGCGTTCCGGGGAACGGGCGGACGGGGACGCGCGCGACGTCACCGAAGGCGGCCGGCTCAGAGCCCGACGGCTGATAGTGCCAGTGCGTGAGCGTGGGCTCGGGGAAGTCTCCAGCCAGGAGGCCGAAGCCCGGGATGAGGCCGGTCCACCCCCACCCCGACGGGCGGAGCTCGTGGATACGCACCTGCAGGGCATCGCCGGGCATCGCCCCCTCGACCCGCACCGGTCCCGTGGTGGGGTTGACCCTGCCCATGTCCATGTCGGTGAGGGCTTCCGCGACGCTGTCCGGCCCGAGCTGGCCGCCCGATGCGTCCGCGACGTCAAGCTCGATCGTCGTGCCGGGGGGGACGGACAGCACCGCCTCGCGGGAACGGTCCCATCCCGAGTGGGACTGGGAGGCGTGCAAGGTGTGGGTGGGGGTGCGCATGGGGGCTCAGTGGATGTCGGCGTCCCGTACCCGCAGGGCGCGAAGGGTATGGTCTCGCTGCTCGGCGATGATACGGGCGGCGGGGGCGGGCAGATCGGGGCTTGCGAGCGCCGCATCCGCTTCGGCGACGACGCTCTGCTCGAGGATCGTTGCCGGGTAGAGGCCGCCGGTGAGGCTGAGTGCCTCCTCGGGGTTGCGCTCCGCCCACACCGTCTGGACCGACTCGCCGTACGACGGCACGTAGGGCGCCAGGAGCGCGTCCTGCCCGTACTGCCAGAACCCTCTCAGCAGCGCCTGGCGCATCGCGAGGGTGAGATCGGCATCTGTCAGCACCGCGTCCCACGCCTTGGCCTTCGCCTCTGCGTGGGGACGGGCGGCGCGGGCGGTCGCCGCTCGCCGGGCCCCCATGTCCGTCGCGTCGCGGGCCTCCTCGTCGTCGATCCGCTCGTCGTCGACCGCGCCGTGGCTGGCGAGCACACCCAGCAGGTGCCACCGAAGGTCGGTGTCCACGGTCAGCCCGTGAATGGCCTCCTTGCCATCAAGCAGCGCATGGATGAGTGCGAGCTCGTCCGCGTCCCCCGCGGCGGAAGCGAAGGCGCGGGCCCACACGAGCTGCGCATCGCTTCCCGGGGCCGCCGCGTCGAGCGTGGCTCGGGCGCCCTGCGCGAGGCGCGCCCGGGCGGCGGCACGGTTGCGGCCGGCGGTGTAGCGGTCGACGGTGCTCTGGGCGCGGGTGAGTAGGCCCTGGAGGAGCGCGACGTCGGTCTCTCCCTGGGCATGGTCCGCGACGAGGGTGACGAAGCGGCTCGCGGCGAGCTCCGCGTCGCGTGTCATGTCCCAGGCCGCTCCCCAGCACAGGGCGCGGGGGAGGGGATCCTCGAGGCTCGCCAGCCCGTCCATCAGCGTGGAGACGGAACGGTCGTCGAGACGCAGCTTGACGAACGCGAGGTCGTCGTCATTGCCCAGCAACAGATCAGGCTGTGGGAGGCCTGCGAGCTCGGTGACCTCGGTCCGCCCACCTCGGAGGTCGAGCTCGGCGCGGGCGGTCCGCACGAGCCTGCCCGCCTCGGCGCTGTAGGCACCGACGGCGATCCGGTGGTCGCGGAGATGAGGATGCTCGGTGGGAGCCTCCTGGCGGAGGTGCACCTCGCGCATCGTCTGGTCGGGTGCGAGCACCACCTCGGGGCGCACGGTGGCGACTCCCGCGGTCTCGAGCCACTGCTTCGACCACGGCCCCAGATCCCGGCCCGAGGGCTCCTCGAGTGCCGCGAGGAAATCGGAGAGGGCCGCGTTCCCGTACGCGTGCCGGGTGAAGTAGGCCTGCAGGCCCGCGAAGAAGGCCTCGTCGCCGACCCATGCGACCAGCTGCTTCAGGACGGACGCGCCCTTGGCGTAGGTGATCCCGTCGAAGTGGGTGCGCACGGATTCCGTGTCCACGATGTCCGCGGCGATCGGGTGCGTGGAGGGCAGCTGGTCCTGAGCGATCGCCCAGCCCTTGACCGACGAGGAGAAGCTCGCCCACGCGTCGGTGAAGCGGGTCGCCTCTGCGAGCGCTCGCGTGCCCATGTACGTCGCGAAGCTCTCGTTCAGCCACAGGTCGTCCCACCACCGCATCGTGACGAGGTCGCCGAACCACATGTGCGCCATCTCGTGGAGGATCGTCGACGCACGGGACTGGCGCGCGGCCTCCGTCACCTTCGAGCGGAATACGAACTGCTCGCTGAACGTGATGCAGCCGGGATTCTCCATCGCCCCCCAGTTGAACTCGGGCACGAGCAGCTGGTCGTACGAGCCGAATGGGTACGCGTAGGCGAACTTCTCAGTGAAGTAGTCGAGTCCCTGCTTGGTGACCTCGAGGAACTCCTCCGCATCGAGGTGCTGGGCCAAGGAGCGCCGGCAGTGGAGGCCGAGGGGGACCTCCTGGTTGCCGCCGGCTGCGGTCCAGGCATCGTGGACGGAATGGAAGGGCCCCGCGACGAGGGCGGTGATGTACGTGGAGATCGGCAGCGACTCGGCGAACCGCCAGACGCCGCCGGATGGCTCCTCCACGGCCTCGGTGTTGCTGATGACCGTCCAGTCCTCGGGTGCGTGCACCGTCAGGGTGAACGGCGCTTTGAGGTCGGGCTGGTCGAAGCACGCGTAGACCCGGTGGGCATCGAAGGGCTCGAACTGGGTGTGGAGGTACACGGCGCCGTCAACCGGATCGGTGAAGCGGTGCAAGCCCACCCCCGAGCGCTCGTAGCGGCAGGATGCCTCGACGAGGAGGACGTTCGACGGCTCCAGCCGAGGGAGGCGTATCCGGTCCGTGGTGACCACGTCGGCAGGCAGGGGCCGGCCGTTGAGGGTCACCTGCTCGACCGAGTGGGCTTGCAGGTCGATGAACGTCGAGGATCCCGGCTCCGCGTCGAATCGCACCTCGGTGCGGCTGGGGAAGGTCTCCCCTTCGCCGGTGAGATCGAGCTCGACGTGGTACTCCACACGAGCCAGCAGCGCGGCGCGGGCCCGTGCTTCCTCGCGGGTGAGGTTGGCGTAGGACACAGAAAGACCTTCGGGGGGACGTGTGATCGGTATGCTCGCAGCCTACTCACCCGGAGGACCCACCGCCGCTTGCGTTGCCGGTCAGCGGCCGTCCACGATGGCCAGACGACGGAGGGAAGGCGACCAGTGCGCATCCAACGTGTCTTGGGCATCGTCTTGATCCTCGGCGGCGGGGCGCTGCTCGGCGTCTTCCAGCTCGGCTTGTCCGGCGTGTTCGCCCCCGCGCTCGTGGGCGCGTTCCTCCTCGTCGCCTTCGTGGCGCAGCGGACCTATGGCTTCCTCATCAGCGGCGGGGTGTTGATGGGGCTCGGGATCGGGCTGATGGTGGGGTCGGTCCAGAACACCGTCGGCGCGGTGCCGATAGGCGTCGGTGCGGGTTTCGTGTTCGTGGCCTTGCTCGACCGCCTCGCGGTCGGGCGACGGCCGGGGGGCTGGTGGCCGCTCGTGCCCGGTGGGGTCCTCCTCCTGATCGGCGGCGCCCAGTACGCGCAGTCCCGCCAGGCACTCGAGGCCGTCGCCCAGTGGTGGCCGTCCCTGCTCATCGCGGTCGGCGTGTGGGCGCTGCTCCGCGAGCGCCGACTGCGCATCGAGCGTCGGCAGCACCGGCACCAACCTGATCGCGAGCCCACCCCGCACTGATCGTGGACCGCACGCGACGCACTATGCTGAGGCGGATGGGTGTCGTCGCGGGATTGCGCTTACTCGGCCGGCAGCGGGCGTGGCGTTGGTGGACGGTGGCCTCGTTCCTCGCGCGCCTGCCCGTGACGATGACGCTGCTCGCCCTCGTCCTGCTCGGCGAGCAGGTCACGGGCTCGATCGCGGTCGGCGCCCAACTCACAGGTGTGGCCATCCTCGCGAGCGGGCTGTCCGCCCTGTGGCGGGGCCGGATGCTCGACGGGGGCGAGCTAACCGCGGGACTGCGGCGCGACTGCCTGTTGACCGCGGCGGCGGTGGGTGGGCTCGCGACCGCGGCCTTCACCGCCGCCTCGCTTCCCGTCCTCTTCGCCCTCGCCGCGTTGCAGGGGGTCGCGATGGCGGCTCTGTCCGGCGGGTTCCGCGCGTTGCTCCCCGTGATCGTCGCACGCGAGGACCTACCGCGGGCCAACGCGGTGGAGGCGGTCTTCGCCGAGGTCGCGTTCGTGACGGGCCCCGCACTCGCGGGCCTCTTGGCCATGGCGTTCGGAGCGCTGAGCGTCCAGGTCCTGATGGCGGCGGCGGTGTCGACCGCCGGGGTCGTCGTGTCCTTCCTGCCGCGCCTCGAACCTCCCACGCAGCGTCCCGCCTTCGCGCCGTGGAAGGTGGAGGGCGTGAAGCCGCTCTTCGCCATCGCGATGGCGGTGGGCGTCGCGCTCGGGATGTTCGAGAGCCTCGTGCCCGCCCGGCTCGTGTCGATGGGCGCGGACTCTGCTCTGGCGGGCCCGCTACTCGCGATGTTCGCCGCGGGCAGCGTGATCACGGGCTTGATCGCCACATCGCGCGCGGAACGGGTCACCCACCCTGCGCGGCCCGCTGTCTGGCTGCTCCTGAGCCTCGGGCTCCTGATGTCCCCCGTCGCGCTGGCGCCCTCGCTGATGCTCCTCGGTGCGATCCTCCTCTTCGCGGGAGGGCCGATCGCGCCGCTGAACGCGCTCGGGACGATCCGCTTGCAGAGCGTGGTCCCGCCGGGCAGGCAGGCGGAGGGCTTCAGCCTCTACATCGCCTCGGTGATGATCGGCGCGGGACTGGGCCAGAGCGTCACCGGCCTGTTGCTGCCCGTCCTCGGTGCCGAGCGCCTCATCGTGCTCTGCGCGCTCGTGCCGTTGGTCGCCGCCGGTGTCGTCTCGTTCGTGCGTGGAAGCCGGGCCCACGTGATCGCACAAGGGGTTGCGGAGGATCGCGCATGACTGAGCCGCGGGGCCTGACGTTGTTCGACGTCGACCAAGATGTGCTCGCACCCGTGCATGGCGCGGCTCCCACCAGCGGGTTGTCACCGGCGCCGCGGACTCCCGCCGCGGCGCCGCCCGTCACCGCGCCGGCCTCCACAGCCCCGATGCTCCTCGCGGTCGACGGTGACTCACTGGCCCACCGGGCGTTCCACGGCTACCCGGCCGACCGTTCCCAGGGGCCGGTGTACGGCTTCCTCGCCCTGCTGGCGTCCCTATGCGACCGCGTGGCCGTCGACGCGGTCGTCGTCGGGTTCGACAGCCGGGAGGCCTCCGTTCGCCGCCAGCGCTTCCCCCCCTACAAGGGGCAGCGCGGCGACAAGGCTTCGGGCCTGCTCGCCCTGTTGCTGGGCATGCCGGACGGTCTCGCTGACCTCGGGGTCTGCGTGGTCACGAGCGAGGGGTGGGAGGCCGATGACGTGATGGCCTCTGCGGCCGCTGTCGCGGAAAGCGAAGGCTGGCGCTGCACCATCGCCACGAGCGACCGCGACGCGTTCTGCCTCGTGAGCGAGGACACCACCGTGCTGAGGATGCGCGGACGGGGGGAGACCGTCGCGGTCACGCCACAGCGCCTGTGGGCCGACCTGCGCGTCACGTCGGCCCAGTACGTCGAGTACGCCGCGCTCCGGGGAGACGTCTCAGACAATCTTCCCGGAGTGCCCGGGATCGGCCCGTCGAGGGCGGCTGCGCTGTTCGCGGAGTACCCGACGGTTGCGGCAGCGGTCGCGGACCCCATCGGGTGCCGGAGCGTGCTCGGCGCCGCGCTCGGTCAGGCGTTGCTCGACGACTGCGCTCGCGACGCGTCGGTGTTCCACCGCAACGTCGACCTGATGACACCCCGTCGGGACCTCCATGTCGACCTCGAGGCGGCCCAGCGCCGGCCGGCGGCGAACCGCATCTCCGCGCGCCTCGACGCGTGGGGGCTCGGCAGCCTCGGAGGCCGACTCAGCGCGGCGCTCGCGGAGCGTCCCGGCGCGGTGCCCCCGCCCGAAGAGCCCTTGTGAGGCTTCCCCTCGGGCAGGGGCCCTTCAGTGGCGTTACGCGCTCGCGGGTACGACCTGGCCCGCCTCGGGGCTCCAGACCCCGTACTCGCCGTCCACGCGAACGTCGGCCTCCATCGTCTGGCTCATCAGCCACTCCTGGAGCGCGAGCTGACCGGGATCCATCCCGAGCTCCTCGGCTTGCTCGTCGCTCACCTCGTCCTCGTCGAGGTCTTCACTGAGGACCTCGGTGATCCGATCCACGCGAGCCTGAAGGAGGAACACCTCGTCTCGTTCGTCGTCGGTCGTGAGTCCCTGCGCGGCCAGCTGCTCCTCGAGTGCCTCCTCGCCGCCCGCTTGCTCGGCCGCGGCAGCCTTGGCTTCCTCGACGTCGTCCTCGCTGGGCTCCGCCCCGAGCTCCTCGGCGCCGTCCGCGATGACTTCCTCGAGCACCATCTGCGTCAGGATCTGGGCCCGCAGGTTGTCGGCGAGGCCCTCCGTCTCCTCCTCGGGCATCTCGGCGACCTCGGGGCTTTCGAGGACGGCCTCGAAGCGTTCGTCCACGGTGCTCGAGGCTATCTCGCGGTCGTTGACGAGCGCGGCCGTGCCGTCCTCGAGATCCTCGGGCTCGGGCATCTCCGGCTGCCGCTCGGCGAGATCCTCCTCGGAGAGCTCATCCAATTCTTCCTCGGCCCCTTCCTCGGCGGCGCCCTCCTCACCTTCCTCGTCGGTGCAGGCGGCGACCACCAGCAGGAGCGCTGCCAGCAGGGCCGTAAGGGTTCGTACGCGCATTCGTTGCATCCTTCGTCGATGGAGCGCGCCACTGTACGAGGTACTGCCCGGATGCGCAGGATAGGCCCGGGTGGTCGGCCGGCCGAGTCACCAAGTTGTCATCTGGCGGGGGATCGGGGCTCACCGATCACGAGACAAGGCCGGCCGGCTGGGGGCCCCCAGCCGGCCGGCCGTGGTTGGTGTGGGTCGAGTGACCTTGGCCCGCCAAAGCCAGTCGACCCACGATCTCGTGGCTACCCCATGTGCGGGTAGCGCCAGTCCGTGGGAGCAACGAACGTCTCCTTGATGGAGCGCGCGCTTGCCCAGCGGACAATGTTCAGCAGTGACCCGGCCTTGTCGTTCGTGCCGGATGCACGGGCCCCGCCGAAGGGCTGCTGCCCCACGACCGAGCCGGTTGGCTTGTCGTTTATGTAGAAATTACCGGCCGCGTCGCGCAGGCGACCCACCGCCTCGTACGCCGCGTCGCGGTTCTGGGATACTACCGCACCCGTGAGGGCGTATGGACTGGTCGAGTCGACCACGTCGAGCACGTTGTCCCACTGCGCGTCGTCATAGACGTGACAGGTGAGCAGTGGGCCGAACAGCTCACGCACCATAGTGTCCGAGACGGGGTCGTCGGTGGCGATGACGGTGGGATCGACGAACCAGCCCTGCCGGTCGTCGGTGCCCCCACCCGCCACGATCTCCCGACCCTCGTCCCGCGCGCGGGCGATCGCCTCACGCTGTTTCGCGAAGGACGCGCCGTCGATGACCGCACCCATGAACGTCGACAGGTCCGAGACGTCACCCATGCTCGCCTTCATGTCCGCCGCGACCTGCGCCACGCCGTCGCGGACTCGGGGCCAGAGGCTCCGGGGGATGTACGCCCGGCTGGCCGCGGAGCACTTCTGCCCCTGGTACTCGAACGCGCCGCGCCCGAGTGCGACGACGAGCTGGTCGACGTCGGCCGACGGGTGTGCGAGCACGAAGTCCTTGCCGCCCGTCTCGCCGACGATGCGGGGGAACGACTTGTAGACGTCGATGTGCTCGCCCACCAGCTTCCACAACGAGCGCATGACCGCGAGCGATCCCGTGAAGTGCAGCCCCGCGAAGTCGGGGTCCGCGGTGGCGACCTCAGCGGCCAGCGCACCGTCACCGTGGACGAGATTGATGACGCCGTCGGGGAGTCCCGCTGCCCGGAGGATCTCCATCGTGTGGTGAGCCGCGAGCGCCTGCTTCTCAGAGGGCTTCCAGACCACCGTGTTGCCGAGGATCGCCGGTGCGGTCGGCAGGTTGCCTGCGATCGCGGTGAAGTTGAAGGGCGTGATCGCCAGGACGAAGCCCTCGAGCGGGCGGTACTCCATGCGGTTCCACATCCCGCGGGGCGAATGGGGTTGGAGCTCCTGGAGCTGCTCCGCGTACGCGACGTTGAAGCGCAGGAAGTCGATCAACTCGCACGCCGCATCGATCTCCGCCTGCTGCACGGATTTCGACTGCCCGAGGATCGTCGCCGCGTTGATCGTGTCTCGAGAGGGGCCCGCAAGCATGTCCGCGGCCTTGAGGAAGACCGCGGCGCGCTCCTCGAAAGACCATCGCGACCAGTCGTGGCCCGCGGCCTTGGCCGCCGCGACAGCCCGTTCCACATCGCTGCGGTCGGCTGCGTGGACGTCGGCGAGCTGGAGGTCGTGATTATGGGGCGAGCGCGCCACGAATGTGTTGCCGCTGCGAACCTCGTCGCCCCCGATGATCATCGGGGCGTCGATCCGCTCCTTGGACATCTCAGCCACCCGGGACTCGAGGCTGGCGCGCTCCGCGCTGCCGGGGGCGTAGGTCCTCACTGGCTCGTTGACGGGTGTGGGAACGGTGAAGCCTGGCATGTGCGGGCCTCCTGCGGAGTCGATGTGCTGTGGTGCGGTCATGAGCGCTTGACGGCCTGTGGCAGCGCGGTGCTGCGCACGGCACGGAGGAAGAAGAGGATGTTGGCGGGCCGCTCGGCGGCCGTGGCGGGCGGCCTCGGCCTTGATGTGGTCGATGAGGTGGCTCGGTCAGTGTCGCGTCCTCCATGTCGAGCGTGACGTGGACACCCACCTGGGCGGCGCGCTTGGCGATGCCGTCGAGCGCGCGGTGGCACATGCCCGCGGCCGCCCGCGCGTCCTCCAGGTCGCGGATGTGCTCACCCACGTAGTCGAGGCTCGCGAGGCGGCCGGCCGCGGCCAGGCTCCCGGCGGCATGGAGGCCGTCCTCGAGGTGCTCGCCCGCGACGAACCGGAGCGCGAGGCGACGGGAGATCCCGTTGCGGGTGACGATCCGCTCCAACCCGCAGTGCTCCGAGGCCTTGACGAGCAGGGAACTCACCATGGCGACACCTCCTGTCTCGAACCATTCCCGGGCGGAGTGCACGCACACCGCCCGGGAACGAGCCGCCTGCCTCACCTACGTCGGCTGCTGCTCCTCGGGTGGGGTGCCCGCGGGAGCGTAGCCGCCGACCCAGGCCCGCTCGGGCACCTTGCCCATGTCCTTGCCGAAGACGACCGCGGCGATGGCCGAGCCACCACGCCGGGGACCATCTCGTACATGCCGACCATGCCGGTAAGGAGACGGTGCCGCGGCTCAGCCAGACGAGGACCGACGAGCAGTGCACCGCCGACCCAGGGGTTGAGCAACGTCTGGATCGGCGTGATGAAGATGCGCTGGTGCCGGCTCATCGTGGGGGACCGGGGTCGCAGAGATCCTGCAACCCCCCTGCAAACGGTCCGGGTGGCCGGGATACGGTACACACGGTCATTGCAGGCGTCCGCGAACGTAGGAGCCACAGGTGGAGGTCCGGGTGCTCGGCCCCGTGGAAGCGGTCGACGAGGGACGTCTCGGCCAGGGAAGGGTTCCACGCGCACGCGGCGGGCCGCATTGGGGGCGTAGCCTGTCGGCTGAGGACGCTGCACACGAGGCGCTCGCCCGGGGGCCTCTCGGCTAGCAGGGTAAGGCTACGGGGGCAGGCTCCGTAGAGGGCGGGGTCGGCAACCGAGAGAAGCGAGGAGTGACCCGTGCGCTACCGACGACTGGGCAAGACAGGGTACAAGGTCTCCGAGGTCGGTTTCGGGGCCTGGGCCATAGGCGGGGACTGGGGGCCCGTCGACGACGACGAGAGCCTCCGCGCCCTCCATGCGGCAGCCGATTCGGGCATCACCTTCTACGACACCGCCGACGTCTACGGGGACGGCCATTCGGAGCGTCTGCTCGCCCGCTTCCGCGACGAGCGCGGTGACGACGAGATCGTGATCGCGACCAAGTGCGGTCGTCGGGCGCCCCTCGAGGTCGGCGAGTACACGCCCGACAACCTGTTCGCATGGATGGATCGCAGTCGTCGGAACCTCGGCGTCGACCGGCTCGACCTCGTCCAGCTGCACTGCCCACCGACCGACCTCTACTACCATCCTGAGGTGTTCGAGGCGCTCGACGAGATGGTCGCCACGAGCGTCATCGCGGCCTACGGCGCGAGTGTGGAGCGCGTGGAGGAAGGCTTGAAGGCGATCGAGTACGAGGGCCTCTCCTCGTTGCAGATCGTCTTCAATGCCTTCCGTCAGCGCCCCGCGGATCTTCTGCTCGAGCGGGCCATGGCCCACGACGTGGGTGTCATCGCGCGGGTTCCGCTCGCCTCGGGCCTGCTCACCGGCAAGTTCAACGCCGACGCGTCGTTCGCCGAGGACGACCACCGCAACTTCAATCGGGAGGGTGCCGCTTTCGACGTGGGCGAGACGTTCGCGGGCGTGGACTTCCAGACCGGCGTCGAGGCCGCCACCCAACTCGAGGACCGTGTGCCCGAGGGGGCCACGCTCGCGCAACTCGCGCTGAGGTGGATCCTCATGCACGACGAGGTCTCGACCACCATCCCCGGGGCACGGACCCCGGACCAGGCGAGGAACAATGCCGCCGCCTCGCTGCTCGGCGACCTCGACGAGGACACGATGGAAGCTGTCCGGTGGCTGTACACCGAGCGCATCGCTCCCCAGGTCCATCACCGCTGGTAGCGGCTACCTCACCGACTCGGGCGTAGCACGAGTCCCTCCTCCGCGGAGACCGCCCCACCGAATGCCTGCCCTTCGCGCTTGCGGCGGCTCGAGGCGTCGATCTCCCAGGCCCCGGGCATGGCCACCGACCGGGGCGACGCGGCGAAGTTGACGAGGACGGCCCGACGATCGTCCTCGGCGCCACGGTCGAAGGCGAGCACGTCGGGGGGAGCGTCGCGCCAGGCGAAGGTGCCGGCCCGCAGGGCCTCGCTCGACCGCCTGACACGGAGGAGGTGTCGGTACAGCTCGAGGGTCGACGTGGGATCGCCTCGCTGCGCCTCGGCGCTCAGGGCGCCCGCGCTGGGTGGCCAGGGCAGCCACGGTTCCGCGGGCCAGCCGTGGTCGGGCCCGCGCTCCCACGGGATCGGTGCCCGGCACCCCTCACGACCGCCGGGGTCCACTCTCAGGTGGGGCGGGATCGCGGCGTCGGAGAGGCCCAACTCCTCCCCCGCGTAGAGGAAGGGCGTGCCAGGCAGGCTAAGCAGCGCGACCGCCGCGGCGCGGGCACGGGCGACGGACCCGTAGCGGGTGACGTGTCGTGGCTCGTCATGGTTCGACAGGACCCAGGTGGGCCACGCGCCTACGGGTTCGTATGCCTCCACCACCTCGGTGATCGCCGTTCGCCAACGCCTCGCGTTCCATCCTGCACGCAGTAGCGCGAAGTTGAAGGCGAGGTGGAGCTCGTCGCCCTCGCCGTGGTACTCCGCGATCGCCGACGAATCGTGCAGGTTGATCTCGCCCACGATCGCCCGGTCGCCGGGGTAGGCGTCGAGCACCCCGCGGATCCGGCGCAGCAACGGGTGGGTCCGGGGCTCGTGGTGGTAGCCCACCCGTGACTGCGACGCTCGCTCGGGAGGCTCGTCGGGCAGCGCGGGGTCCTTGCCGATCAGGTGGACGACGTCGGCGCGGAACCCGTCGACACCCCGGTCCAGCCAGAACCGCAGCACGTCATGCTGGGCGGATTCCACCTCTGGGTTGGCCCAGTTGAGGTCGGGCTGCTCGGGAAGGAACAGGTGGAGGTAGTACTGGCCGGTGCGACCGTCGTAGGTCCACGCGGGTGAATCGGGATCGAACGCGGCCACCCAGTTGTTGGGCGGCCCGCCGTCCGCAGCCGGGTCGCGCCACACGTACCAGTTCCGCTTGGGGCTCGAGCGCGACGAGCGGGACTCACGGAACCAGGCGTGCTCGACAGACGTGTGGTTGGGCACCCAGTCGAGCAGGACCCGCAGGCCCCGGTCGTGCGCCCGGCCGAGGAGCCGATCGAACTCCGCGAGGTCACCGAAGAGGGGATCGACATCGCAGTGGTCCGAGACGTCGTAGCCGAAGTCGGTCATGGGGGAGCGGTAGATCGGCGACAGCCACAGGGCCCCGACCCCGAGGTCCGCCAGGTGGTCGATGCGGTGGCCGATGCCGCGGAGGTCGCCGACGCCATCGGCGTCCGTGTCGAGGAACGACCGTGGGTAGATCTGGTAGACGACGGTCTCCCGCCACCACCTGCGCCGGGTGGTGGGCCCTCCGGAGGTCGGGCTCATGGACGGTGGGGTTCAGGAGCCCCCGTCACCGTCCCCTGCATCCTCGGGCTCGGTGGTCGTGCCCGTGTCGGCCGCCTCGTCGAGGCCGCAGGCGACGGACCCGAGTCCCAGGACAGCGGCGAGCGCCAGGCGTGCCGCGGAGTGTCGCATCGCTGTGCTCCTTCGAGGGCGGGCTTGC
Source organism: Nitriliruptorales bacterium (assembly GCA_007119035.1). Taxonomy (GTDB): domain Bacteria; phylum Actinomycetota; class Nitriliruptoria; order Euzebyales; family Egibacteraceae; genus SKQL01. The sequence goes on along the minus strand of SKQL01000118.1, from coordinate 3,988 downwards.
CTAGAGGGTCCCGCTCTCCGAGCCCGCTGACACCTGCTGTGCCCGTCGGGCCGGCACGGGCGGGAAGTGCTCCGGGTGCAGGATCGACGCGAGGATCGGGACCGCGGTCACCACGCCTGGGGTGCAGCGGGAGAACAACGTGGTGGCGTGGGTGGCCCACCAGTTTCCCTCCTCAACCGCTCTCAGCCCGGCGACCTCCGGCTCGTCCAGGAGGGCTCGACTCTCCTCGAGGGCGCGGCCGAGGGAGTAGCCGCAGGGCATGAACACGATCACGTCGGGGTCGGCCTCGGCGATCTCCTCCCAGGAGGACCGTCGGGAGGGCTCTCCCGCGGCGGCGAGGACGTGGTTGCCACCCGCGATGGCCACGAGCTCGGGGATCCAGTGGCCGCCCAGGAACGGCGGGTCGCCCCACTCGAGCGCGAGCACCCGTGGTCGCCTCTCGCACGCGACCCGTGCGGCGACACGGGCGTGCGCGTCGCCGATGGCCCTCGCCTGCTGCTCCGCCCGGTCTGGCGCATCGAGCGCGGCGCCGACGCGGCGCAGGTCCTCGTTGAGGCCGGCGAGGGACGTGGCGGACAGAGTCACCAGCTCCGCGCCGTCCGGCAGCCCCTCTGCGACCTGCCCGCCGGGTACCGCGCAGACATCGCAGATGTCCTGGCCGACGACCACGTCCGGTTCGAGTGCGGCGAGGCGCTCCCGGTCTGTCCGGAAAAGCGGCGCGCCCTCGCCGACGGCTTCGCTCACGAGCCGGTCGATCTCCGCGGGTGGGTGGCCGGCCTCGGACGGCAGGGTGCTCGAGGTCAGCACGGGAAGGCCGTCTGCGACCCGATGGTCGCACTCGTGGGAGACGCCCACGAGATGCTGGCCGAGGCCGAGTGCGGCGACGATGTCGGTGCCGGACGGGACCAGGCTCGCCACGCGGGGGCGGGGGGGCTCGGGCATGGGCGCGACCTCCTCCTCGGCTGCGTGGAGCCATGTTTGATGCGTGTGGCCACGGGTCCAGACTGCAGCCGGTCAGGGTTGGGAGGTTACCGTCGAGCGTGTCGTTGTAGTCACCGGAGCGAGTCGCGGGCTCGGGCTCGCATTCGTACGCGCCCTGCTCGCCCGAGGCGACCGCGTGGTCGCGACCGCGCGGCATCCCGTGGAGTCCCCGGAACTCGATTCGGTGGCCGCGAGCGCGGACGGGGACGCCACCGTGCTCCCACTCGACGTCACCGCGCCGGAGAGCGCGGCCGCCGCCGCAGCGGTCGTGGCGGACCTTCATGACCGTGTGGACGTGGTGATCAACAACGCGGGGCTGTGGAGCGCCGGTCGGAGCATGTCTCCGCTCGCCGACATCGATCCTGGCGCGCTCCTGGCCGTGCTCCGCACGAATGCGGTGGGCCCCGTGGTCGTCACCCAGGCATTCCAGGCGCTGCTCGCCCGTGCGGGTGGCTCGTGCGTGGCGAACCTGTCCTCAGGCCTGGGCTCCCTCTCGCGAGGGGTCCCCAAGCGAAACTACGGCTACGCGATGAGCAAGGCCGCGCTGAACATGGCTACCCTGCAGCTCGCTGACGAGCTGTCCGCGCAGGCGACCCAGGTCGTCTCCCTCGACCCCGGATGGGTCAAGACCGATCTCGGCGGCCCCGACGCGCGCCTTGCAGCCGACGAGGCGGCTACCGCCCTGCTCGGGGTGATCGACAGCCTCCCCCCGGAGTCGACGGGGGCGTTCCTCGACCGTCGGGGTCGGCCCGTCGATTGGTGAGCGACTCCGGGGACGGTTCCACGCTGGACGGGGTCGGATGTGGTTGGATACGGTCATCCTGGGAGGCGGACTCATGCGCAGAACACGTACGGCGGTCGCGGCGGCGTTGCTCACCCTGCTGCTCGCAGGGTGCGGCGGAGACGATGCGGACGACGAGGCCGAGGCCCAGGACGCCACGGAGGACGAAGCGAACGGCACCTCGATGGAGGAAGCTGCCGAGCCCGAGCCCGAGCCGGAGCCCGAGCCGGAGCCGGAGGAAGAGACCTACATCGTGCAGTCGGGCGATACGCTGAGCGCGATCGCGGAGGAATTCGACGTCACCGTCGACGACATCCTCGAGGCCAACGACATCGAGGATCCCGACATGCTCGACCTCGAGCAGGAACTCGTCATCCCCGTCGCTCCTTAGGGCCCGCGCTGGTTGCTTCCGGCCTCGGCCACGGGCGGCGCCAGGCCGCGCAAACCATGCTGGCCACCCCACGCGCGTATCGCTCGAGACCCTCCGAGCCGCGGTGGAGGGCCCGGCGCAGGACAGGCGCTGCCCGACCAGGGAGGTTTGCGGGGAGGTGGGGGCGCGCACTCTCCCCGCGTGATCCTCGGGGCGCACTGGCCGCTGCTCTGGAGCCTGCTCGCATGCGGGATCTGCGGGGGTGTGCTCATCGTGGTGGGCACACGGATGGCCCGCTTGGCCGACCGCCTGGCGGATCGCACCGGTATGGGCGAGGCGGTGACGGGTGCGCTCCCGCTCGGAGGCGCCACCTCGCTTCCGCGGCTCGCTGCTGCATGCCATCGCCGGTGAGACACAGTTGCTCGTCGGGCTGACGGTCCTGCTCGTGAGCGTGCTATCCGCTGGCCAGCTGCATCGCGGCCAGGGCGGGATCGGCTTCGAGGGGGTGGCGATCCTCGGCTTCTACGCCGGGGGCATGGCCACGCTCGTGCTCTCGTGAAGCCGGCGGAACGCCCCGCCGGTGGATTGCGTTCCAGTCGATAGGACTCGAATCACATAGCACCGGGCCCATTGGGGAAGCATCGGATCTCGAAGAGCCATGGAGGGACACGTGACCCGCACCGAGAGCACGACCGAGTTGATGCACCTCACGCCCGATACGTACAAGGTCATCGGATCGGAGGCCTTCGGCGCGCCCGGTCTCGTGGCGCGGGAGTCCGTCGGGCCGGCCGCTTCCGTGCAGGCGGTCGGGCCGATCCTCATGATCCACGACAGCACGTTCGAGGCGCACCGGGGGATCGGCCACCATCCCCACCAGGGGATGGAGCGGCTGTTCTACATCCTCGAGGGCGCGGTCGACCACGACGACGCGCTCAATCACATCACCGGCCACATGGGCACGGGCGACCTGGGCATCCTCACGGAGGGACGTCGGGGGATGATCCATTCGGAGTGGAACCACACCGACGGGCGGGCCCGCGCATACATCTTCGTCTACCCCACTGATCCCCTGCCCGCCACCGCGTCCTTCGACGCGGTTCGCGCGGAGGAGGTCACGCGGACCCGTCCCGCGGCTGGAGTGGATACCAAGGAGGTCATCAGCCGTGACAGCGCGCGGCTGCACGGGGACTTGCGGGTGCTCGGCGACAGCCGTGTCGAGGAAGGCGCGGTGCTCGACGTCGCGATCGGCGTGGACGAGGCGGCGGTGCTGTTCGTTGTCGACGGCGAGGTCGATGTGGACGCCGACACGGGCTCCGCGGAGGGTGTCGGCGTGGAGAGCACCGTGCTATTCGCGCCGGTGCCCGAGCCGCGCACCGTCCGCGTGACAGCAGCGAGCGCAAGTCGGGTGCTGTACGCGCTCACGGGTCGCGGGTCGGGTCTCGTGCGGCGTTAGGCCACCAGGAGAGCCGGGTGTCGGAATCGAACCGACGACCTGCGCTTTACAAGAGCGCTGCTCTGCCAACTGAGCTAACCCGGCGTCGCTCATCAGCGTAGCGGGTCGTGGCCCCAGTTCAGGAGCGAGTAGCGCCACCGCGTTCGAGATACGTCGCCGTCCGGACGCTGGGCCAGGTGGCGCTTGATGTAACTGCGCACCTTCCGCATGTGCTCCAGGTCGGCGGCGTCGTAGTCACCGGGGTCCTTGCGCAGCAGCTCGACGATCCGGCGCCCCGAGGCGTGGCCCACTGACTCCCCGTCCGGTCCCTCCGCCCCCACGGATCGGGACTCCCTCGTCGCGAGCCACTCTTCGAGTTCCTCCGCGGGTATGTTGACGAGTGCCTCGAAGTCTGCGACGAGTT
>SKQL01000005.1 GCA_007119035.1 Nitriliruptorales bacterium | reverse complement strand
GAGCCCTCGTTGGCGACCACCCGGAGCGTCGCCGATGTGGCCGCTGCGATGAGATCCTTCGTCGTCGTCTTGCCGGTCGAGCCGGTGACGGCGACCACCGTCGGGCCCACGGTGTCCCGCATCCACGCGCCGAGGCCGAGGAGCGCGTCGGCGGGATCGTCGACGAGCACGCCCCCGGGGATGTCGGGGAGGGGCTCGCCCTCCGCGACCAGGTAGCCGTCCGCACCCCTGCGGTACGCGTCGTCGATGTACGCGTGGCCGTCGACGTGCTCGCCGGGCAGGGGCACGAACAGGGCGCCGTCGGAGGCTTCGCGGGAGTCGATCGTCACCCGGTCGACGATCCGGTCCGCATCGGCCGAGCGGAGCAGCGTGCCCCCGACGACGTCGCTGAGCTCCGCGAGGGTCAAGGGGATCATGCGCCGCCCTTGAGCAGGTCGTGCGCCACCTCGCGGTCGTCGAAGGGATGGTGCACGCCCGCGACCTCCTGTGTCTGCTCATGGCCCTTGCCAACGACGAGTACGACGTCGTCTTCCCCCGCGGTCGTCACCGCCCTCCGGATCGCCTCCCGACGGTCCGGGCAGGTCTCATACGCGCCCGCCCCCTCCGCGCCCGCGGCCATGTCGCCGATGATCGCGAGGGGGTCCTCGCTCCGCGGGTTGTCGCTCGTGAAGATGGCGAGATCGCCACCAGCGGCAGCCGCGTGGCCCATCAGCGGTCGCTTCCCACGGTCGCGATCGCCTCCGGAGCCGAGGACCACGATCACGCGACCCCGGGTCAGCTTCCTCGCGGTGGCAAGCACATGGTCGACCGAATCGGGGGTGTGGGCGTAGTCGACCAGCACGGTGAACGCCTGACCGGCCTCCACCCGCTCCATGCGCCCGGGGACACCCTTCAACGCGGCGATGCCCGCCGCCGCGTCGTCACGGTCGATCCCCACCGCCTCCAGGGCCGCGAGGGCGCCGAGGACGTTGGCCACGGTGAAGTCCCCCACCAGGCCCGTGCGGACGGGCACCGAGCCTCCCCGCAGGCACGCGAGGAGGTCTGTGCCACGTGGGCCGGCCTCGACGTCGTCCGCGCGCACGTCAGCGGGTACCTCACCGGAGGGGCTCACCGTCACCACGTCGATCGAGGCTCGCTCCACCAGTCGCCGCCCGTAGGGGTCGTCGATGTTGACGACCCCCAGATCCGCGTACTCGGGGGCGAAGAGGGATGCTTTGGCCTCGAAGTACTCCTCCATGTCGCGATGGAAGTCGAGGTGGTCCTGGGTGAGGTTGGTGAAGATCGCCGCGGAGAAGTGGGTCCCGCGCACACGTCCGAGCGACAATCCGTGGCTGGAGACCTCCATGGCGACCGCGGTGACGGCCTCGTCCGCCATCCGGCGCAGCAGGCGCTGCAGGTCTGTGGACTCCGGGGTCGTCCGCACCCCCTCCAGGGTCCGACCACCCACCCGGGTCTCCACCGTGCCGATCAACCCCGACTTCGCCCCGGAGGCTCGAAAGGCCGCCTCGAGCAGGTGGGCGGTAGTGGTCTTGCCGTTGGTCCCCGTCACCCCGACCGTGGTCAGGTCCCGCGACGGGTGCCCGTGCACGCGCGCGCTGACAGGGCCGAGCGCTCGCGCCACGGAGTCGACGCGAACCTGCGGGACGTCGATGTCGAGGATCCGCTCGACGAGCAGCGCCGCAGCGCCGCGCCGCACGGCCTCGGGGGCGAAGTCGTGACCGTCCGCGGTGAGGCCTGGTCTGCAGGCGAAGAGGGTGCGGGGGCCGACCGTGCGGCTGTCATGGGTGACGTCGTCGATCTCCGTCCCCGCCGCGCCTCGCACCTCCAACGAGCCCAGCGCACGAAGGTCGGCGAGCGTCACGGGGTGGTGAGCGCTCGGGATATCAGGCACCGATCGATTCCTCGCAGCTCGGATCAATTCGTCAGGGGCAGCATACGCATCCGGAGGAGGCGATCCCCGCATGTGAATCAGGTATCGCCCTGCTCCCGGTCGTCCGTCGGCCCCATTGTGGGCTTCGCTGCGTTCTCCCCTTCGGTCGGGGCGACACGCCGGTGGCTGAGGGAGAACTCCATCAGCTCGGCGAACATCGGCGCAGCGACGTCGCCGCCGTAGTAGTCGTCCTGCGGCTCGTCGACCATGATGGCCGCTACGAGCTGGGGATCCTCGACGGGCGCGAACCCGGCGAACGTGGCGATGTAGGCTCCCTCCTCGTATCCCCGCTCCGTCTCCGACGGCTTCTGGGCGGTGCCTGTCTTGCCGGCGACGGAGTAGCCGGGCACCGCCGCGGCCTGGCCGGTCCCCTCTGTGACGACGGCCGCCAGCATCTCCGCGACCTCGGCGGCGGTCCCCTCCGATATCGCACGCTCGCGAGCCCCCTCGGCCACGGGCGACAGCTGACCGTTTGCGTCGGCGACCGCGTGCACGAAGCTCGGCTGTACCCATTCGCCGCCCGTCGCGATCGTCTCGAAGACCCCGGCCACCTGCAGGAGCGAAGCGGAGACCCCCTGCCCGATCGCGATCGTGGGCAGGCTCGTGCTGTACCACTGGTCGAGCCCGGGGAGCAGTCCCGCGGACTCCCCGGGGAAGCCGAGCTCGGGACTACGACCGAGCCCGAAGCGCCCCAGATAGTCGTGCAGCGTGTCCTCACCGAGCTGCTGGGCCAGCTGGATCGTCCCGACATTGGAGGACTCCGCGGTGATCTCCGTCACAGAGAGGTCTCGTTCCGCCTTCGCGGTCGAGTCCCTGAACCGCTTGTTGCCCACCGTCACGGAGTCGGGGACGGTGACGACCCGGTCGGGCGTCGTCACACCCTCCTCCAAGGCCGCGGCCACGGTGACGGCCTTCGCCACACTCCCCGGCTCGAAGACGTCGGTGACCGCTCGGTTCCGGCGCTCGTACTGGCTCGCCGCGCCGATCTCCGAAGGGTCGTAGCCGGGCGTCGAAGCCATGACGAGCACCTCGCCCGTCTCGACGTCGAGCACGACCGCGGACGCCCCCAGGGCATCGTGGGCCTCGACCACGTCCGCGAGGAGACGCTCCGCGTTGTGTTGCATGCGCCCGTCGATGGTGAGCATCACGTCCTTGCCCGGCTCCGCGGCCTCGACCTCCTGCGGTGCGGAGCTGATCGTGACGCCCCCGGGCGCACGCTCCTGCCGCAGCATGCCCGGGCTTCCGGAGAGATCTTCCTCGAACGCCGCCTCGGTGCCGGACAGCCCCTCCCCGTCGATGCCCGCGAACCCCACCACCTGGGAGGCCAACGTCGCGGACGGGTAGGTGCGGCGAGGCTCCTCGAGCACACCGATGCCCGCGAGGCGCATCTCCTTCACCTGCTCGCCCAGCTCGCGCGGGAGTTGGCGGCCGAGGTACGCGAACCCGCTGTCGCGGGTGAGGTCCTCCATGAGGGAGCCCATTGGGACCCCGAGGACCTCGGAGAGGTCCGAGGCGACGAAGCTCGGGTCCAGCTCCGCGGACTCGAGTGCCCGTGGGTTGGCGTACACCGCCGCGGCCGGCACCGATATGGCGAGGGGGTCCCCACCGCGCTCGAGGATCGTCCCGCGCCTGGGCGGCAGCTCGATCTCCCGTTGCGTCTGGCGCTGCGCCAGCTCGCGGTACTCGTCCGCGGAGACCACCTGGACGGTGACAAGGCGCCACGCGATGAGGGCGGTCAGCCCGAGGTAGATCGCGAGGAAGAGCGCGAGTCGGCGGCCCGGCCGCGCGCGCTCGGCCGCGCGAGCCATGCCTTGCACGGTCCCTAGCCTCCCGCGAGCAGCTGCTCGACCGGGTCGACGAGGCGCGTCTCGGTCGGTGCCTCCTCGCCCTGACCTTCGAGAGCCACGTGCGCCGGCTCCTCCGCGGCGACCATCCCCAGGTCCGAGGTGGCCACGGCCCGGATGCGCTCGGGGGACTCGAGGGCGGCGACATCAGCGGTCAGCTCCCCGTGCCGCAACGAGAGCTCCGCGATCTCGGACTCGAGCGCTTGAGCCTCGAACGCGGCCTCGGCCGCGAGAGCGTGCAGCGACACGATGCCGAACACCGCTGCCGCTCCGAGCAAGCCGAGCACCGCGATGTATCGCGTGGAGTGACGGGGACGACCCACCACTCGTAGATCCGGACGTCTCGACCGGTCCGGCTCCGGGCGGGGGATCGGAAGGTGGGACGCTGCCGTGGGGGAGGAAACGGCGGCCATCGATGCTCCTCTTGCGTGTCGTGGGTCGGACGGGCGAGTCAGTTCTCCGGGTAGGGGGCGGTCGTTCGCTCGGCGGCCCGCAGCCGGACACTGCGAGCGCGGGGATTGCGCTCCGCCTCGGTAGGAGTGGCCTGGACCGCGCCACGGGTCAACAGCCGGACCTGGGGAACACGACCGCAGCCGCACACAGGCAGGTCGGGTGGGCAGATGCATCCCCTCGCGGCTTCGGCCAGCAGTCGCTTCGCGATGCGGTCCTCGAGAGAGTGGTACGCGAGCACGGCGACCCGCCCGTTGCCGGGCTGCAGCAGCTCCAGCGCCTGGGGAAGAGAGGCGCGGAAGCGCTCGAGCTCGCCATTTACGGCGATGCGCAGCGCTTGGAACGAGCGGGTCGCCGGGTGCGTTCTGCCGTGCCGGTCCCGTGCGGGAACGGCCTCGGCTACGAGATCGGCGAGCTCTGTCGTGCGGGAGATCGGACGTGCGGCCACGATGGCCCTCGCGATGCGGTGAGGATGGCGGTCCTCCCCGCCCTCCCGGAGCAGGCGCACAAGGTCCGCGACATCGAGGGTGTTGACGAGGTCTGCGGCGGTGGGGCCCGACGAGGTCTGATCCATCCGCATGTCGAGCGGGGCGCTCGTCGCGAACGCGAATCCGCGACCGGCCCGGTCGAGCTGCATCGACGAGAGCCCGAGGTCGTAGAGCACCCCGAGCACCGGGCCGTCGTCGATGTCTGTGAGGATCTCCGAGAGGCGCTCGTAGCCGGAGTGAACGAGCCGGGCACGGGAGCCGAAGGGAGCGAGGCGCTCCCTCGCCAACTCCAGGGCCTGGGGATCCCGGTCGAAGCCGAGGAGCCTCACCTCGGGCCCACTCGCTTCGAGGAGTGCGGCCGCGTGACCCCCTGCTCCGACCGTCGCGTCGACGAGGAGCCCCGGGCCGGCGGCGGCGAGCAGCTCGGTGACGCGGTCGACGAGCACGGGCTCGTGTGGCCTTCCGAGGTTGGGGGACATGAGCGCAGCCTCCATCAGAACCCGCCCAGGTCGAACGGGGCATCGGTCTCCGCGAACTCCGCCATCGCCTGGTCGCGGTAGGCGTCCCAGCGGCTCGTGTCCCACAGCTCTACCCGGGCATCCGCGCCCACCACGGTGACCTCGCGGTCCAGCGCCGCATAGCTGCGCAGACGGAACGGGATGCTGATCCGCCCCTGCTTGTCGGGTTCCTGAGGGTGCGCCGACGACGTCATCACCCGGGCGAACGCGCGCTCGCGGCGATCGGTGCTGCGCAGGTTGCGCAGACCGGCCACCACCGATGCCCACTCCTCGCGGGAGTGGATCGTCAAGCAGTTGTCGACGCCCACCGTCATCACCAATCCCTCCGCGAGCTGTTCCCGGAAGGCCGACGGGAGGATGAGACGCCCCTTGGAGTCCAGCGTGTGCTGGTACTCCCCGAGAAACATCCGTTCCCACTTTCGCCCTGACGGGCCCGGACAGCGGATGCCCCCCGTAGCCCTTCCTGTGGAACCCCACTCGCTCCAATATGCCCCACACTTCTCCACTTCACTCCACTTGTCAAATGAAAATCGGCCATTCGGGCATGTACTTGAGTGAAATCGCGAAGAAATCCCAGCTCATGGCCGGTGGTGCAGGGTGGAGGACAGTGGTGCCCAGGGATGGCGAAGAAGCCCAGGCTGGGGAGGGAGAGCCCCAGATCAGTGCGTTCGTGGGCTGTCGGGAGCCCGGAAGGGGGCCTCGGCAGTAGCTACGGGCGCCTGCGGGAACGCAGGTGGAGGGAAGTGGGGGTCAGGCCGTGCGATCGAGGAAATCCCCGAGGTAGGCCTCCCAGTCGGGTTGGAGCCCGCCCACAGCGACGACGAGGCAGAACGCCGCACGGGGGACGTACGGAGGGCGAAGAAGGCGCATACCAGCCTCCTCGGGGGTGTGATCCTTCTTGCGGCTGTTGCAGCGGCGGCAGGAGGCCACCACGTTCTCCCACTCGTGCGCACCACCACGACTGCGAGGCATGACGTGGTCCACGTTCTCCGCAGCCTTGCCGCAGTACTGGCAGCTGCCGTCGTCCCGGATGAACACCCCGCGTCGGCTGAGGGCCGCCTGGTGGCGGTACGGGACCTTGACGTATCGCCGCAGGCGCAGAACCGAGGGGGCGGATAGGTCGAGGCTCTCGGAGCGATAGCGGTGGCCGTTGGTATGGACCAAGTCGGCCTTGTCGGTGAGCACGAGCACGAGAGCCCGACGGGACGGCACGACGCTCAAGGGCTCCATCGTGGCGTTGAGCAGCAGGGCCTTGCCCGCGGGGGCGGAGCGTTGCCTTGGCGGACGCGTTCCCGCGACTCCCGCGCCAACCCGTCGCGGGAGGTGGCCCTCGCTGGTGGAATGCAGTCCATCCACGCCGCTCTCCCTGCTCCCTCGATGTCGCTCGTGGTGGGAGGAACGTCACCACGGGCCACCAAGAACACCGTACTGGAGCGGCGCCATGCTAGCACCGAGCGGCTGTTCACCTGCGCTTGCCGGCCGTAGCCGTCGAGAGGCCGGGGCCAACTCCAGGGCCCTCCGCCAGGCGGCACGTCGCCCCCGCGACGTTAGACTCGGATCGCTGACTGCGTCGTGTGAGGCGACGGCGCTTTCGTTGCCACCCTGAGGGGGCCCCCACGTGACCACAGAGCGCTCCGCAGACGCGTCCATCGACGAGCTCGCGAGCACGTTCGCCGACGTGGAGCGCAATGTCGCCCAGGCCATCGAAGGCAAGCCCGATGTGGTGCGGCTCGGCCTCGTCACCCTGCTGAGCGAGGGGCACCTGCTGCTCGAGGACGTGCCGGGGGTGGGCAAGACCCTCCTGGCCAAAGCGATCGCCCGCTCCGTCTCCTGCAGCGTCCGCCGCGTGCAGTTCACCCCGGACCTGCTGCCCTCCGACATCACGGGGGTGACGATCTACAACCAGGACCGGGGCGACTTCGAGTTCAAGCCCGGCGCGGTCTTCGCCAACATCCTCCTCGGCGACGAGATCAATCGAGCGGGACCGAAGACGCAGTCCGCCCTCCTCGAGGCCATGGAGGAGCGCACGGTGACGGTGGACGGTACCACGCACGGGCTCGCGACCCCCTTCATGGTCATCGCCACCCAGAATCCTGTGGAGCTCGACGGCACCTATCCTCTGCCGGAGGCTCAACGGGACCGCTTCATGGTGCGCCTGTCCATCGGCTACCCGTCAGCGGAGTCGGAGCTCGACGTGCTCGAGCACCATGGCGACGGCGCGCGCCTCGAGAAGCTGAGCCCCGTCACGGACGCGCAGCGTGTGGCTGAGCTCATCCGGACCGTCACGGGCATCTACGCGGCGCCTGAGGTGCGGCGATACATCGTCTCGCTCGTACGGGCCACACGCGAGGACCCGTCCGTCGAGCTCGGCGCCTCCCCACGAGCCTCGCTCGCGCTCCTACGGGGAGCCCGCGCGCTCGCGGGCGCGGGCCGCCGGGACTATGTCATCCCCGACGACGTGAAGGCCCTCGCGGAGCCGGTGCTCGCTCATCGCCTCATGCTCGCCCCGCAGGCGTATCTCGAGGGGCGCTCGGCGAGCGACATCGTCGCAGCCGTCGTCAGCACCGTGCCGGTGCCCCGCGGCCGGCGCTGATGCCAACCCGCCGCGGTCTGGCCATGGGGGCGGGGGCGGTCCTGTGCTGGGCCGTGGGCCGCCTCCTCGGTGTGTCAGAGCTCTACGTCGTCGCGGTGGCCGCGGCGGTCCTCCCGCTGTGCTCGGTGGCCATGGTGTCGTTGGGCGAGGGCAGGGTGTCGCACCGTCGGCGGATCCCAGGCGCCCGCGTGACCGCCGGGCAGACCATCGAGGTCTCCCTCGACCTCCGCAACGACGGGCGGTTGCGCACGGGCATGCTGCTGCTCGAGGACAAGTGCCCACCGGCGTTGCGCCCCGCCCCGCCCGCCCGTCCCCGCTTCCTCGTCGGCGGTATACGGCCGGGGTCCACCGCGACGGTGACCTACCGGGTCACCGCGGCCGTTCGGGGGCGGTCGGGCATCGGCCCCCTCGAGGTGACGACCAGGGACCCCTTCGGGCTCGCACGACGCACCCGAGGCTACGAGCGCCGCAACGAGTTGCTCGTGTACCCGCGCGTGGACGACCTCGTGGGGACAGCCCCGCCCGGCACGAAGATGGGCGCGGGTGGTCGTCGTCGGCGGCTCGATGCAGGGACTGAGTTCCACACCGTGCGCGAGTACCGTGTCGGCGACGACCTCCGTCACGTGCACTGGCCATCGACGGCCCGGCGCCAGCAGCTGATGGTGCGCCAGAACGAGGAGCGGTCCACCACACAGGCGACCGTACTCCTCGACGCCCGGGGCCATCGCCACACGGGGGCGGGCGAGCAGTCCACGTTCGAGACCGCGGTCTCCGCGGCCGCGAGCGTTCTCGTCCACATGGAGGCCGCGGGGTACGAGACACGGCTCGTTACGACATCCGATCGCCGGCCGACGGCCTCGATGCCCGCCCAGCGCCACCTCGATCGCCTCGCGGAGGTCACCCTCGAAGACGACGGGGATCTCCGCGCCAGCGTGGAGAGGCTTCGGACGACGGAGGGCCTCGTGGTCATGGTCCTCGCGCCGGCGCCTCCCCGACCTGCGGAGGACGAGGAGGTCCAGACGCTGCTCACCCGCGTGAGGCTCGACCCCAAGGTGGCGCTCGTGTGCGGGGATGAGCGCTCCGACACGCTCACCCCGCTGCTCGAGGCCTCAGGCTGGCGGGCCGCCAATCTCTCCCCGGGCGTCAGCGACGCCTGGGCCCGAGCCACGCGCCCCCCGAGGGGGGCCGTCTCCGCATGAGCACGGCCGTCTCGTCACGCGAGGGCACGGGCCGGGAAGGGCGCAGCGTCGTGGGCGGGCAGCCGCCCGGCCAGCATGAGGGACACCCCGCCCGGGCGGGAGGGATCGGGCTCGCCTCATTGCTCGTCGTCCTGAGTCTGCTCGCGGCCGCCTCCATTCCCCTGACGCTGATCTTCACCACAGACGAATGGGTGCGCTTCGTCGCCGCCACCGTTCTCGTGTCGGTGGGCTTGTCGTGGGCCGCACGGCAACTCGGCCTGTCGAGTTTGGTGGCCCTGGTCGCGAATGCAGGGGCCGCGGTCCTCCTCGTCACCTCGGTGTTCGCCTCCCCCACCGCAATCTACGGAGTCCTGCCCACTCCTGAGACGCTCGGTGCCCTGCGGGTGCTCGCCCATCAGAGCGTCGAGCTGTTCACCACGCTCACCGCCCCCGTGGACCCCCATCCACCGCTGCTGCTCGTAGCCGTCGTCGGGGTGTGGTTGGTGAGCGTCGCCACCGCGCATGCGGCGCTGCACAGGAGCTCTGCTCCTCCCGCGATCGTCTGCGCGCTCGTCCTCTTCGTCTTCCCCCTGCCGATGGTCTCCTCGGACGAGCGCGCCACGGGCGCTGTGGTGGCGTTCCTCGCCGCGGCGGGTCTCCTGCTGCTGGTAGCAAGCCGCGGAGAGCTGCGACGGTGGCCCGAGCACGGATCGCAGAGGCGTCTCGCGCGCGGGTCCGCGCCCGCCCTCTTGCTCGCCCCCACGGCGGTGGCCGTAGCGATCCTGGCGGGGGTCGCCCTGGGCGAGGCGCTACCCGGTGCCGAGGACCCCGCCGTCTATGATGTCCGTGGCCGCGGGGGCTCGACGGTCACCACCAACCCCATCGTCGATCTGCGCCCCAATCTCACCTCGCAGGACCGGGGGCCGCTGCTGCGGGTCACCACTCCCCACCCCGCGTACCTGCGCACGACGTCGTTGGACGTGTACGACGCCGAGGAGCAATGGACGTCCGAAGGCATCCGCAGCGCGTCGGTTGAGGACGGCGAGCTGCCCGCGGAGGTCGAGATGTCGGCCACCGAGGAGCTGACCATGGCCGTGGAGGTGGCGGACCTCTCCGGAACGCTCGTTCCGAGCCCCTACCATCCCCGGACGATCGAGTCGGCCACCCGGGATCTGCAGTTCGACGGCCGCAACGCCACCGTGACCGTCGATGACGGTGCGAGCCTCTCGAGCGGGGACGAGTACACGGTGACGGCCGCGGTCCCGGCACCCGACCCTGAGCGCCTCGAGGCCCAGGAGGGCTTCGCGCCGGACTCGAGCCTCACCGACCTGCCTGGCAACGTCCCCGACGACGTCGCCTCGCTCGCGGTCGAGATCGTTGAGGCCGCGGATGCGCGGACGCCCTTCGCCCAGGCCTTGGCCATACAGGAGGAACTGCGCACCTGGGAGTACTCCCTCGACCCCGAGCAGGGCCACGACGGAGACGCGATGCAGGCGTTCCTCGACAACCGCGTCGGCTATTGCGAGCAGTACGCGGGGACGATGGCGGTGATGCTGCGCAGCCTCGACATCCCTGCGCGGGTCGCGGTCGGGTTCACCCCTGGTCATGTCGTCGATGCGGCTGCGGGTGTGTGGGAGATCACCGGCGCGAACGCGCACGCGTGGGTCGAGGTGCTGTTCCCCGGTCACGGGTGGCTGGCCTTCGAGCCCACCCCACGCTCGGACGACAACGTCATCGTCCCGACCGCGACCGACCTCGCCCCCTCCGACACACGAGGCGGCCACCGGTCCGCGGCCGAGGAAGGCAGCGGAATCGAGGAGTGGCTCGAGGAGCAGGAGGACTTCGAGCAAGAGGGCAGCCGGCCGGATCTCGAAGGGCTGGACGATACCGAGGACATGCAGGCACAGGGGGGCGACGTGGGGGGTCCCGACACCGGCGGGAGCGGACGCAACCTGCTCTCGGTGGGAGGGCTCGCCTCGGCCGCCCTGCTGGGTGGTGCGGCGTTGCTCGTGGTCCGTCGGCGAGCGACGAGGCTGGACACGAGGGCGCGTGTCCTTCGGGCCCGCGACCGGGTGGAGCGCCTCGGACGGGGCTACGGGCTTCATCCCGGGGCGTGCGACACCGAGGCGGAGTATCTGCGCCGCGTGGGAGCACGGCTCTCGCGGGAGGATGAGGCTGAGATGCTTGCGGTGGAGTCCGCTCGGGCCCGTTACGGCGGGCCGCCCACCGAGAAGGGGGCCGCACGCGCCGAGTCAGCGACGAGCGGCCTGGAGGATGCGCTGCCCCGTCCTGTGGCGCTCACGAAGCCGTGGCTGCTCCTCCGCGGCTCCCTGGGGCAGTTGGTCCGGGCAAGGCGCGTCGCCCGCTAGCCACCCTCTTTGCCGCGATCGCGTTTGTCCCGCATGTAGCGATCGAAGCCTCCCCGGAGCTGCCCACCCAGCCGGTTCGTCTGGTCGGCGCCGAGTCGCTTCAGTTGATGCCCGCCGTAGACAGCGCTACCGAGCATCAGGGCGAACCCCGCGACCCCGAACCAGAAGCTCTGGATGATCAGCAGCAGGAGGATCATGCCGACGGCCAAGCCCGCCACCGCGAGCTTGACCTTTCGACGCACATGCGCCGAGACCGTCGTCGTGCCGACGGTCTTCGCGAACTTCGGATCATCGGCGCGCAGCCGCGCCTCGATGTCGCTGAGGATCTGTTGCTCACGGTCGGAGAGTGGCATCCGTGGCTCCGCGGTTGTCAAAGCGTCCAGTAATGATCTTCCCCTGATTGTGCGTCATTACAACGCGTCGCGCACCTTCCCTGCCGCTTAAGTGCCGCGATATCGGCGATTTCCCCCCGATCCGACCTGCCCGAACGGGGGTGGTGAGCCAGGACACACCTGCGTGTCAGCGTGTCAGCTCTCCCCCTCCTCGGGATCGAGGAGGGCACCGCGGGTCACCGCGTCGTCACCGAAACGCGCACGGGCATCGTCGGTGGCTCGTTCCAGGCGACGCCACCGGTCGCTTGTGAGCAGGCCCAACTGCCCGGAGCCCCGAGAGGCCACGAGGTTGCTGGTCGCGAGGCCGATGAGGCGGACCCTCACGCGCTCGAGGCGGAGCGCGTCGAGGAGCGCCACGGCTTCCTGGTGCAACTCGGTCGCCTGCTCGGTGGGAAGCGTCAACGTCCGTGAGCGGGTGATCGTCTGGAACGTGGCGTAACGTAACTTGAGCGTGACCGTCCGGGCTGCTACGCCTTCTCGGCGAAGTCGGCGCCCCACCCGCTCGGCTAGGCGCAACAACTCGTTTCGGAGCACCTCGGGGTCATCGACGTCCGTGTCGAAGGTCTCCTCCGCACTCATCCCCTTGGCGGCCTCGGTCGGCACCACCGGCCGAGGATCCCATCCGTGGGACAGGCGGGACAGCTGCGCTCCCGCAGCTTTGCCCACGAGCCGCACCAGGGTCGCCTCCTCGGTCGCGGCCACGTCTCCGACGCGCCTGATGCCGAAGCGCTCGAGGCGGTGCGCGGTCTGCGCACCGACCCCCCAGAGGTCACGGACGTCGAGCGGAGCGAGGAACGCATCGACCTCCCCCTCCCTGAGATGCAGGAGGCCCTCGGGCTTCGCCTTGGCGCTGCAGAGCTTGGCGAGGAACTTGTTCTTGGCCACGCCGACACTCGAGGGGAGCCCGAGCTCCTCGGTGACACGCTGGCGCAGCGACCGTGCGATGGTCGGGGGCTCCCCGAACAGGCGGACGCTGCCGCCCACATCGCAGAACGCCTCGTCCAGGGAGAGCGGCTCGACGAGGGGCGTAACCGAGCGGAGTATCTCCATGAGCGTCGACGACGCCTCCTGGTACGCGGCGAAGTCAGGCGATCGCACGAGCGCATGCGGGCAGCGCCGGATGGCACTCGCCATCGGCATCGCCGAGGTGATCCCGAACGCCCTGGCCTCGTAGGACGCGCTGGCCACCACCCCCCTGCCGCCCGCACCACCGATCAGCAATGGCTTGCCCGCGAGGCTCGGGTCCCGCCGGGCCTCCACCGCGGCGAAGAACGCGTCCATGTCGATGTGCAGGATCGGCTCGGTCGGGCGCGTCATCCGGAGGATCCTGGTGAGCGGTGCCAGAGGTGGCGGGGCAGGTCGCCGTACGGGCTCGTCCGCGGGACCCGTGGACGGGTCGTCGGGACGCTCCCGCCCCCACGGCCGGCGTGGCCACCGTCGTCGATCGCGGACAGCGCCGTGTCGAGGCCAGCCCGCCCGCCCTCACGCCATGCGCGCATCAGGTGGGTGAGATCCCACGCCCGATCGGCGTTGAGCGACACGCCGCGCGCACCGCTGCGTCGCAGGGTCCCCTCGGCCAACAGGAGCCACGATCCGAACACCGTCGCCGCGCAGCGGTCGTGGACCGACTCGAAGAAGGCCGCGTCCCCCACGCCGGTCGCGTCGTCCAGGGACAGGAAGATCACACGCTGCCCCGACTGCACCGGTGGAGTCTGGGTGGCGACCTTCACCCCCGCTATCCGCACGCGTCTCCCGTCCTCGATGCGGGTGAGGTCCGCCGCCCGGGTGGCGCCGAGCACGTCGAGCAGGAGCTCGTAGAAGCTGATCACCGGATAGCTCGCATCGAGCCCCAGCACCTGCAGCTCAGCACGAACCTGCTCCGAGGGGCGGTAATCACCCAGGCCCGCGGGTGGTTCGGGGGCGATAAGGTGAAGCTGGTCGTTTTGCGCCACGGCTCGCCCGGGCGCGGACCAGCGCTCGGACACCTCCAGCAGGAGGTCCCGCCGCCCTGCTCCGCCCCCGATGCCGTCCAGCGCTCCGACGTGAGCGAGCGCCTCGGCCACCGGCCGTGACAGGCGGCTGCGCTCCCGAAGATCCTGGAGATCCGTGAAAGGGCGGCCGGCCAGCAGTGAGTCGATCATCGCCTCGTCGATCCCCGCGACGTCCTGGAGCCCGAGCCGGATGCCGTAGCGCCGCCCGTCACCCGCATCCCCATAGTCATACCCGCTCGCCACCTCCGGCACGGGGGCATCGGCGACCTGCTCGACCCGGTAGACCCCGTCGGACCGGTTGACGTCGAGGGGCAGCACCAGGATCCCGAACTGCCGCGCGTCGGAGAGGATCAGTCGCCGGGGGTACATGCCAGGGTCATGGGTGAGCAACCCGGCGACGAGCTCGGGGCAGAAGTGCGCCTTGAGCCACGCTGACCGGTATGTCGGCACTGCGAACGCCGCAGCGTGGGCCTTGCAGAACCCGAATGAGGCGAACTGCTCGAGCGCGGCCATCAACGACTCGGCGATGCCTGCGGGGACACCCCGTTGCCTCGCTCCCGCGAGTATCCAACTCCTGATGCGCGGGAGGCTCTCCGCATCACCCAGCCGGCGACGCACGAGGTCCGCCGTCGACAGGGTGCAGCCGGTCAGGGCGGCCACCGAGCGCATCACCTGCTCGTGGTAGACGAGCACTCCGAAGGTCTCGCCCAGGGCGTGCTCGAGGAGGGGATGCGGTATCACCGGATCCGCCTTCCCCAGACGACGCAGGAGGAAGGGCTCGACCATGTCGCCCTTCACCGGGCCGGGGCGGAACAGGGAGATGTCAATGACGAGATCCTCAGCGTGGTCGGGCTGGAAGCGCCCGAGCAGCTCCCGCTGCCCAGGCGATTCGATCTGGAACATCCCCACCGTGCGCGTGGACCGGATCAACGCATAGGTATCGGGGTCGTCGTCATCTATCTGCTCGAAGTCGATCTCCGCGCCCCGGACCCGGCTCGCCTCGTCTCGGGCATGCGACATGGCAGACAGCATCCGCACCCCGAGCACGTCGAGCTTGCACAGCCCCAGCGCCTCGACATCGTCCTTGTCGAACTGCGCCATCGCGAACCCGTGGGCGCTTCGCTCCACGGGGACCACCTCTCGTAGACGCGACCCCGCCCCGGAGGGGAGGCGCCGTTCGCCGTCCGGTCCGAGCAGCACACCGGAGGGGTGCAGCGCGACATGACGGGGCAATCCGTCGAGTCGCTCGACGAGGTCGAACAGGAGCCGCAGGTGCGCGGCATCGAGATTGCGACCCGCCATCTCGGGAAGGGAGTCGACGGCCGTTCGCACGTCGCGAGCACGGATGTGCGGGAAGCTCTTCGCGATCTGATCGATCTCCGCAGCCGGCATCCCGAGCGCCTTGCCGACCTCCCGGATGGCCATCCGGGCCTGGAACCGCTCGAGCATCGCCACGCACACCACCCGCTCCTCGCCGTAGCGGGCGAGCAGATCGGAGTAGATGTCCTCTCGCCGTGCGGACTCGACATCGAGGTCGATATCGGGCAGGTCGTCACGAAACGGGTTCATGAACCGCTCGAAGCAGAGGTCGTGGCGAATCGGGTCGACATCGGATATCCGAAGGGCGAAGCAAACGATGCTCCCTGCGGCCGAGCCGCGGCACGCGACCATGATCTGCTTGGCGCGGATCCGCTCCACGATCTCGGCCACCGTGAGGAAGTAGGAGGCAAGGCCCAGGCGCTCGATCATCGCGAGCTCCGCGTCGAGACGCTCCCGGTGGGCCTCACCGGGCTGCGCATACCGATCGTGCAGGCCCGCGAAGCAGCGCCCACGCAGCTCGGCGAGCGCATCGACCGCACCCACGAAGTCTGGCGCCCGCAGCTGCCCCAGGCCGAGGTCCACCACGCAGCGCTCCGCGACCCATGCGGTGTTCGCGAGAGCGTCGGGGCGCTCGGCGAACACCGCGGCCATCTGCTCGGGTGACTTGAGGTAGCCCTCGGTATTGCGGCGGCGGCAGCGACGGGCGTGCTGTGCGGAGACGGGCACCTGCTCGCGGATCGCCGCCACCACGTCCGCCACGCTCGCGTCCGCCGGATCGAGGTAACGAGGGGCCTGATGGGCGACCGCACGCAGCCCGAGGCGGTCGGCGAGGGCGAAGCCCGCCCGGGCTCGCCTGTCGTCTCCACGGGCGAAATGATGCGTTATGCCGATGAGCACCCGCTCAGGACCGAGCAACTCCATCCAGCGACGGGTCTCCGCGATCGCCTCATCGGAGCGCCCCTCCGCCAGCAGTCGGCCCAGCGGTGAGTCATCCCCGAGGAGAGCGAAGCACCCCTCCCCGCCTCCGCCTCGCTCCAGTTGCTCCCAGGTCACCTGCGGTGATCCGCGGGGCGCCTCGAGATGGTGGGCACTCACCGTCCGGCAGAGCCCCGCATACCCCTCGGGGCTCCGGGCGAGCAGGATCACCCGCGCTCGGTCGGTCTCGAGCCAGGCGCCGCCGCTGCCGGGCCCCTTGAAGGCGTCCCTCCGGCGACCGTCACGCCAGCCCGGCCGCCACGGGTCCTCTCGTAACGCGAGGTCCGCACCGAAGATCGGCCGGACACCGGCTCTCGCGCACGCATCAGCCACGCGGACCGCCCCGTAGAGGCCCCCTCTGTCAGCGACGCCCACGACTCCCATCCCCCGATCCGCGACGGCCGGAGCGAGCGCGGCGGGACGGATGACCCCGTCCCGCATGGAGTAGGCGGTGCGAACAGCAAGGTGGACGAACGGCTCCACAAGATCCTCGAGGCACAGGCCAGATCGAACTTGTGTTCGGAACACTATACCCACCTTGCCGAGGGCGCTGCCCCCAGCACAGTGCTAGTCTGCCGCCTTGATGCCGCAAAATGTCTTCGTGGTGGGCTTGGACGAGGCCAACCGACAACTGCTCGAACGGCTCTCGGCGGACGACGATCGCCGCTTCCACACGTTGCTCGATTTCTCCGAGCTCCGGGGGGTCGAGGAATTCCTCATCGACGACCTCCTCGCAGAGGGCGAGCGCCAGCTCACCGAGTTCACGAGCCGCGGGGAGCCCATCGACGCGATCTGCACCTGCATCGACTTCCCCGCCACCGAGTTCGTACCCCTGTTGGGGAGCAGACGGGGGTTGCGGGTGCCCTCCCTCGAGGGGGTGCTCTCCTGCAACCACAAACTCTGGAGCCGCGAGCTTCAGCGTGAGGCCGCCCCGGAGGCCATACCCGGCTTCTCCGGATTCGATCCCTACGTTGACGACCCGCTGCGCGAGATCGACGTGGACTACCCGATGTGG
Organism: Nitriliruptorales bacterium; assembly: GCA_007119035.1. GTDB lineage: Bacteria > Actinomycetota > Nitriliruptoria > Euzebyales > Egibacteraceae > SKQL01. Next base: position 49,961 of record SKQL01000005.1, on the reverse strand, counting down.
ATCAAGCCACTGAACGCCTACCGGTCGCAGCTCGGCTTCCGGATCAACCATCCCCAGGACTTCCATGCGGCCCTGCCCACCATCCGCGAGGACCTCCCGCGGCTCGCGGAACCACTCGAGACGGTGATGAAGCGCGCGGACCTCCCCCACGAGATAGCCGACGCGGGGGCTCGGCTCATGCTCGCCGAGGAGATCATCTCGGGGCGCCTGTGCACGGTGGAGGGGTACGTGCGGGACGGCGACGCGGTGGTGTACGGGATCATCGACAGCGTCCGCGTCCCCAACCGCTCCTCGTTCGCCCGCTACCAGTACCCCTCCTCCCTCCCGGGGGAGATCCAGCGCCGGATCGTCGACATCTCCACGAGGGTGATGCGGCACATGTGGCTCGAGGACAGCCCGTTCAACATGGAGCTGTTCTACGACGCGCCGCGCGACCAGATCCGCATCCTCGAGATCAATCCCCGGATCAGCCAGTCCCACGCGCCGTTGTTCGAGCTGGTGGACGGGGTGAGCCACCATGAGGTAATGGTCGACGTGGCGCTCGGCCGTGCGCCGACGGGCGCGTTCGGGCCCCAGGCGGAGCCGGGCAGCCCCGGCGCCCCGCGCAAGGGCACTTTCGGTGTGGCTGCGAAGTTCTTCCTCCGTGCGTACCGCGACGCCCGGGTCACTGCGGTGCCGAGCGACGAGGACGTCGTGCGGCTCGAGGCGGAGCTTCCCGGAACCACCGTGCACGTGCTCGTCGAGGAGGGAGCCCAGCTGAGTGAGCTCGAGGACCAGGACGCGTACAGCTATGAGCTCGCCGAGATCTATCTCGGCGCCTCGAGCCACCAGGAGCTGCTGGCCCGCTGGCGATGGGCACGGGAGTCATTGCCATTCGGTCTGTCGGACCCTGACGTCTAAGGAGCGCTCCGCTTGCGAATAGTCGAGACCTTCCCGCACAAAGTCGCAGAGATCGAGCACACGTGGATCCCCATGCGCGATGGGACCCGCCTCGCCGCCCGCGTATGGATGCCGCAGGACGCCGAGGATGATCCCGTGCCGGCGATCCTCGAGTACATCCCCTACCGCAAGCGTGACGGCACGCGGAAGCGCGACACGCAGATGCACCCGTACTTCGCGGGGCACGGCTACGCGAGCGTGCGAGTGGACTTACGGGGCTCGGGCGACAGCGAGGGGGTCCTGACCGACGAGTACCTCCCCCAGGAGCTCGACGACGGTGAGGACGTGCTCTCCTGGCTCGCGGAGCAGGACTGGTGCGACGGCAACGTCGGGATGATGGGAATCAGCTGGGGCGGCTTCAACGGCCTCCAGCTCGCTGCGCGACGGCCACCACAGCTCCAGGCCGTCATCACCGCGTCCTCGACCGACGACCGGTACGCGGACGACGTCCACTACATGGGTGGGTGCCTGCTCGGCGACAACCTCTCATGGGGGTCGGTGATGTTCGCGTACAACTCGATGCCACCGGATCCCGAGCTCGTGGGGGACCGCTGGCGGGCGATGTGGCACCAGCGGCTCGAGGGCAGCGGCCTGTGGCTCGAGACCTGGCTGCGTCACCAGCACCGGGACGCCTACTGGCGGCAAGGCTCGGTGTGCGAGGACTACGCGGCGATCAACTGCCCCGTGCTCGCGGTCAGCGGCTGGGCCGACGGCTACTCGAACGCGGTATTCCGGTTGCTCGGCAACCTCGACGTGCCACGCAAGGGGATCATCGGCCCGTGGAGCCACACCTATCCCCACATGGGGACCCCCGGGCCGGCCATCGGCTTCCTCCAGGAGGCGGTGCGGTGGTGGGATCGTTGGCTGAAGGGTGAGGAGAACGGGATCGAGGACGAGCCGGTGCTGCATCTATGGATGCAGGACAGCGTCACGCCGAGCCCCTCCTACGACCGCCGACCCGGGCGCTGGGTGGCCGTCGACCGCTGGCCCACACCGCAGGTGACCTCGAAGCGCTACGCGCTGACCCGCGGGCGGATCCTCCACCATGACGAGACGCCCGGCCCGGTCGAGGCCCGCGGCGTGCAGTCACCCCTCTCGCTCGGCTTGTTCGCGGGCAAGTGGTGCAGCTACGCGGCCGCGCCCGACCTGCCCCACGACCAGCGTGAGGAGGACGGTGGAGCGCTCGTCTTCGACTCGGAGCCGCTGGACGCCCCCGTGGAGCTGCTCGGGTCGCCCTCTGCCGAGCTGAGCGTCTCCGTGAACCGCCCCGTGGCGATGGTTGCGGCCCGGTTGATCGACGTCGCTCCCGACGGCAAGGCGACGCGGATCACTTACGGGATGCTGAACCTGTGCCATCGCGAGGGCCATGAGCACCCCTCCGAGGTACCTGTGGGTGAGCCGATGCGGGTCAGCGTTCGGCTCAACGGGGTCGCTCAGATCGTGCCCGAGGGCCACCGTCTGCGGCTCGCCCTGTCGACGTCGTACTGGCCCCTCGCCTGGCCTCCGCCGGAGCCGGTGCAGATGACCGTCTACCCCGAGGAGAGCACCGTCGTCCTGCCTCTCCGGGACGCTCCCGACGAGATCGTCCGGGAGAACCCGTTCGAGCCGGCCGAGGGAGCGCCCGCGCTCGAGACCACCGTGCTCGAGTCACCACAGCAGAACTGGGTGGTGAGCCGCGACCTCGCCGCCGACCGCTCCACCCTCGAGGTGATCGACGACCAGGGCACCTACCGGATCGACGACCACGGCATGGTCGTGCGGCGCAAGACCACCGAGTGGTACCGCTCGACCGCCGACGACTTCACCTCGGTGGAGGGCGAGACGGTCTCGACGCGAAGCCTGTCACGCGGCTCCTGGTCGGCTGAGGTCGTCGCACGGACCGTTCTCACGTGCAACGAGGAGTCCTTCTTCCTCCACGCGACCCTGGACGCCTACGAGTCGGGACGACGCGTGTTCGCGAAGACCTGGGATCGCGCGATCTTCCGTGAGCTCGTGTAGTCCCGCCCGCGCAACACGAGGTCGGCGACCCGGGCGGGACGAGGGACTCACGGAACGATCGTGTCTGCCTCCGAGTCGATGCCGTAGCGCTCGATGGCCTCCCGTACGACCTCCGGCTTGATCTCCCCCGACTCGGCGAGGTCGGCGAGCACCGCCACGACGATGTGCGCCGCGTCGATCTGGAAGTGGCGACGGAGGTTCGTGCGCGTGTCGGAGCGGCCGAAGCCGTCCGTGCCGAGCGTGCTCAAGCGGCCGGGCACCCATGGGGCGATCAGCCGCGGCACCGCCTGCTGGTAGTCGGTCACCGCCACGAAGGGCCCTGAGGACTCGGACAGGGAGCGGGTCACGAAGGGCACGCGCTGTTCCGCCCCCGGATGCAGGCGGTTGTAGCGGTCACACGCGATACCGTCGCGGTGCAGGCCCACCCAGCCCGGCACACTCCACAGATCCGCGCCGACGTCCCAGTCGTCGGCGAGCATTCCGCAAGCCTCCTGAGCCATCTTCATGGCGGAGCCCGACGCGAGCACCTGGGCTCGTTGCGCGGTGCCCTCCCGCGCTTCGGCGAAGCGGTAGATGCCTCTCACCACCAACGACTCGTCGAGACCATCCGGCATGGGGGGTTGCGCGAGCGCCTCGTTGTAGACGGTCAGGTAGTACATGACGTCACGGCCCTCGGGGCGCCCCAGCGGGTCGTCGTCCCACCGCCCTGTGCCGTCCTCGGCCGCCCATCCGCCGAGCATGCGGTTGACGCCGTCCTCCACGAGGACGGCGATCTCGTAGGCGAAGGACGGATCGTAGGTCTCGACACCGGGGTTCGTGGCCGCCATGAGGATGGAGTGCCCGTCCTCGTGCTGGAGCCCCTCGCCGTTCAGGGTGGTACGGCCCGCGGTGGCGCCGATGAGGAAGCCACGCGCACGCTGATCGGCTGCCTGCCAGATGGAGTCCGCGGTGCGCTGGAAGCCGAACATCGAGTAGAACACGTAGACGGGCAGCAGCCCCTCACCGAACGTCGAGTAGCTCGTGCCCGCAGCGGTGAAGGACGCGACGCTACCCGCCTCGGTGATCCCCTCGTGCAGAATCTGGCCGTCGGTCGCTTCCCGGTAGGAGAGCAACATCTCCCTGTCGACCGGCTCGTAGTTCTGGCCGTGCACGGAGTAGATCTTCAGCTGCGGGAAAAAAGAGTCCATCCCGAACGTGCGTGCCTCGTCAGGGATGATGGGAACGATGCGCTCCCCGAGCGTGGGGTGCTTGAAGAGGTCCCGCAGGAGGCGCACGAAGGCCATCGTGGTCGCGACCTCCGAGGAGCCGGACCCGCCCTTCAACGCCTCGTAGGCGTCGTGCTCCGGCAGGTCGAGGCCTTGGACCTGTACGCTGCGCTCCGGGATGGGGCCGCCCAGCTCCGCGCGGCGCTCCTTCATGTACCGGATCTCCTCGGAGTCCTCCCCCGGGTGATGATAGGGCGGCAGGTCCGCGGCGAGCTGGTCGTCGGAGACATCGAGGTGGAGGCGGTCGCGGAACTTCTTGAGCGCCTTCTCCGTGAGTTTCTTCATCTGGTGCGTGGCGTTTCGAGCCTCGAAATCCGGTCCGAGCGTCCAGCCCTTGATCGTCTGCGCGAGGATCACCGTCGGCCGGCCCGTGTGCTTCGTGGCGAGCTCGAACGCGGAGTACACCTTGCGGTAGTCGTGCCCGCCCCGGTCGAGGACGGGCAGGTCCTCCTCGGTCAGCGAGGAGTCGGCGAGGATGCGCCGCAAGTCGGGGGAGTCGAAGAACTTCTCCCGGATGTAGTCACCACTCGAGACGGTATAGGTCTGGAACTGCCCGTCGGGCGTGGTGTTCATCTTCTCTACCAGCTCGCCGTGGTGGTCGAGCGCGAGAAGCTCGTCCCACTTGCGACCCCACAGGACCTTGATGACGTTCCAACCCGCGCCACGGAAGACGGACTCGAGCTCCTGGACGATCTTGCCGTTGCCGCGGACAGGGCCGTCGAGGCGCTGCAGGTTGCAGTTGACGATCCACGTGAGGTTGTCGAGGCCCTCCCGGGCGGCGACAGGCAGCGCGCCGATCGCCTCGGGCTCGTCCATCTCGCCGTCCCCGAGGAACGCCCAGACCCGCGAGCCCGAGGTGTCCTGGAAGCCGCGGTTGTGCAGGTACTTGTTCATCCGTGCCTGGTAGATCGAGCTGATCGCGCCGAGTCCCATCGACACGGTCGGGAACTCCCAGAACCTCGGCATGAGACGGGGATGGGGGTAGCTCGACAGTCCGCCTGGGCTCTGCTCCTGCCGGAAGAGATCCAGTTGCTCCTCGGTCAACCGGCCTTCGAGATAGGCACGCGCGTACATTCCCGGTGAGGCATGGCCCTGGAAGAAGATCTGGTCGCCGTCCCCGTTGCCGCGCTTGCCCTTGAAGAAGTGGTTGAAGCCGACCTCGTAGAGGCTGGCCGCGGAGGCGTACGTGGCGATGTGGCCGCCGACGCCGATCTCCGGGCGATTCGCACGGGTCACCATGACCGCGGCGTTCCAGCGGATGAACGCGCGGATCCGGCGCTCGATGTGCTCGTCCCCGGGGAACTCCGGCTCCTCCTCGGGGGGGATGGTGTTGATGTAGTCCGTGGAGGTGAGCGAGGGCACACCGACGCCGAGCGCGCCCTGCTCCTTCAGGAGGCGCAACAGCAGGTAGCGCGCCCGGTCACGGCCGTGGTGCTGCACGACGGACTGCAGCGAAGCTACCCATTCCGCGGTCTCCGCGGGATCGATGTCGGGCAGTTGGGTGGGGATCCCATCGAGGAGGATCTGCTCGTCGGTGCCATGACTGTCTGCCATCTCACTCCCTGCCATCGGCCGCCATCCGTTGTTCGGGCGACCTCTCGTCGGAGCGACGGTGCGATCGGCCCCGTGCTCGTCCCCCATACCCTAATCTGCGCGCGCCCCGTGTACGAGATGCTGCCCACCAAACGGGGCCCCGAACTCAAGTGACGGGAGGCCCGTCGATGGTGCCGCGCCACGCGAGCTCGCCTATGGGGCGTCTCGCGCGCTCACCGCGCTCCCGCTGTTGCAGCTTGTCCGGCAGATCGCCGATCTCCCCCGGATAGCCCAGCGCGACCAGGGTCACCGGATCGATCCCCGCGGGCAGCTGCGCGACCCGCCGCATCGCCTCCCGGTCGAACCCCGCCAGTTGGTGCACGACGAGGCCCTCGGCGAAGGCCTGCAGAGACAACGCCATCGACGCGGCGCCGACATCGTGGAGCGCCATCGGGTTCGGCTCGTCACTGCCCGGCCAGTTCTTGGCGACCGTGGACAGCAACAGCACCGGCGCCACCCGTGCCCAGGCGTTGCCGCCCTTCAGCGTCGCACGTGCGAGATCCCGCTCCTGTGAGACCTCCTCGTCGTAGAGGACGTACCGCCAGGGCTGGGCATTGCCCGAGGAAGGCGCCCAACGGGCAGCCTCGAGCACGGTCAGCACGGCGCTGTGCGGAACGGGGCGGTCGGGGGCGATCGCGCGTGGGCTCCAGCGCGCGGCAAGCTCCTCGAGGATCGGACGTGCAACGGGAGCAGGCCGCGCTACGGGCACTCGGCCTTCCTCGTCGATCACGGCTCGACCCCTTCCATGACCCCTCGGGCCACATCCCTAGTCCCAGATCCGGGCAAGGCGCCATGCCCCGTGCTCGTGCACCAACTCGCAGACGCGATCCGCGGTCTCCACCCGCCAAAGATCACGCTGCGGGATGTCGATGCCACCTCCCGTCCAGTATGCGGCGTCCTCGCGCCAGTATCCGAGGACGTCGGTGACGAGATGGACGCTCCCCCTCCAACGGAACCGCGCGGGCGCACCGCCCGCGCGTCTGTCGGGGCGCAACTCCAACATCTCCACGGGATCTCGATATCGTCTTGTCACCGTCGCGTTCCATGATCGGGGGCCATGGGGACGGGAAGGAGAGGACCGAGGGCGTCTCGGATGCGCCTTCCCCTCGCACCGTTGACGCCGCTCGGTCCCAGCTCGGTCCCGAAGAGAGAGGCCGAGGGAGGAGAACATGTGTTCGACTCCCTGGCCGAAGGTATTCCCCTCGTGCAGCACTGTCAACCTCGCCGGCCCGCCATGGCCGGGATGGTCAGTCCGCAGCCACCTCTTCGAGGAACTGCTCCGCCAGCTCCTCGAGATCGCCTCCCCCTTCGTACTGGGCGTTGATCCGAGCCAATGTCTGCGTATCGAGCCCGCGGGCGACCGGCTCGAGGGCCTCCGCAACCTCCGTGACGTCCGCAGGGGACTCGGCGCGAACGACGGGGGCCGCGACGAAGGCCGGCAGCACACCGAGGTCATCGGCGACGGGCGCCAAGTCAGAGAGACGAGCCGCACCGCTGGTCGCGGTCGCAAGGCCCGCGAAGCACCGCTCCTCCTCCACCGCTGCGATCGCCTCCGCTTCGCCGGTCGGACGGCGTGGCACCCTCGCGAGGTCGATCGCGTACTCGCCGGCCAGCGCGTCCAGCCCCCCGGGGCGAAGCAGGAAGTCAGGGTCCGCGCAGAGGGACCGCTCCGCGCCGGACAACTCCCCCGCGAGCCAGCTCATCGTGGCGTTGCCATCGCCCGGGATGGCGTCGGAGCGCACGAACAGCGCGAACGTCGCGTCAGCCGCAGACGCCTCCAGCCACAGCAGCCCGTTTCGCCTGTCGGCCTGGCGCACCCGTTTCCACGACTCCTCGGGATCGGCCGGGGGCGCCTGCTCCCCGAGCCCGAGTGCCCATGCGGCGCCTGTGTAGTCCCAGAACAGGTCGATGCGGCCGTTGGTCGCCTCCCGACGCAAGCCCACCGTGGTCCCGAGCTCCTCCCGGACCTCTGTCGGGATCTCCTCCGAGGCGAGCGCGGCCACGGTCAGGGACGCGAGCACGTGCTGCTCGGCCGTGGATCCGACGCCGACCACCACCGGCTCGCGCCCGTCCCGGGGCTCGCCCACGCACGCGGTGGCCAGGAGCGCGACGACCGCGAGACAAGCGGTCAGGCGAATATGGGGCATCGCGCTCAAGTCTGCCACCGGAACACAGGCGGTGCGCCGCTACGTTGGAGGGAACAGCATCCCACCTCACAGGAGCCATCCCCCGAAATGGACCGTCGTCGTTTCCTCGCTGCCGTCGGCGCCACCGCCGGCGCAGGCCTCGTGCTGTCGGCCTGCGGCTCCCTGGGCGGCTCGAGCTCGGGTGTGCCCGACGGCCCGCCCGAGCTGAGCCTCCTGCAACCGTCCTTCGAGCTGCTGACCGGGGAGCAGCGCCGGTACGCGTTCATGCTCGTCGACGAGGAGAACCGTCCCGTGCAGAGCGACTCGGTCGAGGTGTACGTCGCCGATCCCGACGACGAGATCGTGGGTGGCCCCTTCGATACGGAGTTCTCGAGGGAGGGCGAGGAGCGGCTCGGGACCTACCGTACGCACATCGACCTGCCCGACGCCGGCTTCTGGTCGATCGTCGCGGTCGCGGACGGGCGCAAGGGGCAGGGAGCGGTGAGTGTCGTGGATGCCGCGGATAGCGAGTTCCCCGCCCCCGGTGACCCCGCAGTGCCCGCGACGACCCCCACCACCGCCGACGACCAGGGCTACGACGCGCTCTGCACCTCGAATCCGGTCTGCGAGATGCACGAGGTGAGCCTCGACACGAGTCTCGACGAGGGACGCCCGGTGGTGCTCCTGTTCGCCACGCCGGCCTACTGCCAGACGAGCGTCTGCGGCCCCGCCGTGGAGATCGCCGACCAGGTCAGGGCGGCGGAGGACTGGGGTGACCTCGCGTGGGTCCATGTCGAGATCTACACCGACGCCGCGGAGACGGTCGCGCCTCCCGTCCTTGACTGGGGATTGCCCAGCGAGCCCTGGCTCTACGCCATCGGGCGCGACGGGAACATCGTCGACCGGATCGACGGGCCGCTCACCTCAGCCGACGTCGCCGACCTCGCCAGACAGGTCGTCTGAGGCCAGCAGCCGCACGAGCTGGCGGACGACCTCGCCCGGATCGGCCGCCTCCGTGATGGCCCGCACCACCACGAGCCCGTGAGCGCCCGCGGCCAGTGTCTCCGGTGCAGTCACCGTGCTCATCGCCCCCGTGACGAAGAAGGGACGGTCGCTCACGTGTGCCGCGTGACGCACCGGTTCGAGCCCGATGGGCAGACGTCCCTCCTTGGTCGGTGTCGCATGGACCGGGCCGACCCCGAGGTAGTCGCAATCCTCCCCCAGAGCCCGGTCGATCTCCTCGATCCCATGGGTGGAGTACCCGACGAGCCGCTCCCCGCCCACCACCTCGCGGGCCTCGGACGGCGGCATGTCGTCCTGGCCCACGTGGACGCCGTCCGCCTCCAGGGCGACACAGAGTCGAGCGTCGTCGTTGACGATGAACAACCCGTCGTGGCGCTGGGCCGCCTGCTGGAACACCCTGCCTGCGCCCTCGAGGTCCGCGGGCGCTGCACGCTTCTCGCGCAGCTGGACGACATCCACGCCCGCCGCCATGACCTCGTCGAGGAACGTCGGGAGGTCGGGTCGCAGACCGGTGCACAGATACAACCGTGCCCGGGCGAGTCGTTCCCGACGCCACCGGCCCGTGCCCTCCGAGTCGCTCACGTCTCGGCCTCGGGAGAGCTCATCCGGCCCTCGTCGGGGGTCGAGCCCTCCGCGTACAGCCGCACGGGTATCCGCCCCGCGCGACTCGCCAGGTGCCCCGCGGTCACGGCGAGCCGCATGGCCTCGGCCATGCGAGCAGGCTTCTTGGCCCGCGTGACCGCGCTCGCCAGCAACACCCCGTCGCAGCCGAGCTCCATGGCCAACGCGGCGTCGCTCGCGGTCCCGATCCCCGCGTCGAGGATGACGGGTACTGTCGCTTGCTCAACGATGATGCGGAGGTTGTACTGGTTGCGAAGGCCCGCCCCGCTGCCGATGGGGGATCCGAGCGGCATCACCGCCGCACAGCCGACCTCCGTCAGCCGACGAGCGAGCACGGGATCATCGTTGGTGTAGGGCAGGACGGTGAATCCATCGTCGACGAGTTGCTCCGCCGCGTCGAGCAACTCCGTGGGATCCGGGAACAAGGTTCGGTCGTCGCCGATGACCTCGAGCTTGACCCACTCGGAGTCGAACGCCTCCCGTGCCATGCGCGCGGTGAGGACCGCGTCGCGGGCGGTATAGCAACCGGCGGTATTGGGCAGGACAGCACAGCCCGCCCGCTCGAGGACGTCGAGCAGCGAGCCCTGCGCCTGGGTGTCGATGCGACGCAGCGCCACGGTCGCGACCTCCGCGCCCGAGGCGTGGAGGGCATCAGCGAGCACGGCGAGGCTCGGGGTGCCGCCGGTCCCGAGGATCAGTCGGCTCGACAAGGTCCTGCCACCGAGCTCGAATTTGTCGTCGTCTGCCGGCAAACCATGCCGTTCCATCGTCTCCAACCTGCTCAACCTCCCTGGGCGGCGCCGAGGACCTCCACGCGATCCCCTTCCTCGAGGGTCGTCGACGACCATTGTCCCCGCGGGACGGTGACGCCGTTGACCGCGACGGCGGCGCCCGGCCTTCGTGGGTCCCGACCGAGATCGGATATGAGATCCGCCACCGTCGCCCGGTCGGGGACCTCCCTGCGCTCGCCGTTGAGGATAATGGTCATGGCACCGCCGCGGACGTGAAGCGCAGGGGGCTGAACGGCACGAGCTCGTCGGCCAATGTGCCGTCGGTGAGCAGCTGTGCCATGCCGTCTCCGGTCAGGGGCGTGAGCAGCATGCCGTTACGGTAGTGCCCGGTCGCGATCATCAGCCCGTCCAACGGCCCCTGGCCGACCAGGGGGGCGTTGTCCGGCGTGCCGGGGCGGAGGCCGGTGGTCGCCTCGACGAGCTCGCACTCGACGATCGCGGGGACGAGCTCGTACGCGCGGCGCAGCAGCTCGTACACGCCACCGGCTGTGACCCGGCGGTCGAAGCCCCGCTCCTCGACCGTCGCGCCGACGACCACACGCCCATCGCCGCGGGACACGATGTACACGCCGTTCCCGCGGATCGTCCGCTGGGTCAGTGGCGGCTCGCCTTCGGGGACGCGCAGGTGGAGCAGCTGCCCCTTCACCGGACGCACGTGGGGACGCCCCCCCTCGGGGAAGCCCTCGATGTGGATGGATCCCGCGCCCGCGGCCACCACCACCACGGCTGAGAGGAGCTCCGAGCCGTCGTCGAGCTCAAGGCCCCGGACCCGTCCCCCCGCGGTGAGGAGGCGCTTCCCCGCACGGTGGTCGACGCGGACGCCGACACGCTGGCCCGCCACTGCGAGGGCTCGCACGACCGCGCGGTTGTCCACCTGATGATCGCCGGGAGAATGCACTGCTCCTCGGAGCCCAGGCGTCAACGCAGGCTCGAGCGAGCGGGCCTCACGTCCCCGCAGCCGGACGGCATCGAGCCCCAACTCCGTGTGATAGCCGTGCAGGCGGTCCAGCTCACCCACGTCATCGGCTTCACGGGCCACCACGAGCGTTCCGCACTCGCGGTAGCCGACCTCGACTCCGGACGCCTCTTCGAGTGCTCGGGCGAACGTCGGCCACCGCCGATGCGATGCCGCGTTCGCACGAAGGAGGGCGGTCTCGCCATAGGCCGCCTCCGCTACCGGTGCGAGCATGCCCGCCGCCGCCCATGAGGCCCCACGGCCAGGGTCGGGGTCCACGAGCGTGACCGCCCGGCCCCGTTGCGCGGTACGCCACGCGATGGTCTGGCCGATGACGCCACCGCCGACGACGATGACGTCCGTCGCGTTCATCGTCCCCTCTTCTGACGCGTCCGGTGCGTCGGTCCTACGCCCCGATGCTGTCATGCAGAGGATACCCAGCAGGCGTCACCCGATGCCCGGATCACAGCGAGGGATCCGCGAGGTCGAGGCGACTCAGGTGGGACTCGAGCCTCTGTACCTCGGACGCGACCGCGTCGAGATCGCGGGCGAGCGCGACGTCGTACTGCGGGTACAGGATCTGAAAGCTCGTCTCCGCGGCGCCGATCTGCCAACCGATCGAGTCGCAGTACTCGCCGAGGTCGAACTCCCACGTGAAGAGCAGCTCGTCGCCGAAGTCGTGCACCCACTGCGTGAGGAACCGATTGGGTTGGCGCGCGAACTGGAGAGTGCCACGGCGGTCTTGCTGGACGAAGACGAAGCCGAGCGTCGCCAACGCCTCCATGAAGTCAGGATCGTCCATGTACTCCAGGGTACGACCTGCGTGCGCCGCCTGATCCCCTTGCCGCCACGAGGACCGTAAACTTCGCATCGATGCAACGTGGAGAGGACGCCGATCGCGGACCGGTGGCCGGGCCACCCGGTCCCGTTGCCGTCACGCGCGAGAAGGGCGCCAGCTCCGCGATGCAGGGGCCGGTGAGCGCCGGGACCATCCTCGGTGAGCGCTACCGTGTGGCGGAGCGCATCGGCTCCGGTGGGATGGCGACGATATACCGAGGATACGACCTCACGCTCGAGCGCGCGGTCGCGGTGAAGGTGCTCCACTCCCACCTCGCGGGGGACGAGGAGCTGCAGGCGCGCTTCCGGACGGAGGCCCGGCACGCGGCGTCCCTGTCGCATCCCCACATAGTCGGCGTGTACGACCAGGGTGTGGCGGACCTGCCCTACATCGTGATGGAGCTGATCGACGGGCTATCGCTCCGCGAGGTGCTCGATGAGCGGGGGCAGCTCCCTCCGCCCGAAGCCCTGGCCGTCCTCGAGCCGGTCGCCCGCGCCCTCGGGCGTGCCCACCGCGCGGGAGTGGTCCACCGCGACGTGAAGCCGGAGAACGTCCTCGTCGCCGCGGACGGGACGCCGAAGGTCGCGGACTTCGGTGTCGCCCGTGTGGTGGCCGGCACGAGCCACACCCAGACGGGGGCATTGATCGGCAGCGTCCACTACATGGCACCCGAGCTCGTCGACGGCCAGGAGGCGAGCCAGGCCAGCGACCAGTACGCCCTCGGCGTGGTGCTGTACGAGCTGCTGACGGGCCGCCGGCCATTCGCCGGCGACAGCCCCATGGCTGTGGCCCTGCGCCATACGCGCGACCGCGTCCCCCCTCCGAGCCAGGAGGGGGCATCCTGCGGTGCGGCGGTCGACGAGGTTGTGGCACGCGCGACCCGGCATGAGCCACAGGACCGCTACCCAGACCTCGACGCGTTCGCCGACGAGCTGCGCGAGGCGGTGCCTGGGGGCCCCGCCGCCGTGGTGGTCAAAGGCCCCGATGACGGCCAGACGTTGATCATCCCCGCGGAGAGCCAAGAGACCATGTCGGTTGTCGTCGCCAGCGAGGTTGCCGCTCGGCGGGCGGTCGGACCCCCTGACAGAGGTCCTCGCACGCCCGGCTCCTCGCGCACCCCTCGGGGCAGGGGCCAGCCGGAGGTCCCCACCACCGACTCGGGGGCCGGACCCGCCGATGTCGAGTCGAGGCGCTCGGGGGGAGTGCGCCGGGCGGTGATCGCCTCACTGCTCACCCTGCTCCTGCTCGCGGGTGCGGCCGGAGGAGCCTACGCGTGGTGGCACTACATGATCGCGCCGATCACACCCGTCCCGGAGCTGGTCGGGCTATCCGAGGCCGCGGCCTTCGACGAGACCGCGGATGCGGGCCTCGGTCTCACCGTGAGCGAGGAGATCTACGATTTCGATGCCCCGGAGGGCCACGTGCTGTCCCAGGACCCTGCGCCCGACACTGAGCTGCGCCGCGGGGAGGACATCTCCGTGGTGCTCTCCCGTGGCCCCCAGCCCGTGGCCGTGCCCGACGTCGTCGGCGAGACCGAGGCGGAGGCCGTCGAGCGGCTCGGGGCCGACCGTCTCGAGGCCACCCTCGACACCGCGTACCACGACGAGGTCGCGGAGGGGACGGTCATGAGCCAGGAGCCGTCCCCGGGCGAGAGCGTGCTGCAGGGGGACGAGGTCGCACTCGTCGTCTCGCTCGGCATCGAGCAGGTCGAGGTCCCCACCCTCACAGGCCGGCAGGTCGACGAGGCGGAGGAGGCACTCGCGGCCGCGGGCCTCGCACTGGGTGAGGTGACGCGGACCTACAGCGATGAGGTCCCCCAGGCCGGGGAGATCATCAGCCAGTCCCTGGAGGGCGGGGCGAGCGTTGACAAGGGCAGCGCGGTCAACCTCACCGCCTCTCTCGGACCCCGCACGATCGAGGTCCCCGATGTCCGGGGCGAGTCGGTCGAGGATGCGCGAGCGACCGTCCAGGACAGGGGGCTCGACGTCGAGGTCGTCGTGGAGTCACGCCCCCGCCTCGGCCCGTTCGTCCGTGGCTCGGTCGGCTTGGTGGAGGAGCAATTGCCCGAGGCCGGCTCTCCCATCGCGAGGGGAGAGCCGGTGACGCTGTTCACCTTCGGTGAGGAATGAGGACGGGTCCGCCTACGTCCCCGGCTCTGTGCGTACCTCGACCCCGCTGAGCGCCGGCCCTTCGACCTCGTCGCCGGAATAGACCTCGTCCGCCACCAGGCGTACACGACTGGCCGGCACCGCCTCGGGGAGATCGACGGCCATGGGACCACGGGTATCGAGGAGGTCGACCTTGAACCTGCGATCGTCCGTCTCTATGGTCAATGACGAGACGCGATCATGGCGGGCGAACCGGTCATCGTCCTGGTAGCCGTTCCAGATCACGAGTCCCACCACCTCCTCGACCTCACTGAGCTCGAGTTGGATCCAGGCGCGCCCGCCTTCTCCCGCGACCCAGGCGGCGCTGGGGTCAGCGTCGAGGACATTGGTCGCGGCGTAGTCGCGGTCCTCGCTCGGCTCGCGCTCCGATGAGGCCTGCGCCTCCACGACGGTTGCGGTCTCAGCATCGCCCACCACGTCGGGCACCTCTGCGGCCAACGGCCCGATGCCTTGAGCGGTGAGGATCGCGGCCATCACGCCGAGTCCCGCCACAACGGCGACCACCGTCGCGACGACGAGCACGAGGGAGGGGCCGTCGCCCTCGACGGGGGACCTCGCCGACGTGTCGGGATCCGGCTCCGGCCCCGCATCGGGCCCCTCGTGCAGGTCGGTTCTGCAACGCGCGCAGCGCTCCCGGCTGGAGGCGTTGGGCGCACCACACTCCGGGCAGGCCACCAGCCGTGGCTCGGGAGCGGGGGAAGACGTCTCCGCACGGATGTCGCTGTCCCTTCCATTCGCGTCTCGACTGGTGATCTTACCCGGCTCGATCGGAGGAGGGCCCCATCCGGTCCGCGAACGCGTCAACGTGCGTCCCGCCAGCCGTCACCGCAGGGTGTCGGCCAAGGTGCGAGCGAACCGCTTCGGCGGCTCGCTCGCAATCCTTGCCGCTCACGTCCGGGTGGGTGACCAACCGCGCGGTCCGTGGGGACATCGCGCCGGCCAGCACCCCGTGGGTAGCGAGCCCCGCGACGAGGGCGGGCGCGTCGACGTCCTCGATCGTCACGATGTTGGTCTCGACGGGACCGATCCCCGCAGGGTGAACGTCGGCGACGGCGGAGGCGAGGAGTTGCGCGTGGGCGTGGTCCTCATGCAACCGCTCCACCATCTCGTCGAGGGCGACGAGTCCCGCCGCAGCGAGGATCCCGGCCTGGCGCATCGCACCCCCGTATCGGCGTCGCCATTCACGTGCCTCCGCGATCCCGTCGGCGGTTCCGACCATCAGGCTCCCCACGGGGGCGGACAAGGCCTTCGAGACGCAGAACATGAGCCCGTCGACCAGGCCCCCGTACGTGTCGGGGGACACGCCATGGGCCGCTGCCGCGTTGAGCACCCGGGCACCGTCCATGTAGAGAGCCACACCCGCGTCCGCTGTCACCTTCCGCAGCGCGCGAAGCCGCTCGACGGGGTACACCGAGCCTCCCCGGCGATTGTGTGTGTTCTCGACGCACACGAGCGATGTGGGCGTGAGCGGGAAGACATCGGGGCGCAGGGCCTCCACGACATCGTCGGGGTCGAGCAGGCCCCGCTGCCCGGCAAGCGTGCGGAACTGCACCCCGCCGAGCATGGCCCCCGCGCCCGCTTCGTAGTTGACGATGTGCGCGTCGGACTCGATAACGACCTCGGTCCCCGGCGGGGCGAGCACACGCAACCACAGCTGGTTGCACATTGTGCCGCTCGGGCACAGTAGGGCCGCCTGCGCACCGAAGCGCTCCGCGGCGGCCTCCTCCAGTCGTGTGACGGTGGGGTCCTCGCCGTAGACGTCGTCACCGACGACCGCGTCGGCCATGGCGCTGCGCATGCGTGCCGTGGGCTTGGTGACGGTGTCGCTCCGCAGGTCGATCAGCCCTGTGGGGCTAACGCTCACAAGTGCCTCCTCGGTAGGTGCGGCCCATTCAACTGACCTTGGGGATGTCGAACGGGTCCTCCTCGATCAACCCGTCGAGGTCGCCCAGCGGGGCAGCGCTCGGGGAGTCGCCGGCCTTCACCGCTGCCGCGTACTCGTCGACGTACTCCTGGCCCGACATCATCATGAGCTCGTACATGAGCTCGTCGGTCGCGCTGCGGAGGGCGAAGTGGTCCTCCGAGCGTCGCGCGTAGTGGGAGAAGTCCATGGGCTTGCCGTATGCGACCTCGACCTGCCGTATCCGAGGCAGCTTCGAGCCGGGGGGCATGATCCCGAACGTGCCCCTGATCGCGACCGGGACGATGGGGGCGCCGGTGCGGAGGGCAAGGCGCACGGGGCCGGTCTTGCCCCGGTGGAGACGACCATCGGGTGACCTCGTGCCCTCGGGGTAGATGCCGAGAAGGCTGCCCGAGGCGAGCACCTCCTCGCCACGTCGAAGGCTCTCCTCCCCGGCCTCCCCCCCGTGTCGGGCGATGGGAATCACTCCGAGGTTCTTGAACAGGTGCTTCGCGGGGCCGCTGAAGTACTCGCTCTTCGCGAGATAGTAGACGGGTCGGGGGATTCGGGCGGGCATGAAGACGACGTCGAGTGTCGACAGATGGTTCGACGCGAGGATCGCGGGGCCCTCAGCCGGCACGTTCTCCAGCCCGGTGACGCTCGGGCGGTAGAGGGCGTTGAGCAGCGCGGGAAGGACCGCATGGAGAACGCGGTACAGCAGCGGTGCTCGTTTCTGGGGCAAGCTCACCTCGGTTGTGGGGGCAGCGGCTAGCGAGTCTACGTCCCTTCAAGCCTCGAGTGCGAGCAGTGCCGCGCCGATGAGCCCCGAGTCCTCGCCGAGCACCGCCTCCCGGATGAGGGGCAGCCGGCGATGCGCACGGCCCATCACTCGCTCGTGGCACGACGCGGTCGCGGGCCCGATCAGCAGATCGCCCAGCGAGGCCGCCCCGCCTCCGATAACGATCGTCTCGGGATCCAAAGCGTTCACAAGGGACGCGAGCCCCACACCGAGCCACTGACCGCACTCCGCGAGGACCGCGGTCGCGGTCTCGTCCCCCTCGCGCGCCGCCGAGCCCACGACGGCCCCCGTCATCCCACCTGCGCGGGCCAGGGGCGAATCGGTCGGCACGAGGCCCTTTGCCCGCCACTCCCGGGCGACGCGACCGATCGCGGTCCCGCTCGCCATCGCCTCCCAGCAGCCATGGTTGCCGCATGGGCACCTGCGGCCGCCCTCGGCGACGATCATGTGACCGAACTCCGCACCGAGCCCGTTGGCGCCCCTCGCGAGCCGGTCGTCGACGACCAGCCCCCCACCGATGCCCGTGCCCACCGTGATCATCACCGCACCGACCCTCGCGCTGCTCGCGGCGCCAAAGCGGTACTCCGCCCACGCGGCCGCGTTCGCGTCGTTCTCCACCACGACCTGCCGGTCCAACCGGCCCGCCAGGGTCTCCTGGAGAGGGCAGTCCACCCACGCGAGGTTCGGGGAGTAGCGCACCGCGCCACTGCGGTCCACCAGGCCGGCCGCGGCGACGCCCACGGGCAGGCCCTCGGCCGCGGCACCGAGCCCCCCCACCGCGGTCAGGACCGCCTTCGTCAGCTCGTCACCAGAGCCGTTCGGGGTATCGAGCCGCGCGCGCGAGCGCACCTCCCCCTCGGCCGTGACGATGCCCGCCGCGATCTTGGTGCCCCCGACGTCGACCGCCACCGCGGCCTGTTCGCCCGGGATGGCCATCGTCAGAAGCGCAGCAGGGCGGCGACCATATTGCCGTCGAGGCGCTCACCATCGCGGAAGAGCTCGATGTGCGCCCCGGACCTCACCGCCTCCTCGATGACCTCGTCGACCACGTCGGGCACCGGTGTGACGGGAGTGCCGTAGGCCGCCGTTTCCTCCTCCGTGAGCGCGAGCGCCCCGTTGGCGCTCTTGTAGCCGGGCTCGCCCGCGCCCTCCACGACGAAGAGGGTCTCCACCGCCTTGGCGTTGATGGCCTCGAGAACATGGCGCACGCCGCGTGCCGCGCGCTCTCCTTGCCCCTGGGAGGCCCTCAGTCGCTCGAGGAGCTGCTGCCGGCGGCTGCTGACCAGTGACTGCTCGACCTCGGCGAGAGCTTTCTTCACATCGTCGGGCCCCGCGTGCAGGGGCACGGAGAGCGCCTTGCCGTACCGCACCTCACGGAGGTAGGGGTGCAGGAGCCGTTCGAGCTCTGCCACGTCGGGACCGGGGCCCGACAGGACGAGCGCGTCGATCGGCTCCGTGTCGTGGAGTTGGCGCAGGACCTCCGCGACGTCCTTCATGTGGTGGAGGACCTCGTGCTCGATGTTGCGTTGATAGCGTGCCTGCGACCAGCCTCCCTGCTCGTGCTGGCCGTGGACGTCCGATTCGACACGCTCGTGCTCCTCGAGGCGTCCGAGGTGGTATCGGAACACGCGAGCCCGGTCACGACTGACGATGGCGAACGCGATGTGGTGGTGGCGGCCGAGCAGTGCCTCGAGCGGCACCACGTAGGGGGTGCCGGCCACACGCGCGACGTTGCGCACGGGGAGGGCGGTCTGGACGGTATCGATGATCTCGCCACCGCCCGCGAACACGCCGACCCCCCGGACATCGCCCCGCTCGAACTCCTGGCGAACCCACCGGCTGACCGCCTCCGCATCGGCGTGCACCCCCGCCGCCTGCTCCTCAGGGAGCGTGTCCGCGGTCCTGCGCACCTCGCGCAGCAGCCCATCCAGTCGGGCCTCGTAGTCTGCCGCCCGAGGGAAGCGTGCGCCGTCCGTATTCAGATAGACGCTGGTGAACGGCACCCCCCCTCCGTCCTTGGAAACCAACGCACGTATGTCACCGGCGTTCACCTGCACTGGTGCTCCTTCCCCCCGCTACTCGTCGAGGTCTATTCGTCTCAGTTGATCTGCCCGGCCGCTCGACTCCTCGGGACCGGCCTCGTCGAGCACCGCGCGGAGAGCCAATGCGAGTTCGCGGCCGGCTTCCCGCAGGTGCTCCCGAATCTCCGGCCGGCCCTCCCCGAGCACCCCCATGAGCACGCACCAGGGGCACTGGGCGCAATCCTGGGCCGCTGCGTGCTCATGAGGGGGCATCTGTGAGCTGGCCATAGGCGCAGTCTAGGTGCCTTGCCTGACGAGAGGAGAACGATCCTCCGGCCGTTCCCGCGCCTGCCCCTCGGTGGGTGGCACGTGGAAGCGCACCCGCAACTCCCCCGCCGCGAGCCTGGCTCCGCGCACGGACCCGCGCCGCAGCACCGCGGGCAGCACGATGCTGCGGGTGTAGGGGCCCACGCGCACGTACAACTCGTCGGTGCGCTGGAAGACATCGACCTCGCCGCCATCCGCGAAGGGCAGCGCCATGGACAGGACCATCTCGTCTGCTTCACGGGCGATGCGGACGGGCTCCGAGCGTCGCATGACGTCGGTGGGGTCGCTGCCCGCGTAGATCTCCTCGGCGAGGCATGCGAGCGCGGACGTGCCGACCGGCTCGTCCGCGGCAAGCGCCCCTGTCAGTACAGGAAGATCGAAGTCGGCACGGAGAGCCTCGAGATGCTCCTGCTGGCGCTCCTTGGCCCCGACGAAGAACGGGTCGACGATGGCTGCGGGAAGGAGCCTGTTCACCACGAGCGCGTCGACGTGGTAGCCGAACAGATGCAGGGCCTTGTACGTGCGACGGGACTCCGCAGCCACCACCCGCTCGGGATTGGTCACGAGGCGCACGGTCGTCCGCTCACCATCGAGCAGGAGGTCACGGACGCCCAGCAACGCTCGGTACAGGTCATCGACCGAGCTGATCAGCGCGTTGCCGGGAAGGGGCATCGAGGTCACGCGCCCGAGCATGGGACGGACCACCCGGGTGAACGTACGCTCCATGTCGAATGCCCGTTCCAGGTACCAGCCGAGGGCCTCGGGCAGGCTCAGGAGGCGCAACGTCTCCGCCGTGGGCGCGCAGTCGACGACGAGCACGTCGTGGTGGCCGGCCTCGGCATGGCGCAGGACGTCGATCAGCGCGAACAGCTCCTCGAGCCCCGGCAGGAGGCTCAGCTCCTCGGCCTGGACCTCCTCGAGCCCGCTCCACCGGAGGAGGGAGACGAGGTATCCACGTATACCCGCCCAATGCTGCTCGAGTCGGGTGTGCGGGTCCAGCTGCTCCGCTTCGAGGCTCTCCGCGACCGTTGTGGGCGCGTCGCCGAGCTCCACACCGAACGCGTCGCCGAGTGAGTGGGCCGGGTCGGTGGACATTGCGAGCGTGCGATGCCCCAGGCCCGCGGCACGGACAGCGGTCGCCGCGGCGACCGAGGTCTTGCCCACTCCACCTTTGCCGGTGACGACGAGGACGCGCACGCGGGTTACGCGCCCGTCTCGACGCGCCGCTTGAGGCCGTTCAGTGCCTCGTCCGCGATGCGCCTGGCAGCCTGTCTCCGCACGAGGCCCGGCACGCGCATCTTCGGCTCGACGACGAGATCGTAGGCCACACGTGTCGAGCCGGCGCCGAGGTCGTCGAGTGTGTAGGAGCCGGTCAGCTCGTTCAGCTGATCGCCCTCCTCGAGCTCCCACGACACCGACCGGGGGGTGTACGAGTACACGAGCGTGTACGTCGTCCTCATGATCCTCGCGTCGACGGTCAGCTGTGCCCTCCGGGTGCGTCCGTCCTCGTCGGTCTCGAGGACCTCCGACTCCTTGATCTCCTCCTGCCACTCCGGATATGCACCGACGTCGGTGATCACCGCCATCACCGCCTCCGGCTCGGCGTCGATGATGATCTCGTCACGAACGCTCGCACTCAAGCGGTGGCTCCTCTCCGGCGGGGCGGCAATACTACGTCAGCGCGCCCATCGTGCCCGCTGCACCGAAGGCTCCCAACAGGGTGAAGCCGGTCACGGCCACCACGAGCCACAGCAGCGCCCGCCCGTCCATGAGCTGCCGGTTGCCCCCCGCCAGGCCCACGACGTCGACCAGGCCCGTGAGCCACAACACGAGCGCACCTAGTAGCAGCGGCGCGGCCACGAACGTCCTCGCGGGGCCGGGCCCGCCGATCATCACCACTCCCCCGCCCGCCCAGAGCGCGAAGAGCAACGCGCGGGCGATCCCACTGCCGTACTGCCCACGAGCGATGTGACCGGCCCCGGGAAGCAGGGCGGTCAACCACAGCGCGGTGCTCGCCGGCACCTCCTGCTCCGCCTGCTCGGGCTCGTCGAACAGGGCGACGAGCGGGGTGGCGCAAACCACGCACACCGTGTCGTCGATCCCGCTGTACTCCCCGCAGGAGGGGCAGGCCCACTCGACCCGACCGTCCCTGCGGCGGAACCGCTCGGCGACCACCCCCACGGCGGGCTGTTCGATGCCCCGGTCGTTCACGCCGGAGGGCTCGGTCGGGGCATCCCCCGCGGAGCGCTCCGTGCCCTCGACCAGGGACGCGAGGCACTGGTTGCACCATCGAGCGTCAGCAGGGTTGGTGGCCCCGCAGGCATCGCAGCGCATCAGCTGTCCACCTTCCCGGGACGACCCCGGGCTCGCGTGGGAGCGGCCCGTTGCCGCTCCACCGTCTTCTCCCGGAGGCCTCGGAGCGACGAGCCGGGCTCCTGTCCGGGCGACCGGCCGGACTCGAGTAGGTCCTTCAGCGCGTGCAAGCCTTCGCGTACGACCCAGCGATGCCGCGCGAGGCGGCGGTGGGCGCCTCTGCCTCCCATCTGCCCGCGCACGAGGTAGTGGACGAGGGTCCCGTCGCGCTCGTCGAGGTAGTACCACTCCGCGTCGCCCGCGAAGTCCCCTCGCAGGCCCAGGCGCAGCCCCAGGCCCGGCCGTTCCTCGATGAGGGTCACCCGTAGCCGCTGCACCCGGGAGAGCCCTGGAGGACGAAGCTCGAGTGCCGCGCCGTCGCGAGCGGGGCGACTTCTGGCTCCCGGCCACCACGCCCCGTAGCCTGCGGGGTCTCGCACGTACGCGTGCACATCCTCGCGGCAGGCACGGACGAAGACCTCGTCCACCGATTCCAGCCGCATCCCGCCCGCCTCCCGCATGCTCATCGCCCCATACAGTCTCGGAGGATCGGAGGCCTCGCCTGAGGGCGGATTCTCAAAGGACGAGGACGAGTGCGAGCGATACGAGCCCGACACCGGTCGCGACCGCTGCCCTCGCCAGGCGACGGGGGCGCACCCCGGGCAGTGTCCACAAGCTCACGATCAAGACTCCCGCGACCAGCCCACCGAGGTGGGCCTGCCAGGCGATCTGGGGGATGAACAGGGGCAAGGCCATGTTGATGCCCAGTAACAGCAGCAACTGCCGAAAGCCGGACTGGCCCCACGCGGTGTGCCGACTGCGGTACGCCGCAGCCAGCCAGGCGCCGAAGAGGCCGAAGATGGCGCCTGATGCGCCCACCGCCACCCCCGCCCCCGTCGGGTCGAACAGGTAGAACGCGGCGCCTCCCGCGAGCGCGCTACCGAGGTAGAGCGCCGCGAACGCGGGTCCCCCCGCCTGGCGCTCCAACTGCGGCCCGAAGATGTAGAGGGCCAACATGTTGAACATGATGTGCGCGATGTCGGCGTGGAGGAAGGCGGCGCTGAGAAGGCGGTAGAGCTCTCCCGCCGCGACGCCCCGATTGAACTGCGCACCGTACGTGAACAGCAGGTTGCGCAGCTCCGTCGAGAGGAAGCCGACGACGAAGACGGCGACACACAGCCCGAGTATCGTCATCGAGACCGGGGTGCGGCCCGGTGCGTTCCCGCCTATCTGCTCTCGACCGACCACGCGCTGGGTGCCACGCTCGGCCACGCAGTCGGGGCAGAGTTGGCCGACCGACGCCCGGTGCGAGCACTCCACGCATATGGGGCGCCCACAGGACGAGCATCCGAGCCGGGTCTCCCGGTCCGGGTGCCGGTAGCAGACGCGGGTGGGGATGCGCTCGGTCACGCCCCAATGCTATCGGTCACGCCTCGTGGCCGGCGCGGGAGAGCCCCAGCGGCCAAGCATCACCTCGTGTAGAGGCGATCGATCTCGTCGGCGAAGTTCTCCGCGACGTTGCGGCGCCTCAGCTTGAGGGTGGGCGTCAGCTCCTCGTAGTCCTCTGCGAGATCACGCGGCAGGATCCGGTAGCTGCGAATCGACTCCGGCTGCGAGACGGCCTCGTTGGCGTGCGCCACCGCACGATCCACCTCGGCGCGGACCTCGGCGTGCTCCGAGAGCTCGTCGGAAGTCGAGCCGTCCAGGCCTTGCTCCGACGCGAAGGCGGGAAGCTCGTCGGCGTCGAGCGTGATGAGGGCCCCGATGAACGGACGGTTGTCACCGACCACCATCGCCTGCGAAATGAGGCGATTGGACTTCAGGCGCTCCTCTAAGGTCGCGGGAGCGACGTTCTTGCCTCCCGCAGTGACGATGATCTCCTTCTTGCGCCCGGTGATGGTGAGGAACCCGTCGGAGTCGATCTCCCCGAGGTCGCCGCAGTAGAGCCAACCGTCGTCGGTCAGCACCTCCTTCGTGGCCTCCTCGTTCTCGTAGTACCCCTCGAAGACGTTGCCACCGCGGATGAGGATCTCGCCGTCCTCGGTGGTGCGGATCTCGACGCCGGGCAGCGGCTTGCCGACCGTCCCGATCCGAAGGGCGTCCGGCGCGTTGACGGTAGCGGGCGCAGTGGTCTCCGTGAGACCGTAGCCCTCGAGGATCGTGATGCCCGCGGCATGGAAGAAATGGGCGAGATGTGGAGCGAGCGGTGCGCCGCCGGAGACGCAGGTGGCGACCCGCCCCCCCATCGCCGCCCGGAGCTTCGAGTACACGAGCTTGTCGGAGATGCCGTGCTTGAGGCTCGTGAGCAGAGACGGGCTCTTCCCCGCATCAACCGCCTCCGACCACTGACGCCCCGCGCTGACCGCGAGATCGAAGATCTTCGCCTTGGCCCCGGTCGCCTTTCGTTGGGCGCCGTTGAAGAGCTTCTCAAACACCCGGGGCACGCTGAGCAGGAAGGTGGGACGGAAGGAATTGAGGTCCTCGGAGAGGTGGTCGATCCCACGCGAGTAGCCGAGGGTGACGTTCTCCTCGAGCACCATGAACTGGATCTCGCGGGCGAACACGTGGGCGAGAGGCAGGAAGAGGAGGGTGGAGTCCTCCTCACGCAGGATGCGCTGCAGCACCGTGATGGACTGCGCGACCGTCCACAGCATGTTGTGGTGCGTGAGCTTGCAGCCCTTGGGGTTCCCTGTGGTCCCTGAGGTGTAGATCAACGAGAAGAGATCCTGGCCGCCCACCGACGCGGCCCGCTCACGGACCTGCGCGCGATCGGCGTCGGTCGCACCGTCGGCGACAGTGTCGAGGCCGTTGTCGTCGAAGACGAACACCTCGCCGAGGCTCGGAGCCTGCTCACGTGCCGCGTCCAGGGTCTTCGCGAGATCAGGCGTCGCGGCGAACGCGGCCTTGGCCCCCGAGTTGGACAGCACCCACGCGCACTGATCCACCGAGGAGGTCTCGTACAGGGGGACGACCACCCCGCCGGCCGCCAGTACGGCGAAGTCCGCGATGGTCCACTCCACCCGGGTGGGGCTCAGCAGCACGACCCGGTCGCCCTTCTCGATCCCGAGGCTCATGAGCCCCGCGGCCACCGCTTCGATCCGGGCCCCGAGCTCGACCCACGTGTACCCGTGCCACCCGCCGTCGGCGAGGTAGCGCACAGCCTGGCGGTGGTCCCCCGCATCCGCCCGCTCCCAGACGATGCTCGTGAGGTTGCGCTCCGCGGGAACCTCGACCGGGGTCGGTCCGGATGTCTCGGTGATCGCCATGGCTCCTCCTCGCTGCACGAGTGTGCCTTCGCGAAAGTTTACCCACGGTGCCCTAGCGTCATGAGGGCTTGGCGCTACCGTGTCCTCGCTCCGCGGCCTCGACGCCACGTACCCTGGGGAACAGCCATTACCGCCGAGCCGGAGGAGACCCCAACGTGCCGTCCGTAACCGCCAGCGAGGGCTGGGGCGTCCTGCACCTGTTCTTCCATGTCCGCAGAGAGCTGCTCGAAGGGGCGGAAGGGGCTGCGAAGGACTTCGCTGCCCGCATCAGCGCTTTCGACGACCGCGAGGACTACCAGGTCCTCGCCTTCACCGTCCTCGGGCAGAAAGCCGATTTCGGGCTGATGGCGGTAGGACCCGACCTGGCCGCCCTCGACGGCCTCTCCATCGAGTTGGCGGGGTCCCCCCTCGGCCAGGCGTTACTGCCCGCGGCCAGCTACCTCTCGCTCACCGAGAGCAGCGAGTACGTCCCGACCGAGGAGGACGAACGACGCCGCCTCATCGAGGAGGAGGGCCACTCCGAGGGCTCCGCCGCCCTCGAAGAGGCGGTGTCCACGTTCTCCCAGCGCATCGCCACATACGTGGGGCACCGGCTGCACCCGCAGCTTCCGCGACGCCAGGTCGTGAGCTTCTACCCGATGTCCAAGCGACGCGAAGCCGATGGCAACTGGTACCTGCTCGGCTTCGAGGAGCGCAAGCGGATCATGGCGGGCCACGCCGAAGTGGGGCGTCAGTACCGAGGGCAGGTCACCCAGCTCGTCACCGGCTCGGTAGGCCTCGACGACTGGGAGTGGGCCGTCACCCTCTTCGCGAACGATCCGAAGGCCATTCGTGACGTCGTCTACGAGATGCGCTTCGACGAGGCGAGCGCGCGCTACGCCGACTTCGGCCCGTTCGTGACGGGCCTCGTGCACGAGCCCGACGACCTGATGCGTCACCTGCATCTCGCGTAGGCGGGCGACACGCGACTCGTGGGCGTGCGCGGCTCGCAGAGGGCAGGCATGAGCGCCCGGCCACCGCGTCGGTGGCCGGGCGCTCGTGCGTGCGGTGCGCCTACTTGTCCACTGCGTCCTTGAAGGCCTTGCCCGCCTTGAAGGCGGGGGCCTTCGATGCCGCGACCTTGATCTCCGCGCCCGTCTGGGGGTTACGGCCGGTGCGGGCGGCACGCTCCCGGCGCTCGAAGGTCCCGAAACCGGTGAGGGACACCTTCTCCCCGCGAGCCACGGACTCGGTGATGCTGTCGATCAGGGCGTCGAGCGTGGCAGCGACATCCGACTTGCTGACGTCTGACTTGTCGGCGGCAGCGTCAATGAGCTGGGACTTATTCACAGCGACTCCTCATTCGGGTGATCTGACGTGGCGACGGTGGCGAGCTCAGATTGCGTTGCGCGACCTGCATCGGACCCCCAACAGCCTGCCACCACCGCAACTACTCCCGGTACGTTGCACGTTTCGCGCGCCAATCGCAAGCAGCCAGCCCCGTTTGGGCGGCTTCACACCTCGATTCGCACCTCGAGCAGGCTCTCGAGGGCAGCGATCGTCTCCGCGCGCTCCTTATGGACGACGCCAGTGATGCCGAGTCGCTCGGCGGCCCTCACGTGGGACTCGACGTCGTCGACGAGCACACACGCGTGCGGATCCACGTCGAGGCGCCCGGCGGCGAGCTCGAAGATCGCGGGGTGTGGCTTGCGGACCCCGACCTCCCCGGAGATCACCACGGCATCGAACAGCGACTCGAGACCATCGGGGTACCCGGTGGAGGCGCGGTCGTCGCCGAGGCTGTTCGAGACCAGTGCCACCCGCACCCCCTGTGCACGGCACGACGACACCGCTCGTAGCATCGCGTCGTCGAGGTCCAAACGCGACACGATGCCCTGGATCAGCCCGTTTTCGGGGATCGTTCGGCCCGTGTGCTCTTGCAGCGCGGCAGCCAGGCGCGCGTTGAAGGAGGCGGTCGAGATGCGACCCGTCTCGACCTCGGCGATCAAGGTGCTGCCCGTGCCCGACGGATCGGCATAGGCCTCGACGAACAACGCCTTGAGCACTCCCGGTGGTATCTCGTGCTCGACGCAGAACGTCCTGAAAGCGGGAGCCACCGGCGTGGTGAGCACACCACCGAAGTCGACGAGCAGGGCCTTACCCACACCAGGACCGAGCTGTCGCGGCCATCTCGGGCACGGCCGTCTCGAGGATCGCGAACCAGTCGCTGTCCGCCTTTCCGGCGAGGTAACGCTTGTAGAGCCCCTCCGTCAGGATGGCGAGCTTCCACATCGCGAGCGTGCGATAGAAGCTCACGTTGCCCACGTCGAAGCCCGTGGCTCGCTCGTAGCGGTCGAGCAGTTCGCTCCGCGTGGAGAATCCGGGCTCGCTCGTGGGCTGCTCGAGCCCCGCGATCTGCCTCTCCCCCGCCTCCGGCCAGAACAGGAGCAGGTAGCCGAGGTCGGCGAGGGGGTCACCCAGCGTCGACATCTCCCAGTCGAGGATCGACACGAGGCGCACGTCGGGGGGGCCTGCGAAGACCACGTTGTCGAGGCGGTAGTCGCCGTGGACGATCGAATGCGGGGAGTCGGTCGGGACGTTCGCGTGCAGCCACTCCCGCACCTCCTCGATGTCGTCGATCTCGCGGGTGGCCATGACCTCCCACTGCCCCGCCCACCGCTTGACCTGCCGCGCGGTGTAGCCCTCGGGCTTGCCGAAGTCGCCCAGACCCACCGCGTGGTAGTCGCACAGGTGGAGCTCCGCGAGCGCATCCACCATCTCGTGGCCGATCCGCGTGCGCGCGGCGGTGTCAAAGCTCGAAGGGATCCTCTCCCGGATCACCTCACCATCCACCTGCTCCATAAGGTAGAACGGCACCCCGATGATCGACTCGTCCGCGCATGCGACGAGGGGCCGTGGCGCCCGCACCGACGACTCCGCGAGCGCGTCAAGGACCCGGTGCTCCCGCATCATGTCATGCGCGGTCTGCGGCAGGTCGCCCATCGGGGGTCGGCGCAGCACCATCCGGCGGTCGCCCCGGCGAACCTCGAAGGTGAGGTTCGACCTGCCCGCGCCGATCTTGCGGATCCGCACGGGAGCCCCGCGGGTGTCGGGCAGGGCTCGATCGAGGAACCCTTCGAGGGGCCCTGCCGGCACGAGCGTTTCGATGTCGACCATTTCATCTCCGAGACGGGCCGAGGGCGGATGCTGCACGCACCGCTCCGGGCGCGCGTCCGGCTCATGATGACGCCCCGCGAGCGAGGCCGCCAACCAGCAGGCGGGACTCGACCGCTCACCATCTCTCGGGGTGCTCGACGAAGTGGATGAGGAGCTTCCCGGTCGACCTGGGGTGCAAGAAGCCGATCTGGCTCCTGCGCGCACCGCCGCGTCCCTGGCTGTCGACGAGCTCCGCCCCCGCCTCATGCGCCTGCCGCAAGGCCGTGTCCACGTCAGGGACGGCGACCGCGAGATGTGCCAATCCGGGGCCGAAGCGCTCGATGTGCCGACTGATCACCCGGCTGTCCGCCCCTTGGGAGCCCCCTCGGGGGGCCTCGGTGCCCTCCGACGCGGCGGCTGCCCCGGCAGTCGGCCCACCGTCGGGATCGGCGTCCTCGAGGAACTCGAGCTCCAGGTCGGAGAGCGTCACGAACAACGCCCGGATCGCCGAAGTCGAGGCTTTGCGTCTCTGCGTGGCCATCCAGGACCCGTACTTGTCGCTCGTGAACTGCTCCACCGGCACGAGCATCTCCGTATCGGTCTCCTCGCTCTCCTTGAGGAGCCCCAAGGTGCCGCAGAAACGGTCCCGGACGAGTTGAAGGTCCTCGCAGGCGACCCCCACGTGGTCGACCTTCCTGCCGCTCGTCGGCCTCTCCCCCGCGGTGCCCGGATCACCGCCCGGCAACGCCGAGTCGGTCACCACCAGGGGGATTCCGCCCCATTGCTCCGGCCGGAGGAGGATCTCCCCCCGCCCATCCCGCCCACGGCCCTTTGCGGCGTCGAGGCCGGCCGCTTCGACCCTTGCCGTGACCTCCCCCAGGTCAGGGGCCCTCAACGCCAGGTAGCGCAGGGGCCGCCCATCCTCGGGGACCTCCTCGAGGGCAGCATCATGCAGCCTGAGCACGGTCCTGCCGAGGGCGAAGTCACGGTGCCCGTCGGATCGCGGGAGCTCACTGGCGCCCACGATCTCTAGCAGGACCCGCCCCAAGTGCTCGGGATCGCTCGGGACGAGACCGATGTGGTGCAACTCCACCGAGATCACCTCCGGCACTGTCGGGCTCCCTGCTACTCCTCCTGGGACGCGTCCGCGATCTCCTGCCAGCGATCGGGGTCGTCACCGACCGCGAGCATCTCACCGTAGCGAACGAGGGGCAAGCGCAGGAGCAAGGGGTCGGCGGCGAATCGGTCCACCCACTCGTCGGGGTCCGCACTCAGGTACCGCAGTCCCTGCTCGTCGTACGTGGTGGCGCTCGTGTCGAGCACACCGTCCACACCGAAGCGCTGGATCCACCGATTGAGCTCCCGTGGTGAGGCCGCCCGCTTGCGCAGATCCCGATCGTGCACGGGAACGCGACGGTCCGAGAAGAAGCGCTGCGCCTTGCGCGACGTCTTGCTCTTGGGATGGCCGAGGAGAAGCACTTCCATGATCGACCAGGCTAATGCCGCGTCTGCTCCGCGGGCATGTAAGACTGCGGGCCTACTGAGGAAAGGTGAATGGATGCTCGTCGACGCGACAGTGCTCGTCACGGGAGCTTCGAGCGGCATAGGCCAGGCGTGTGCCCACTCGTTCGCCGCGCGCGGGGCGAATCTCGTCCTGTGCGCCCGACGCGGTGAGCGCCTGGAGCAGCTTGCGGGCGAACTCGATGCCGAGGTGACCGTTCTCGAGCTCGACGTCCGGGATCGCGAGGCCGTGACGGAGCAGCTGGCCCCGTTCGATCAGGTGGACGTCCTCGTGAACAACGCGGGCCTCGCGGCCGGCAAGGGCCCCCTGCAGGAAGGCGACTTCGATCACTGGGACCGCATGATCGACACGAACGTCACGGGCCTGCTCAACGTCACCCGTACCGTCGTTCCGGGGATGGTGGCGCGCGGCTCGGGCCACGTCGTCAACATCGGCTCGATCGCGGGTCGTGACACCTATCCGGGCGGAGCGGTGTACTGCGCGTCGAAGGCGGCCGTCGACCGCATCACGAGAGGGCTGCGCATGGACCTGCTCGGCACCGGGGTGAAGGTGTCGACCGTCGACCCGGGCCTGGTCGAGACCGAGTTCTCCGTGGTCCGGTTCGAAGGCGACACGGACAAGGTGAACAAGGTCTATGAGGGCATCGACCCGTTGACCGCGGAGGATATCGCCGAGACGGTGACGTGGGTCGCGGATCGGCCACCGAATGTGCAGGTCACCGAGGTCGTGGTGCTCGCTGCGGAGCAGGCCACGGCCACGATGGTGCACCGGGGCTGAGAGCGGGGGAGGTCACCGGGCGAGTGCGCTCAGGACCTCTTCCACGGAGGGATTGCCGAGGAAGGCGTCGCCCACCCGCACCGTCGGGACCAACTCGTCGCCGCCGTTGGCCTCCTTGACGACCTCCGCCTGCCCGCGGTCGGACCAGATGTTCACGCTCGAGAAATCGACGCCATGGGACTCGAGCTCCTGCTTGAGCGTCATGCAGTACCCGCACATCGGACGCCAGTAGATGGTCACGGCTGGCACAAGTACTCCTGAGATCGGGGCCGCTTCGTCCAACACCGCGGCGCGCGGCTATCTTCCCGGCCTCAGGCGGGAGCGCCGACCGTCCCTTCGCTGGAGGTCTCGACACGGCCCATCTCCCCCCGCGGGGCGACCCGCCAGAAGTGGCCCGAACGCTGCTCCCACTCGTCGAGGATCGACTGGCCGAAGGTCGACCCCGTCAGCTCGACATGGCGCTCCACGATCGTCCGCACACGGAGGAGCTCGCCCCCCTCCGCGCGGCGTCCGTCGACGAGTTGGCCGTTGAGCCGCCCGAGGATCTCGGAGCCGCGGTCCAGCACGAAGCACTCACCACCCGTCATCCCCGCGCCGAGATTGAAGCCGGTCGGACCGAGGATCACGACCGTGCCGCCTGTCATGTACTCGCACGCATGGTCACCCGTGCCTTCGCAGACGGCGTCGGCCCCCGAGTTGCGCACCGCGAACCGCTCCCCCGCTCTGCCTGCGACGAACAACGCACCCGCGGTCGCGCCGTAGAGCACGGTGTTGCCCACCAGCACGGGATTGCCCGCGTCGTCGTCGGGCGGACGCACGACGATGCGTCCGCCGCCCATCCCCTTGCCGACGTAGTCGTTGGCCTCGCCGGTGAGTATGAACTCGACCCCCGGCGACAGGAATGCCCCGAAGCTCTGGCCCGCCTCCCCCGCGAAGCGCACGCTCGCGCTGCCGATGGGCCGCGGTGGATTCCCGTCCGCGTCACCGAACTCGAGACCGACCGCGCCGCCGAGACGTGCACCTACGGTCCTGTCCACGTTACGGATGTCGTACTTGAGGTTGAGCATGGTCCCATCGAACAACGAGGGGAAGGCCTCGTCGAAGACCTGGTCACCGAGCGGCGACCGGGGAGCCTGGATGGGCAGCGACTCCACATAGCGCAGGACGGGAGGCCCGTCCGAGTACGGTTGCGGTGGCTCGAGCAACGGCCGCACGTCGAGCTTGGCCGGGCGCGCGTCGGGGTCGAGGTCCTTGGGGCGCAACAACTCGACACGGCCGATGGCCTCGTCGAGCGAGCACAGCCCCAACGCAGCGAGCCTCTGGCGCACCTCCTCGGCCACGAACAGCAGGTACGCGGCGACCATCTCAGGGGTGCCCGCGTACTTCGCACGAAGGTCCGGCCGCTGGGTCGTGATGCCCACGGGGCACGTATCGCGGTGACATGCGCGCGCCATGATGCAGCCCTGTGCGATGAGCGCGATCGTCCCGAACCCGTACTCGTCGGCGCCGAGGAGCGCGGCCATGAGGACGTCCCGACCCGTTCGCATGCCGCCGTCGGCCTGAAGGCGGACGCGACCACGCAGCCCGTTGGCCACGAGCGTCTGCTGCGTGTCCGCGAGGCCCATCTCCCACGGCAGGCCCGCGTGCTTGATCGAGGACAGCGGTGACGCGCCCGTGCCCCCGTCCGCGCCCGCGATCTGGACCGCGTCGGCCAGCCCTTTGACCACGCCTGCCGCGACAACGCCCACACCGTCCGAGGCGACGAGCTTGACGTTGACGCTCGTGTACGGATTGACCTGCTTGAGGTCGTAGATGAGTTGGGCGAGGTCCTCGATGGAGTAGATGTCGTGATGCGGCGGCGGGCTGATCAATGCCACCCCGGGTTGGGTGTGGCGCAGCTTCGCGATCAGATCGGAGACCTTGTGCCCCGGCAGGTGGCCTCCCTCCCCCGGCTTCGACCCCTGCGCCATCTTGATCTGGAGCTCGTCCGCGTAGGCGAGGTACTGCGGGGTGACGCCGAACCGGCCCGAGGCCACCTGCTTGGCCCTGGAATTGCGATCCCGGCCGGTGCCCCGCGTAGCGAACCGCTTCGGGTCCTCGCCGCCCTCGCCGGTGTTGGACATGCCGCCGATGAGGTTCATGGCGATCGCGAGGTCCTCGTGGGACTCGGGACTCAGCGCGCCGAGTGACATGGCACCGGTGAAGAAGCGCTGACAGATCGCGGTGGCGGGCTCGACCTCGTCGAGGTCCTTGGGCGTGCGATCGGTGACCGTCTCGATCAGGTCACGCGGTGCGGTGGCCGGTCGCTCGTCGACGAGGCGCGAGAACTCCGCGTAGAGGTCGGCGCGCCCCTCGGTGGTGGCGCGGGCAAGCAGGTGAGCGGCGGTGAGCTCGGCGCCCTGCTCTCCCGTGAGAGGATCGAGGTCACCCTCGAGGCCGACCGTGCGGTGCAGGGCACCGATCGTCTCGGGGTTGTTGACGTGGTACTCGCCGTTCTTGCGGAACTTGTAGAAGCCCGGGCTCGCGAGCGCCGGCTCCTCGCCGAACGCGAGCCCGTGGCGGGCGAGCACATCCTCGCCGAGCTCGATCAGCCCAATGCCACCGAGCTCCGATGGCGTGCCAGACAAGCAGGTGTCGATCACGTCGCCGCCGAGCCCGATCGCCTCGAAGATCTGGGCGGAGCGGTAGGAGTAGAGCGTGGAGATCCCCATCTTCGACATGATCTTCAGCACGCCGTCCGCGACCGCGTGGAAGAACGCCTCCTGGGCCTCCCCCGCGGAGCCGCTGTCTCGACCGAGGCGCCCGTTGTCCGCGAGCTCCGCGATCGTCTCGAGGGCGAGCCGCGGGCAGATGGCGTCGGCCCCATAGCCGAGCAGCGTGGCGAACGTGTGGGTCTCACGCGCGTCGTCGGTCTCCGCGACGATGCTCGCCTGGGTGCGCAGTCCCGCGGCGACGAGACGATGGTGCACGGCCCCGACCGCAAGCAGCGCGGGTATGGGGGCGCGCTCCGAGTCGACGCTGCGATCGCTGATGACGAGCAGCCCCGTTCCCCCGCGGACCGCGTCGACGGCCTCGTCGCCCAACCTGGCGAGCCGGGTGGGCAGCCCGTCAGGCCCGTCAGCCACCGCGAACGTCGCATCGAGCCCCGCCGCGTCCAAGTCGATCGGGGGATCGATCATCAGGTTCTGCAGGCCCTGCGGGTAGAGGAGGAAGCCATCGAGCTCCACGAGCCGCGCGGCCTCGGGCTCCTCGGAGAGGATCGGGTGCCGTGGCCCGAGCTGAGTTCGCAGGCTCATCACCTGCCACTCGCGGAGGTGGTCGATCGGGGGGTTGGTGACCTGCGCGAAACGTTGCTTCAGGTGGGTGTAGACAGGGCGCCGGAGCGGGGACAGCAGCGCGAGGGGCGTGTCGTCGCCCATGGAGGAGACGGGCTCCTTGCCATCGCTTGCGAGCGGCCGGAGCACGGAGGTCTGCTCCTCCTTGGTGAAGGCCGCGACCACCTGGCGTGCGAGCAGGTCGCTTGCGGGCCCCTCGTCGACAGGCATCCCGCGGTCGATGCCTCGCTGATGCGTCTGCAACCACTCACCGTAGGGGCGCCGCCGGCCCAGGCGCCGCTTGGCCGCGGCGTCCTCCACGAGCCCTCCCCCAGCCGGGTCGATGACGAGCATCTGCCCCGGCCCGAGACGCTCGCGACGCACCTGCCCGTGCCCCGCGGTGCGTACGGCGCCGACCTCGCTGGAGGCCACCACAAGCCCGTCCGAGCACACCGCGTAGCGCATGGGACGCAACCCGTTGCGATCGAGGCTCGCCGCGATGCGCTCGCCGTCGGTGTACACGAGGCCCGCCGGGCCGTCCCATGGCTCCACGAGGGCCGCGTGATACCGGTAGAAGTCGCGCACGGCGGGATGCAGGTCACGCCTGCCCTCCCACACCTGCGGGACGAGCATCGCCATGGCGTGATCGAGGCTGCGACCTCCCCGCAGCAGCAGCTCGAGCACGGAGTCGAGCTTGGCGGAGTCGGAGTCCCCTGCGTCGATCAGCGGCTCCAACAGCTTCTCACCCGCGGGCCCGAGCTCCGGCCAGTCCGCGCCGAGGCGGCCCGTGCGCGCGCGCATGAGGTTCTCGTTGCCCGCGATCGTGTTGATCTCGCCGTTGTGGCAGAGGTGACGGAACGGCTGCGCACGCTCCCAAGTCGGCAGGGTGTTGGTCGAGTAGCGCTGGTGGAAGATCCCGAACCACGCCTCGAATGTGCTGTCCACGAGGTCGGGGTAGAACGCCGCGAGCTGGTCGGCCGCGCTCATCGCCTTGTACGTGACGGTCCGCCCGCTCCACGAGGGGAAGTAGGCGCGCGTGGAGGACTCCCGGCAGCCATTCTCCGCGTGGCGACGCGCGAGGTAGGACCGGCGCTCCACCGCATCGCCGTCGAGGTCCGCGCTCCACGTGTAGAGGGCCTGGTCGATAGCGGGCATGCAGGCCCGTGCCTCGTCCCCGAGCGCACCGGGATCCACCGGCACCTCGCGCCACGCGAGCAACTCCAGCCCCTGCGTGGCGAGCCCCGCCTCGACGTGCTCACGTCCCGCCGCCTGCTCCACCTCGTAGGGATCGAGGAAGCACATCGCCACACCGAGGCGATCGGGGTCCACGGCCACGCCGCGCGCGTCGAGGTCCGCCGCGAGGAATCGGCGTGGCAGAGGCAGAAGCAGGCCCGCGCCGTCTCCGGTCTTCGCGTCCGCCGCCACCGCGCCACGGTGGCGCACCCCACACAACCCTTCGAGTGCCGCGCCGAGGATGCGGTGGCTCGGGTGCCCGTCGGACTCGGCGACGAAGCCGATCCCACAGGCATCGCGGTCGTAGCGGACGTCGGAGAGGTCGACTGTCATGTGCGGCTCCAGCTGGGACATCTGGTCTGGGACGAAAAAACGGCGCCCGCGAATCCGCGGAGCGCCGTCGCTCGTGCACCAGGAAGTCTAACGACACATCGGACGTTCCTCCACCCGGGCACAGGACCGTGGACGTGGGACCCCGTGCCTCATCCTTGAGCTTGCGCGCCCTGGGCGAACTGGGTGCGGTACAACTCCGCGTAGAGGCCCTCTGCGCGGACCAGCTCCTCGTGGCGACCGCGCTGCACGATCCTGCCCCCGTCGATCACGAGGATCCGGTCCGCGCCCACCACAGTGGACAGCCGGTGGGCGATCACCAGGGAGGTCCTGCCGGCGAGAGCCTTGCCGAGCGCCCGCTGGACCGCGGCCTCGGACTCGCTGTCGAGGTGCGCGGTGGCCTCGTCGAGGACGACGATGCACGGGTCCTTCAGGAAGACCCTCGCAAGCGCGATCCGCTGCTTCTCGCCTCCCGACATCCGGTAGCCCCGCTCCCCGACCAGCGTCTCGTAGCCCTGGGGCAGCCCCTCGATGACGTCATGTATCTGCGCCGCCCGGCAGGCGGCCTCGATCTCCGCATCGGTCGCCTCCGGCTTCGCGTAGCGCAGGTTCTCGTAGACGGTGTCGTGGAACAGGTGGGCGTCCTGGGTAACCACCCCGATCGCGGCGGCAAGGCTCGGGAGTGTGAGGTTGCGCACGTCGTGCCCGTCGACGCGCACGCGGCCCTCGTCGGCGTCGTACAGGCGAGGGACGAGGTTGCAGATCGTCGTCTTCCCCGAGCCCGAGGGGCCTACGAGCGCCACCGTCTCGCCCGCGCCGACGACGAACGAGACATCGGTGAGGACAGGTGGGCCCCGCTCGGCGTCGAGGACTTGTGAGAAGCCCCGCTCCAGGGAGGCGAGTGAGGAGTCGGCGGCCGATGGGTAGGCGAAGGAGACGCCCTCGAAGGCGACCTCCCCACGCAGCGGCTCCTCGGAACCGAGCACCGTGTCGCCGTCGTCGATGGGCCGACGCAGGTCGAGTATCTCGAAGACCCGGTCGAAGCTCACGAGGGCGGTCAGGATCTCCACGGGCGCGTTCGACAACGCGGCCAGGGGCGCGTAGGCGGCGGTCACGAGAATGCCGAACTCGACCACCTGCCCCGCGGTGAACGTACCGCCCAGCACCCCCCGACCCCCGACCCAGTACGCAAGCGCGGTCCCGAGCGCGCCGAGCAACGTGAGCGTCGCGAAGAACAGCCGCCCCACCACCGCCGTGCGCACGCCGATGTCTGCGACCGCACGCGCGTCGTCGGCGAATGCCTCGGCCTCCTGGCCGGGGCGGCCGAAGAGCTTGACGAGGAGTGCGCCCGCGACGTTGAGCCGCTCCGTCATCTGCGTGCTCATCTCCGCGTTCAGCTCCATCGACTGCCGGGTGAGCTCCTGCAGCTTCGCGCCCACGTACCGGGCGATCACGACGAACACGGGGAGCACGCTCAGCACGAGCAAAGTGAGCATCGGGCTGATGCGCAGCATCAACCCGACCGCCACCACGGTCTGCACCACGTTCGCGGCCAGCGTCCCGAAGGTCCCCGTCAACGCGCGCTGGGCGCCGATGACGTCGTTGTTGAGGCGGCTGATGAGCGCGCCCGTCTGTGTCCGGGTGAAGAAGGCCACGGGCATGCGCTGCACGTGGTCGAACACCTGTCGGCGCAGGTCGTAGATGAGCCGCTCCCCGATCCAGGAGGAGAGGTAGCGCTGCCAGAGGGAGAAGGCCGCGGCGCCGAGGGCGATGACCACGAGGATGACGACGAGCACGTCCAGGCGTCCTGCGGCCCCCTCCTGGAGGCCCGAGCCCTCGATCACATCAACGATCTCACCGATGACCCGCGCGGGGGCCACCGTCAACGCGCTTGCCCCCGCAATCGCGACGAGAAGCCAGATGAGGCGTCCGCGGTAGGGCCGCGCGAACTCGCGCCAGACGCGCTTGACCAGCCCCTTGGGCAGCTTCGTCCCCGCCGGCAGCTCCTGACCGTGAGCGACGCGGCCGATGCCGGGGAGCATCGGGCTGCCGCCACCGAAGCGCGGCGAGCCGAAAGCGGGGTTCATGCTGGCCAGGATGCCACCGCGGCGCTCGAGACGGTGGTGCTAGGAGGCAGCCTTGCTCGTGGCCTCCTCCAGCGCCGTCTCGAGGGTCTCCCATTCGCCCATCAGCTCGGACGAGCGGTCCTTGAGGTGGGAGTGGCGCGCCAGAAGCTCCTTGACCCGCTCCGGGTTCTCGTAGACGGTCGGGTCGGCGAGGGTCGCATTGAGCTCCGCGATCTCCCCCTCCGCACGACCGAGCTCATCGGTCACCCGCTCGAGCCGCTTGCGCAGCTCCTTGGTCTCCCGGTGCCGGCGATTGCGGCTCTCCGCCTCCACCCGCTTCTCCGAGCCGCCGGCGGCGGGGCGGGAGGCGTCCGCTACCGCAGGAGCGCTGCCCGCCGCCTTCGCGGCGCGGTACAGATAGCTCTCGTAGTCGCCCGGGTGCACGGTCGCCCGGCCATCGCGCACCTCGATGATGGTGTCGGCCACCGAGCGGATCAGGTGGCGATCATGGGTGATCAGGACGACCGTCCCGGGAAAGGAGACGAGCGCGTCCTCCACGATGTCCCGGCTCGCGACGTCGAGGTGGTTGGTGGGCTCGTCCATGCACAGCAGGTTAGCCGGATCGGCCATCAACTTCGCGAGCGCCAGCCGGGCCTTCTCACCGCCCGACAGCACGCTGACGCTCTTCTCCGCGTCCTCGCCGGAGAAGAGGAACGCGCCGAGCACCCCGCGTGGGTTGACCTTCGACGTCTCCACGGTGGCGGCGACCTCGTCGAGCGCGGTCTTCGAGGGATCGAGCTGGTCCAGGGCGTGCTGCGTGTAGTAGGCCAACCGCACGTTGTGGCCGTAGCGCAGCTCGCCGCCGTCGGCCTCGACGGCTCCGGCGATGAGCTTGAGCAGCGTCGACTTGCCCGCGCCGTTGGGCCCGACGAGGACGATCTTCTGGCCACGCTCCAGGACGAGATCGAGGCCCTCGTACACGGTGTGGTCGCCGTAATGCTTGGCCACCCCCTCGAGGTGTACCACGTCCCGGCCTGAGCGCGGCGGCTCGGGGAAGCGGAAGGACATCGTCTTGCGCCGGTCGTCGGGCTCCTCGATGCGCTCCGTCCGCTCGAGCTTCTTGATCCGGCTCTGCACCTGGCTGGCCTTGGACGCCTTGTAGCGGAACCGCTCGATGAAGCGCTCCTCCTGGGAGATCTTCCGCTGCTGATTGCGCGATGCCGCTCGCAGCTGCTCCAGCCGGAGCTCCCGTTGCTCGACGAAGGAGGCGTAGTCGCCCACGTACTCGGTGATCGACCCCCCGTCGAGCTCGGCTATCCGGTTGCACGTCGCGTTGAGGAAGTCCCTGTCGTGGCTCACGATCAGCACCGCGCCCTCATAGGAGGCGAGGAATGTCTCGAGCCATTCGACGCTCTCGAGATCGAGGTGGTTAGTGGGCTCGTCGAGGAGCAGGACGTCCGGAGCGGACAGGAGCAGTCGCGCGAGCGCGATGCGCATCATCCAGCCCCCGCTGAAGGTCCCCACGTCCCGTTGCATCTGGTCCTCGGCGAAACCGAGTCCCGCCAGCACCTTCTTGGCGCGTGACTCGAGCTCGTAGCCCCCGAGCTGCTCATAGCGCTCCTGGACCTCGCCGTACTCCTCGAGCAGGGCATCACCGTCCGCGTCGTCAGCTCCGATACGGGCCTCGAGCTCGCGTAGGCGTCGCTCGAGGGCCTGCACTTCGTCGGCGGCACCGAGGACCTCGTCCAACACGCTTCGCCCACGTGTCTCCGCGACGTCCTGGCGGAGGTAACCGACGCGTGTCCCCTTTGCACGGTTCACCTCGCCCTCGTCGGCGGCCCGCTCGCCTGCGATCATGTGCAGGAGGGTGGTCTTGCCCGCGCCGTTGGGTCCCACCAGGCCGATCCGGCGACCGGCCACGATCTGGAGGGAGACGTCACTGAGAAGGACGCGGAGCCCGTGCGCCGCGCCCACCGAGGAGAGCGTGATCATTCCCGGAAGCCTAGCGCTACCATGAGGCGCTATGTCCTTCACCCTAATCCACTACTGGGTCGGCTACGCGATCGTCGGCTCCTGGGCTGTCGTAGGGGGCTGGTCGCTCGCCCTGCGCTTCCTGCGCTTCGATGAGACCCCGACCTTCTGGCGAGCTGTCTCCGTCGCGCAGATACTCCTGATGATCCAGTTGCTCGTGGGGGTCGTGCTCCTCGCTCTCGGGCGCCTGCCGGCGGGGTCCAACTGGTTCGACAACATCTTCCACATCCTCTACGGGATCGTCTTCCCGGTCATCGTCCTCTTCTATTCGCACAAATGGAGTAGAGAGGGACGTTATGATCCCTACACGGTCTTCGCGCTCACGGGGCTGGTCCTGTTCGGCCTGACCGCACGGGCGTGGATGACCGGTGCGGGCATGTAGCGGCTCAGACGAATTCCCAGATCGCGGATCGGCGGACCGCTTCGGTGTAACGTTCGTTGGACCACCCTGAAGCCGGGAGGTGTCCACAGCCTTGACCGACCTCCGCGTCCCCTCCCCATCACGCCAAGCTTGAGAAGAGCGCCATTTGTCACCGATCAGCGGAACGGGATGGCTCCAGCGCCTGGCGGCGCTGGTCCTCGTCATCGCGGTCGCCCCCGCGGTGATGAGCATCTCCGCCTTCCTCGAGGACACGCCGATCCGTGAGGGCGAGCCCTCGCCACGGACGGTCATCAGCCCCGACCTCATCCAGATCACCGACCCCGAGGCCACCGAGCGCGAGCGCCGCTCGGCCGCGGACGCGGTGGAGCCGGTCCTGGTCGACGACGAGGATGCCCGGCGCGATGTGGTGCAGGACGTGCGCGACGTGTTCGCGAGGGTCGCCGCCGCAAGGGAGCCGAGCGACGACGGGCGCTCCCCCACGAGGCAGGAGCAGTTCTCCGCCCTCTCCGACCGCATCGACTTCCTCGGCCAGGACGGGCTGCGGCTGCTCGTAGCCCTCTCCGAGGAGGAGCTGAACCAGGTGCGCGACGACACCGTCGAGATCGCGCAGCAGATCGCACGTGAGGAGATCTCCGAGGACGAGGTCGACGGGGTCGTGGACCGCAGCCTCTCGAGCGAGTTGGCGGTTCGCACGTTCCCCCAGGGGGTCGGGGAGGAGATCGTCGCGCCGATCATCCGAGGGACCGCTCGCCCCACCGTGAGAGTCGATGAGGCCGCCACCGAGCAGGCCAGGGAGGAGGCCGCGTCAGAGGTGGACGAGATCCGGCGCTCGTTCGTCGGGGGAAGCAGCCCGATCGTCACCGCGGGCGAGGAGGTCGACGAGATCCAGATGCAGGCCCTGCGCTCCCGCGGCCTGGAGGGCGCCGCGCCGGGGCAGTGGCTTGCGCGGGCGGTGGGCCTCGCACTCGCCGCGACCGCGGCGGTGGCCTTCTACCTCCGCGCCTACCGGAAGCGGGTCTGGGCCTCACCCCGCCAGCTGCTCCTGCTCGCCGTGCTGTTCGTGATCTTCGCGGTCAGCGTCGAGGCCGTCTCCCTCCTCGCGCCCAACCCGATGTCGGGATGGATGTACGTGCTGCCCGCAGGCGCGGTGGCGATGCTCGCGACCATCCTGTTCGACCCTCCGACCGGGGTCCTCGCCACGGTGCCCATGGCGGCGCTGGTGGCCTTCACCGCTCCGAACGAGACCGGCCTGATCGTCTTCACCGCGCTCGCGTCGCTCGCGAGCATCCCGCTCGTCTCGCGCCTCTCGGCCCGGGGAGACCTCCGCAAGGCCGCATGGCGGTCCACATTGATCTACATCGTCCTCGCCGCAGCCCTCGCCGCCGTCTTCGAGGGCCCGATCCTGCTCGCGGCGGCCGCGGGGTTGCTCAACGGGGTCATCACCGCGGTCATCGTCAACGGAAGCCTCCCCTTCCTCGAGTCGGTTTTCGGCGTCCTCACCGCAACGAGCCTGCTCGACCTGCAGGACCGCAACCATCCCCTGCTGCGGGAACTGGAGCAGAAGGCCCTCGGCAGCTACAACCACTCGATCATGGTCTCGACCATGGTCGAGCGCGCCTGCCGCGCCATCAATGCGGACAGCCTTCTCGGCAGCGTCGCGGCGCTCTATCACGACATCGGAAAGGTCAGGCGACCCTACTTCTTCGTGGAGAACCAGTTCGGTGTCGCCAATCCCCACGACGACCTCCCCCCGGAGGCGTCCGCGGAGATCATCCAGCGCCACGTCACCGACGGCATCGAGATGGCACGGAGCTCCCGGCTCCCCGCGGAGGTCGTGGAGGGGATCGCGAGCCACCACGGCACGACCCTCGTCGCCTTCTTCTACCGGCAGGCCGCGAACGCGGTGCCGAGCGACGTTTCGGTGGACGAGGATCACTACCGGTACAAGGGCCGCAAGCCCTCGAGCAAGGAGATGGCCGTGCTCATGCTCGCAGACTGCTGCGAGGGCGCGAGCAGGGCCGCGGCACTGCACGACCGGAACCTCACCCACGACGACCTCGAGGCGATCGTCAAGGGCCTGTTCTCCGACCGGGTCGAGGACGGCCAACTCGACGAGGCAAGCCTCACGTTCCGGGAGCTCAAGGCGGTCGAGGAGAGCTTCATCGAGACGCTCGTTGGTGTTTACCACCCCCGGATCGCCTACCCGAAGCTCCGCTCCGATCAGGAGGCGGCGGGCTCTGACACCGGCGAGGCCAACGGCCAGGGCACGACGACGACCTCAGGCGTCGCCTCCGAGCGGGGGCACTGACCCGCTCAGGCCGTGGGTGCGCCCCGCCCGCGCGCGAGCACCCCCACGAGCGCGCCCGCCAGCACCATCGAGACCATCCGCAGGATCATCGCAGGGGTCTGCGCCCCCGGCGCGGACAGCCCGGCCACGAGGGCAGCGTAGCCGCCCGCGGCGAGTAGGCCCGCGAAGACGCCGACCACGGTCGGCCGCTGCACACGCCGCAGGATCGGTCGAACAGCGCCCGCGGCGATCGCGACCGCGAGAACCCAGACCACGACGCCCCTCACCTCGCCGGGAGGGCCCGACCCGGCCGCGGCGGTCGTGACGACAACGGTTAGGAGCGCGGAGGCGGCTGCATGCACGAACAGCAGCACCACGGCGACGAGCACGGCAGGGCTGACGAGAGCGGCGGTGACCGCGGGCTCCTCGCTCATGATGGCCAGGACGTGGATTCCGGCGAGCCGGGCGGGATGTAGGACCAGTCCGGCTGCTTGCGGTGGTACTCGGTGTCGAAGAGGACCTCCCCCTTGTCCTCGTCGACGTCGACGATCTTCGGAACAGGCACCTTGACCTCCTCCGGCGTGGGGCTCCCGATCCGGGCCTCGAACTCCTCG
This sequence comes from Nitriliruptorales bacterium, assembly GCA_007119035.1. Taxonomy (GTDB): domain Bacteria; phylum Actinomycetota; class Nitriliruptoria; order Euzebyales; family Egibacteraceae; genus SKQL01. Next base: position 7,288 of record SKQL01000005.1, on the reverse strand, counting down.
GGGAAGGTCTCGAGCGCGCTGCGCACGACGAGGGCGGCCCCGACGGGGAGGTAGCAGCGGTTCTGATCGGTCACATCGAGGGTGCGGCGGCTGATGGCTCGTATGTCCTCTCGTGTCCCCTCGCCCCGGACGAGCTTGTCGAACTGCTCGGCCATGAACAGGTTGCCGAGCTTGCACGCGTTGCACTGCCCACACGACTCGACGGCCAGGAAGCGCGACAGCTGATAGGTCACCTGGACCATGTCCCTGCTCTGGTCGTACACCACGAAGCCGCCGCTGCCCAGGCCGAGACCCGCCTCTGCGAAGGAGTCGAAGTCCATGGGCAGATCGAGCAGGTCGGGGGTTATGACCACGTTCGAGACGCCCGACCAGATCGCCTTGACGTCCTCCGCGCGTGCGCCCGCCACGTCGCAGATGAGCGTTCTGAGGGAGGTGCCCATCGGCAACTCGAATACCCCACCGCTCGGCACGTCCCCCGAGACGGTGAACAGCATCGTCCCCGGGCTCTCGGTGGTGCCGTTGCGCCGGAAGGAGTCGGCACCGTAGGCGAGTATCCACGTGAGGTGCGAGAGCGTCTCGACATTGTTGACGACCGTCGGGTTCGGCTCGGTCGTGGTCGCCCACAGCCCGACCTGGAACGGCGGAACGAGGCGCGGCAGGGGCAGGCGTCCCTCGATGACCTCGAGCAATGCCTTCTCCTCCCCGAAGAGGTACTCGTCGGGCCCGGGCACGATCTCGAGCTCGTCGGCCCGCGACCATCCGGCGGCGACCATCTCGTCGCGCGCATCGGTCAGGCGCGCGAGCTCGTGCTCGAAGCGCCGCTTGGTCGCGATATAGCCCCTGCGCGCTCGGATGGTGTGAAGGCCGACCAGCATCCCCTCGAGGAGCTGATAGGGATTGCGGGCCATGAGGGGGCGGTCCTTCCACGTGCCGGGCTCACCCTCCGCGGCGTTGCACGCGATGTAGGCCACGCCGTCCTCCGACGCCGCGTCGGCAACTCCCCGCCACTTGACCCCGGTGGGGAAGCCCGCGCCCCCCCGGCCGCGCAGGCCCGATCGGCGCACCTCCGCGATGACGTCGTCGGGGTCGGCCTCGAGGGCCTTGGCAAGACCCGTGCCCCCTCCCATCGCCTCGTAGTCCGCAAGGCTGGCGACGGGCTCGTCGGGCAGCAGCTGGTACGGGCCGTCTGGCATGCTCGGCTACCTTTCCTCAGATCCTGCAGCGAGGTCCGCTGGCGGGTGTTCAGGGGCGAGGCCCCTTCCCTCCTGCCTAGCTTGTCAGTTGTGGAGCTCCAACCACACCGCCTCCCCCGGCGCGAGTGTGCCCTCGGGCGCTGGTGGCCGTGGAGATGACCGCCATAGGGGACGCGCGCTGCCGGGCGGCTGCCAGCTGAGCGCCTCCGCCCCGATATTGGCCGCCACGACCAGTTTGGCGCGCCGGTAGGCGATCACAGGACCTTCGTTGGTCAACCACTCGACGGGGACCTCGCTATCCATGAGGTGGGTGTGCCGCACACCGGTCAACTCCCGGTAACGGTGCAGGAGGGCGTCTGGATCGTCGCGCTGGACCGCCACCGTATCCGCGCTGTCGCGGTCCCCCAGCGGCAGCCATGGCCGCTCGCTGCTCGTGAAGCCCAGGCCTCCGCCCGGTTCCCACGGCATCGGGGTGCGCGCGACGTCACGACTACGATGCGGCGCACCAGCGCGCGTGGCGGTGGGGTCCTGCGCCCGGTCGGGTGGGACCTCCACGTCCTCGAGGCCGAGCTCCTCGCCCTGGTAGAGGAAGGCGACACCCGGCAGGCCGAACTGCAGGGCAGCGACCGCGAGCGCGCGGGCGCGTCCCAACGGTCCACCTCCGAACCGTGTCGCCGCCCGGGAGCTGTCGTGACTCGAGGTGATCCACGCAACTGAGCCGGGCGCCATCGAGCAGCCCTCGGCGAGGGCGCGGCGCAACCCGTCCGCGTCATCGGCCCGAAGGTGCAGCGGAGCGAACCAGAACGTGAGATGCAAGCCGTCGCGGGCGGCGACGTAGGGAGCGAGGGCGTCGCTCTCGAGCAGGTACACCTCACCGAGGATCAGGCCGTTGTGGGCGTCGGCGACCTCTCGCCATCGCCGGTAGATCTCGAGCACCTCGGGGCGATTCGAGTCGTAGACATGCTCCAAGCGGTCGAACACCGTCATGAGGTCGTCGGGGTCGGCCTCTCCCCGCACCGCCGCAGGTGGGAGATCGGGGAGCTCGGGGTGCTTGGCGAGAGCATGGGCGACGTCGATGCGGAAGCCGTCCGCGCCCCGGCCGAGCCAGAACTCGATGATCGCCTCGAACTCGGCGGACACCGCCTCGTTCGCCCAGTTGAGATCCGGTTGCTCGGGGAGGAAGAGGTGACAGTAGTACTGGCCGCTGTGCTCGTCGTACGTCCACGCGGGGCCGCCGAAGTGGCTCACCCAGTTGTTCGGCGGGCCACCGCCCGGGGCGGGGTCGCGCCATATGTAGTAGTCCCGGTACGGGCTGTCCCGGTCGGCCCGCGACGCTTCGAACCAGGGATGTCGGTTGGAGGTGTGATTGGGCACGAGGTCGAGCAGGACCCGCATGCCGAGCTCGTGCGCGGCCTCGAAGACCCTGTCGAGCGCTTCGATGCCTCCGTACTCCCCGGAGACATCCAGGTAGTCCGCGACGTCGTATCCGTGGTCGGCCAACGGGGAGGGATGGCAGGGCGTGATCCAGACAATGTCGACGCCGAGCCACGCGAGGTGCCCGAGGCGCTCACGCAGGCCGTGCAGATCACCCACCCCGTCCCCCGTCGCATCGGCGAACGACCGGAGGTAGACCTCGTAGCCGACCGCCCCCTGGATCTCCGCGGTCACGACGCCCATGCCGCGAGGCCGAGCTCGTGCGGTGACAGCAGGTCGCGGTGCGATGGGAGCACGCGGACCGCAAACCCGTACTCGCCTGCGATGTCGGCCCGTAGGGTCCCTTCGTACCGCACCCTGCCGTCGGGCTGGGAAGCGTCGGTAGCCAGCGTCTCCACGGCGAAGCCGGTCAGCGCGCCATCGGCGTCGACGGGGCCGTGGAGCAGCTCCACACGGAGGTCGTCCGCGTCGAGCTCACCCGTGTCGACCATGACCCGGACATCGCGCTCCTCGCCGATCCCTCCCACGCTGTCCTCGGCCTCGACCTCGGAGACGTGGACACTGCCCCACGCAGCTGTCACCCGTGCACGCCATGCGGCTAGCTCCTTCGCTGCCTCATGGTCGTTGTCCAGCAGCCTGCGGGAGCGGCCTGCCAGCGGCGCGTACAGTTCAGTGGAGTACTCCTGCACCATCCGCGAGGCCAGCACCGGAGCCCCCAGTGTCGCCATGGAGCGGCGAACCATGGCAAGCCAACGCCTGGGCATGGGCCCCTCGACCCGGTCGTAGAAGCTCGGGATGAGGACGCGCTCGAGCAGGTCGAACAGCGACTGCGCGTCGGCGGCGTCCTGCTGGGAGATGTCGTCGAACTCCGTGGGCGAGCCGATCGCGAAGCCGTTCGAGCCGTCGAACATCTCGTCCCACCAGCCATCCAGCGTGGAGCAGTGCAATGCGCCATTGAGAGCTGCCTTCTGACCGCTCGTGCCGCACGCCTCGTGCGGACGCCGGGGGTTGTTGAGCCAGACGTCGACCCCCTGGTACATCAATCGCGCGATATCCATGTCGTAGTCCTCGAGGAATACGACACGGGTCCGAAGGGCGGGGTCGGCGCTGTAATGCACGAGCTGACGGATGAGATCCTTGCCGCCCTCGTCACGGGGGTGGGCCTTGCCCGCGAAGAGCAGCTGCAGCGGGCGGTCCGGGGCGGTGAGCAGGGCCCGCAGCCGCTCGGGTTGGGACAGCAGCATGGTGCCCCGCTTGTACTCCGCGAAACGTCGCGCGAACCCGATCGTGAGCGCCTCCGGATCGAAGATCTCCTCGGTCCAGGCGAGCTGGCCCGAGGGCTCGCCCCTGCGCTGGTGCTGTGCGCGGGCCCGGCGCCTCACGTTCCCGACGAGCCGCTCCCTGGCACGGCCCCTGGCACGCCAGAGCTCGTTGTCGGAGATCTCGCTGACCCGGCTCCACGCCTCCGTGTTGTGCGCCCAATCCGGGGCGAGATGGCGGTCGTAGACCGCGGTCATCTCCGGCCCGATCCATGTCGGCGCGTGAACGCCGTTGGTCACCGAGGTGATGGGGACCTCCTCCGGGACGAGGTCGGGCCAGAGGCTCGCGAACATCGCCCGGGCCACCCTGCCGTGCAACTGGGAGACGCCGTTCGCCGCCGCGGAGAGCCGCAGTCCCATCACCGCCATGTTGAACTCGGGGCTCTCGTAGGGCTCGACCTGGCCGATGGCCATGAGGCGATCCATGCTCACACCGCACTGGCCCGCGAACTCGGTGAAGTAGCGGTCCATCAACTCCCGCGGGAACTTGTCGATGCCCGCGGGCACGGGGGTGTGCGTGGTGAACAGCACCGACGCACGCGCCGCCTCGATGGCCTGCTCGAAGTCGAGCCCGTCGGTCCTGTGCTCCCGGATGCGCTCGAACTGCAGGAAGCCCGCGTGGCCCTCGTTCGAGTGGAAGACCGCGGGCCGGACATCGATCTCGCCGAGGTCGATCGCGAGCCGGAGCGCCCGGACGCCGCCGATGCCGAGGACGATCTCCTGGCGCAGGCGGTGCTCGTTGTCGCCCCCGTACAACTTGTCGGTGACGTTGCGGTCGCTCGCGTCGTTGGTCGGCACGTCGGTGTCCAGCAGCAGCAGCGGCACCCGCCCGACCTGCGCGCGCCAGATCTGGCAGTCGAGACCACGCTCGCCGAGGAGAACCCGGACGGTCACCGGCTGCCCGTCCCGCTCGATGCGACTGAGCGGCAGCCGATGCGGGTTCAGATCCGGATACTCCTCGCGTTGCCAACCGTCGCTGTCGAGGAATTGACGGAAGTAGCCGTGCCGGTAGAGCAGACCTACGCCGACCATGTCCATGCCGAGGTCGCTCGATGCCTTCAGGTGGTCGCCGGCGAGCACGCCGAGCCCACCTGAATACGTCTGCATCACGTGGGAGAACACGAACTCCGGCGAGAAGTAGGCGACCGAGGGGGCTCCCTCGCCTTGAGCCTGGGCCCAGCGATCCGCGGTCAGGTACTGCTCGAGATCCGCGCGGACCCGTCCGAGCTCGGTGCGAAACGCCCCGTCCTGCACGAGCGTGCGGGTGCGGTCGGCGGACAGCCGACCGAGCAACGCCACCGGGTTCTTCCCGGTCGCCTCCCACAGATCCGGGTCTGCCCAGCGGAACAGCGCCCTCGTGGGAGGGTCCCAGGCCCAGCGCAGGTTCTGGCTCAACTCGCTCAATGCGGCGAGCTCGGGTGGCAGGCTGGGGCGGACCCTGAAGGTCCGGAGCGCGTTGATCACGGTGTTGCCTTCCGATGAGGCCTCATAGGGGAGAGATGCCTTCGGGATGCTAGCTGCTCCCCTACTCTCGCCAGCTTGCCGCAATCAGCGATTCCGCAGTCGGCAGCGTAGTAATCCCGCCAAGCTCCGATCGCGCGTCAGCAACGAGCGACATTTACAGCGAGTACATTTACAGCGAGTAGTAGACTCCGTACAGTGGACTAGTTCTTTGTGCTCCCCGTTGCCTCCCCTGAGGAGGGGCAGATGACCCCGTCTCCCAGTGCTGCACCCGTCACCCGGGAGATGCTGTCGAGCCGTCGTTACGCCCAGCGCTTCGGCAAGCTCATGCAGCGCCATCGACGTGACCGGGGAGAGGGACTGCGGTCGCTCGCGCGGCGCAGAGGCCTGACCTCGAACGACCTGCGTGCATTCGAGCGCGGAGAACGGTCGCTCGACCCCTTCCTCGTCGAACGCTTGTGCGATCTGTACGGTATCCCCATGGAGGAGGTCGCTGCGGATCACGATCCGCTGATCATCGACCTCGAGAGCGGTGAGCTGCGGGTGGGCGCGGAGAGCATCGCCATCCCCGACACCGACGACCCCACACCGGCGCTCGAGCGCTACCTGGGCATGATCAAGCGGCTGCGCGGTAAGCCGATGACCAACCCCGCGACGCTGCGAAGGGACGACACGTCGGTACTCGCGGAGGCGCTCGAGCTCGACGTGGAGGAAGTTGCCGCCCTGCTTCACGACCTGATCGGGCACCATGCGAGCACGCGCCGCAAGGTGCTCGCGCTCCGCTCGAGCAGCGGGACGCTCGCGGCCGTGGTCGTGATCGGCGCAGCGAGCGTCACTCTCGCGCCGGAAGGTGGTGACGACGGCGCCGACCGCAGCGAGGCGGCACCCCTCACCGCCGCTGACGTGACCGAGCCCGAGTTCCCGACCCTGGAGATCAGCGCACCCCCGGCTGCTCCGTCCGGCCCCGTTCCCCCCGACCTCCAGCCATACCCCGAGGGCCAGGCGTCCGAGGATGACGAGCCCGCGGATCCTCCCGGCCACGAGGACGACCAGCCGTCCGGGCAAGAAGAGGCCGGGGCCGCTCCCGACTCGAGGGCCGAAGCGCCCGACGAGCCCGTCCGCATCGACCGCATCGAGGAGGACGATGAGAGCGGGCACACCGACGTCGACGCACCGGGCGGCCCCGAGGTCACGGAACGCGACGACGAGGAAGGGACCAACATCGACGCCCCCGACGGTCCCACAGCCATCGAGCGGGAGGACGAGGGCGAGACCGACATCAACGCTCCCGGCGGTCCCGTCGTCATCGAGCGAATCGACGAGTGACGCGCGCAGGGGCGCCACCATTCGCTGACAAGCCTCCCCGAGCGGCGTAGCCTGCCTTCCGGGCCACGTCACGATATGACCTTCGGGGGAGCATGAAGAATCGCGTTGCCATCCAGCATGTCACTCCCCAGGTGGAGTGCGGTCGGTACGCCGCCAAAGCCGTCGTCGGCGACGACGTCATCGTGGGCGCCGACCTTCTGCGGGAGGGCCACGAGCTCCTCGCCGCCGTGATCCGCTTCCGTGGGCCCGAGGATCGCCGCTGGCGGGAGGCACCGCTGCGCCTGGACGCGAACGACCGCTGGTACGGCAGCTTCCATGTGGACCGGATGGGGCCCTGGCGGTACAGCGTCGCGGGTTGGACCGACCATTACGGCACATGGCTCGACGGGCTGAGGAAGAAGCACGCGGACGGGCAGAGCGACCTCGCTCTGGAGCTCGAGGCCGGCGCGCAGCTGCTCGAGCGTCGAAAGGTCCCGAGGGCCGAGCGCGCGGTGGCTGACGAGACCGTCGAGGCGTTGCGCAACGGCGCGGTGCTGGAGGAGAAGGTGGCCGCCG